>CALAMB010000054.1 GCA_937925645.1 uncultured Acidobacteriota bacterium
GGCCCGCGTGGCGACGCTCCTGTGCGACTCCGGCCTCAAGTACCTGAGCACCGACGTGTACCGCCGCCGCTAGCGGACAACCGCGGCGACGGCCGCCTCGCCGCGGACATATTCCGCCTGCGCGCCGATCCGCCGCCTGCCATCTGCCGGACAGGCAGGGTGACTGATGAAAATACTCTGGCGCTACCTCCGACCGCACCGCGGGCTCATCGCGCTGATCCTGATGTTGGCCGGCCTCGCCCAGGTGCTGGCGCTCGTCGATCCGCTGATCTTCGGCCGGATCCTGGACGACTACGTGCTCAATCCCGGCGGGCGTTCGGAAGCGGAACTCGTCCGCGGCGCGCTGGGCTGGCTGGCCCTGGCGGTGGCCATCGCCCTGACCGCCCGCGCCGCCACGGCCGTCCAGGAGTACCTGCTGCGGCTCGTGGTGGGCAAGTCCGGAACGGAGATGTTCAACGACGGCCTCAAGCAGACGCTGCGGCTGTCGTTCGTGGAGCTCGAGGCGCGCAGCAGCGGCGAGACGATGGGCCTGCTGCAGAAGGTGCGCACCGACACCGAGCGCTTCCTGGACGCGGCTGTCACCATCCTCTATTCCTCCGCCGTGGGCATCGGCTTCATCGTCTGGTACGGCGTGACCAAGAACTGGCTGCTGATCCCGGTGTTCGGGATCGGCGTCGCGCTCATGGCCGGGTTCACGGGTCTGCTCAGCCACAAGATCCGGACCGTCCAGCGCGCCATCGTCCGCGAGAGCGTGCGCCAGTCCGGCCAGATCACCGAGTCGCTCCGCAACATCGAGCTGGTCAAGAGCCTGGGGCTCACCTGGCCGGAGATCCGCCGGCTGCAGGTCCACACCCGGCGGATCTTCGACCTCGAGATGGAAAAGGTCCGCAAGATCCGCGGCCTCGCCTTCCTGCAGGGCACGCTCATCAACCTCCTGCGGCAGTCGATCCTGTTCATCCTGCTCTGGCTCATCTTCCGCCAGGCCCTGTCGGCCGGCGAGCTGGTGTCGTTCCAGCTGATCCTCAACACGATCTTCGGCCCGCTCCATCAGCTCGGCCGGGTCATCCTGAGCTACCGCGAGTCCGAGGCCTCGCTGCTGGCGTTCGACCGGCTCATGCAGACGCCCATCGAAAAGCGGCCGGACGAACCCGTCGAGATCGGCGTGATCGAGCGGCTGCAATTCGACGACGTGGTCTTCCGGTACCGGGGGGCGGCCGACAACGCCATCGACCACATCTCGTTCGAGGCGCGGCTCGGCGACACCATCGCCTTCGCCGGCCCGTCGGGCTGCGGCAAGAGCACGCTGGTCAAGCTGCTGCTCGGGCTCTACGCCCCGAACGGCGGCGTCGTGTCGGTGGACGGGGTCCCCATCAACGAGCTGCGTTACAACCGCGTCCGTCGCCAGATCGGCTTCGTCGCCCAGGACGCCCAGCTCTTCTCGGGCACCATCCGGGAAAACCTGCAACTGGTGAAGCCGGAGGCCACCGACGCCGAGATGCTCGACGTGCTGCGCCGCGCTTCGGCGGGCGCGCTGCTGGCGCGGTCGGACCAGGGGCTCGACACGCGCCTGGGCGAGGGCGGGCTGCGGGTCTCCGGCGGCGAGCGGCAGCGTCTCGCCATCGCCCGTGCGCTGCTGCGCGCGCCCCGGCTGTTCATCTTCGACGAGGCCACCTCGTCGCTGGACTCGCTCACTGAGGGCGAGATCACCGGCGCCCTGCGCGAGATCTCGCGCAGCCGGCAGCACATGGTGATCCTGATCGCGCACCGGCTGAGCACCATCGCCCATGCCGACACCATCTACGTGCTGGACCGGGGCCGCGTCGTCGAGACCGGCCGCCACAACGAGCTGATCGACGCCGGCGGCCTCTACGCGGCCATGTGGCGCCAGCAGGCGATGGAGCATCGGGCGCGGACCGGTCGGCTGGAGCCGATGTGACGCGCGGCCGCCCGTTTTGGGGTTGATGATTTCAACTCCAGATGCTACAATGAGTTCACTGCGACCTGAGGTGTCCGGAAAATCACGCTCTGGCTCATGCGAAACCCGTCGCGGTCTGCTCTCGATCCACCACACGCCAGCCGTCGTCGCCGGCACGACAAGTTCCTCAATTCTGTGCATCGCGTGGCCTCCGCCAGGAGCGGTTTGGACGTCGTAGAAAACCATTTTTTGGAGAACCGATCATGAATCCCCTCCCGCAACGTCGGCGGCCCCGCGTCAAGCGGCGCATCGCCATGATTTCCACCCATGGCTACGTGTCAGCCGAGCCGCCCCTCGGCGCTCCCGACACCGGCGGGCAGGTGGTGTATGTGCTGGAACTGTCCCGCAAGCTGGCTCAGCTCAGCTACCAGGTGGACATCTGGACCCGCCGCTTCGAGGAGCAGCCCGCCGAGGAATCCGCCGGACCGGGCGTGCGCATCCTGCGCGTCCCGTGCGGCGGGCCGAACTTCATCCCCAAGGAGTACCTGCACGAGCACATCCCGGAGTGGGCCGAACGGGCCCTGCGCTGGATTTCCCGGGACCGGCTGAACTACCAGTTCATCAACAGCCACTACTGGGACGCCGGCCTGGCCGGCCAGTACATCGCCGACGCCGTGGGGGCCATGCACCTGTTCACCCCCCATTCCCTTGGCTCCTGGAAGAAACAGCAGATGCAGCAGGACCATCCCGAGGAGGAGGCGGCATTCGAGGCCACCTACAATTTCCGGCAGCGCATCGCGAGCGAAAGCCGGATTTTCAAGGACTGCGACCTGGTGGTGGCCACCTCGCCGCCCCAGTTGGACATCATCCGTAAGGATTACGGCACAGCAGCAGACAAGATCCAGGTGATCCCGCCCGGCTACGACGACAATCGCTTTTTCCCGCTCAGCGACTCGTCCCGTGACCTGTTGCGCGACCAGCTCGGCTACACCGGTCACCGGGTCATCGCCTCCGTGGGGCGGCTGGCCCGCAACAAGGGATTCGACCTGCTGCTGGACGCCTTCCGGGTGGTCGCCCCGCGCGTACCCGATGCCATCCTGGTGCTGGCCGTGGGAACTGAGTCGCCGAACCTGGAAGGCGACCCGCTGCTTGCGGAACTCAGGGAACAGGCCGACCGCTCCGGCCTGGCGGACCGGATCCGGTTCCGTGGCTCCCTGCCCGACGAGGAGATGGCCGATTTCTACCGTGCGGCTGACGTGTTCGTGCTGCCCAGCCGATACGAACCCTTCGGCATGACCGCCATCGAGGCCATGGCGTGCGGCACCCCCACTGTCATCACGGTGCACGGCGGCCTGATCCGGACCATGTCCTACGGCGTCCACGCGCTCTGCGCCGATCCGTTCGACCCGGAGGACCTCGGCATCACCATGGTCAAGACGCTGCGCTACCGCCACCTGGCCGGGCGGCTGGCCCAGGAGGGTGCCCACCGAGTGCGCAGCTACTTCACCTGGACCGGGATCGCCCAGCAACTGATCCGCACCGTGGAGGATCGCGAATCGCCCGCCATAATAGTCCACGAAGGCTAGGGCCGTTCCATGCGCACCGCCACGATCAAGCTGTTTGCGTCCGATCTGGACGGCACCCTGTTGGGTGATCCGCCCGCCACCCATTTCTTCCGCATGCAATGGGAGGCGCTCGATTCCGGCCGGCGGCCCCTGCTCTGCTACAACACGGGCCGGCTTTTGGATGACACCGCAGCCGTCTGTCGGCAGGAGGGGCTGCCGGAGGCCGATTTCATCATCGCCGGCGTCGGCACGGGCATCTTCGACCGCCGCCAGGGCCGCCTCATCAAGGAGTTTTCAGAAATCCTGGAAGAGGGATGGAACCTGGCCCGGGTGGACGGGATCATCCGCCAGGTGGACCTGCCCATCACCCGCCAGCCCAACCATTTTCAGAACCGGTTCAAATCCAGCTGGTTTTTGGAAAACGCCGAGCCCCAGCAACTGGCCCTGGTCGAAAAGCGGCTGACCAAAGCCGGGCTGGACGTGGTGGTGGTGTATTCCAGTTCCCTCCACCTGGACATTCTGCCCCGTTGGGCGAACAAGGGCAATGCCCTGCGCTGGCTGATCCGCCACTTGAAGATCCGAGCCGATCATGTCCTGGTGGCCGGTGACAGCGGCAACGACCTGGCCATGTTCCTCATCGATCAGGTCAAGGGGATCGTGGTGGGCAACGCCCAGCCGGAACTGTACCAGGCCACCAAGCACCGGCCCTTTTACCACGCGGCGGCGCCCTGCGCCCGGGGCGTGGTGGAGGGATTGAGCCATTACCAGGTGTTCCCCGCCGGTGCGAAACTACCGGAGACCGAGACCGACGCGGGCCAGGTTCCCTTTCTGCCCGATCACGGCCGGACAGAACGACCGGTCAGCAACGAGGAGGCCTTCATCCGATTGGCCTACGGGCGGGCGGTGGAGGCGTTGCGCAGGAACGTGACCTCGGTTGGCTTTTCGGCGTGCTCGCTGCCCGACAACGATCCCTCGGGCACCGACATCAATTACCGGAGCGTCTGGGCCCGGGATGGTTCCATCGCCGTGTGCGGATCGCTGCCGCTCGCCGGCGACGAGTCCATCCGTCGGTGCCAGCTCGCCACCCTGGAGACCCTGCTGGGCAACCTGTCGCCCAACGGGCAGATCCCCACCAACGTGGCCATCGATTCAGGCCGGCCCGATTACTCGGGGATCGGCAGCATCTGCTCCATCGACAGCGGCCTGTGGCTTGTCATCGCCTGCTACGAGTACACCAAGGCGACCCATGACCTGGAGTTCCTGC
Organism: uncultured Acidobacteriota bacterium; assembly: GCA_937925645.1. GTDB lineage: Bacteria > Acidobacteriota > JAAYUB01 > JAAYUB01 > JAAYUB01 > JAAYUB01. Next base: position 4,745 of record CALAMB010000054.1, read on the forward strand.
GCCGGCACGCCGGCCGCCTGCAGCGGGCCATGGACTGGCTCAGCGCCCACGACGGCAACAACGACGCCCTTCTTGAAATCCCCGAAGCCGGTGACTGGACCGACCTGTTCGGCCGGAGCTACAACGTGCTCTATGATGAGATCCTGTGGTACCGCGCCAACATCTGTTTCGGCCGGATGCTGGAGCTGCTGGGGGAAGATGCCCGGGCCGGCGACTACTTGCGCTGGTCCCAGGTGATCAAGAAGGAAATCCTGCTTCACTTCTGGCCCAGCACCAGCCAGCCCGCTCCCGGCGAGGGGCCCAGTTTCGCCGACCAGCAGTTCGCGCTGGGCGATGCCCGCTACCTGATCGCCCAGGTCACTCCGTTCGATTACAGCTGGCGGTGCGACGTCCTGGGCAACGTGATGGCCTTCCTGTACGGGGTGCTGGATCTGGAGAAGGCGCGGCAGGCGTTCCGCTTCATGTGGGGAGTGGGCGTCAACCAGCCCTTCCCGGTGGCCAACCTCTACCCGGTGGTGACGGGCGGCGACCCGGACTGGCGCCGGTATTACACCGTCAACCTGATGAATCTGCCCCACCACTATCACAACGGCGGCGTGTGGCCGTTCATCGGCGCCCAGTGGGTCCGGTTCATCCACCGGATCGGCCTCCCCGAACTCGCTCGCCAGGAGCTGGTCCGACTGGCCGAGCTCAACCGGACCGGCATCGCCGGGGAGTGGGAATTCAACGAATGGGCCCACGGAGTGACGGGACGGCCCATGGGCAAACGTTACCAGGCCTGGTCGGCAGCGGAGTTCATCCGGACCTGCCACGAACTCCAGGTGGCCGGATCATGAACCGGGCCGCGGGCGAGCGTCCGCCGACGGGACCGATCCTCTGCTTCGGCGAGATCCTCTGGGACCACCTGCCCACCGGCCGGTTCATGGGCGGGGCACCCCTGAACGTGGCCGTACACCTGCGCCGTCTAGGCCGCCGGGCCTTGCCGGTGTCGGCGGTGGGCGACGACGGCCCGGGCGCCGAAGCGCTGGCCACCCTGAACCGCCTCGGCGTGGACACGCGGGCCGTGGCGATCCGGCGGGACCTGCCCACCGGCACAGTGCGCGTCTCGCTGGATGCGGACGGCAACCCCCGCTTCACCATCGCCGAACCCGCCGCCTGGGATCGGATTCCCAACCCCAGCGGTGCAGCGGCGATCGCCGCTGAGAATCCGCACGCCGTCGTCTTTGGCAGCCTGGCCCTCCGCCAGGCCCCGAACCGGCGAACGCTGGCCCGGCTACTGAAAGCAACCGCGGCCATCCGCATCTGCGACATCAACCTGCGCCCCCCCCATGATGACCGGGCCCGGGCCCTGCGGCTCGCCCGCCGGGCGGACCTGCTCAAGCTCAACCGGCAGGAGCTATTGGTGCTGTCGGGCGCCGCTGCCGGCACCCCCCTGGAAGCGGCCGTCGCGGCGCTGCAACGGCGCACCGGATGCCGTCGGATCTGCGTCACCCTGGGCGCCGACGGCGCGATCCTCCTGGATCACGGACGCTGGCACCGCTGCCGGCCCGAGCCGGTGACCGTCCGTGACACGGTGGGAGCCGGCGACGCCTTTACCGCCGTGCTCGCCGCCGCCCTGACCGCCCGGGCGACGCCCCCCTGGCCGGCGGTCCTGGCCGACGCCTGCCGGCTGGCTGCCTACGTGGCATCGCGTTCCGGCGCGACGCCGGCATACGACGCCGCCCGTCTGGGCCTGGTGCTCGGCCCTTAAGAAACCGCCACCTGATGACGGGCCACCGGCGTCACGACCGTCATCGCCACCCCCGTTCGACAGGAACCGGAACCCCTGATTTCGGGTGAGCACGCCACAAAAGTACTATAATAGGATCATCGGTTGGTTCCCACTATCAGGAGGTGCGCGATGCGTCGTTCCATCGTTTGGCGGACCGCTGCCGTGGTCGTGGCGGCCACCCTGGTGATCTGGAGCATGTCCTGCGCGAAGAATCCGGTCACGGGCAAACGGGAGCTGATGCTCGTCTCCACCGCCGACGAGATCGCCCTGGGCAAGCAGCTCGATCCCGAGATCCTGCAGACGTACGGCAAGTACAACAACCCGGAACTCGACGCCTACGTGGCCGCGCTGGGCACCAAGCTGGGCGCGCTGAGCCACCGGCCGGACCTGACTTACCCCGTCCAGGTGGTGGACAGCGACGTGGTGAACGCCTTCGCGGTCCCCGGCGGGTACGTGTATCTGACCCGGGGGATGCTCTCCTACCTCAACGACGAGGCGGAGCTGGCCGGCGTCATGTCGCACGAGATCGGCCACATCGCGGCGCGCCACAGCGTGCGCCAGTACAGCCAGGCGCAACTGGCCATGCTGGGGCTGGGCGTGGGCAGCATGTTCTCCGAGACGTTCCAGAAGTACGCCGGCATCGCCCAACTGGGGCTGAGCATGCTCTTCCTGAAGTTCAGCCGCGACGACGAGCGCCAGGCGGACGCCCTGGGCGTCGAGTATGCCTCCCGGGCCGGGTTTGACGCCAACCACATGGCCAACATGTTCGTCACGCTGGAGCGGCTCAACCCGGGCTCCGACCGCAGCGGCCTGCCCGGCTGGTTCTCCACCCACCCCAACCCTCCGGACCGGATCGCGGCCATCCGGCGCGACGCCCAGGTCTGGCAGGAAAAGCTGGCAGGCGCGGCGTTCGTCACCAACCGCGACGGGTACCTCAGCCGCCTCGAGGGGCTCGTCTTCGGCGAAGACCCCCGCCAGGGCTACGTCGAGGGGCAGACTTTCTATCATCCCCAGCTCGCGTTCCAGTTCCCGGTGCCCTCGGGCTGGAAGGTGAACAACACCGCGGCCCAGGTGCAGCTCTACGCCGCGCAGCAGGACGC
>CALAMB010000055.1 GCA_937925645.1 uncultured Acidobacteriota bacterium
CCGCCGCTGGCGAAGCCGCCGTACCGCTGGTAGGGCCACGCCTCGGGGAGCTGGAAGTCGTCCCGGAACAGCCGGAACAGCCGCTCGGATTCGGCGGACTGGATGAAGAAATGGTCGATCTGCGTCAGCATGGGAATCTCCTGTTCCGCCGGGCGGGCCGCAACCGATATGGACATCAGCACAATGACGGTGAGGATCAGATGCGGCACACTCATCACCCCTCATTCATACCACAGACGCCACCCGCCGGCCAGACCCTTGACGGCTTTCTATCGGCCGGCGTACCTCGCGGCCTCCGGCCGCGAGTTCGACCACGGCAGGATCAAAGTATTTCGCGGCCTCCGGCAGCGAGTTCGACCACGGCAAGATCGCGCAACACTCACGCCGCCGTCGCAGGCCGCGTTCGACGAACGCGACCCGGAGCACGATCCCGCCGCAAATGCGGCGGCGGAGTGTAGCCCGGACCGACAGGTCCGGGTCAGCCAAGAGTTGGTGCTGTCGAGCTCCGCAGGAGCGACGGGGAAGAGGCAGATGATCGGGGCCCCTGTTTTAGGTCCTGATCAATGGCCGTGCCGAATGTCAATTGGAGGCATCCAGCCGCGGCGGAGGCCGTGAGGGACATTGGGCGCGCGTTCATCGAACGCGCGGTACGGCGGAATCCAAAGCGGCGTCGAGCCGCCGCGCTCCAGGGCGCTGGGACGAGTCACAGGATCCGATGACGAGCACGATTACGATCACAATTACGATGACGATTACGAATTACGAGCACGAAGTCCGATGTCCGCGTTACGGGAACGAGCCTCGAGTCTCTAGCCTCGAGCCTCGAGAAAAAACGGCCGGGACGCCACAGGGCGACCCGGCCGGGGGATGGGCAAACGCTTGGATCTAGATCTTCAATTCGCCGCGGACGAAGGCCGCGCCGGTTTCCAGCGCCTTGATGTTTTCGCCGATGAGCTTCTTCGCCTTGATGAAGGTCGGCAGGCCCTTGATGGCGGTCTCCATGGAGACGAGCCCGGTTTTCTGAATATACGCGCCCAGCACCACCATGTTGGCGAACCGGATGTTCCCCATCTGCGACGCGATCTCGGACGCCGGGATGGGCAGCCACTCCACGTCCTTGCGGGTGGGTTCGATGTCGATCATGGAGGTGTTGTAGATGAGCAACCCGTCGCTGGCCATTTCCTTCTCGAATTTTTCCAGCGACGGCTTGTTGAAGGCGACGCAGACGGTGGACGCGCTCACCAGCGGCGAGCCGATGGGCGTGTCCGAGATGTTCACGTGGCAGTGGGCGGTGCCGCCGCGCATCTCCGGACCGTACGAGGGGAGCCAGCTCACGTTGTACCCCTCCATCATCCCGAGCTGGGCCATGGCCACGCCGAGCAGGAGCACGCCCTGACCGCCGAAGCCGGCGATCTTGATCCGTGGGTTGCGGTACTGCTCGGCTACCTTGGGTCTGGCCGCCGGCGCCGCATCGTCCTCGAGGGGCAGCTCAATGAGCTGCAGCACGTCGGCGTCGGAATAAGTCACGTCCGGGGGTGCCCAGCTTTCCGCCTCGGCGGACTTGTCGCGGAACACCTGGACCGGATAGTAGGGGAGCATCTTCTCCTCTATCCACTTCAGCGAATCGGGCGCAGACACCTTCCAGCCGGTGGGGCACTGGGCCAGAATCTCCACGAAGCTGAACCCCTTTCCCTGCACCTGGTTTTCGAGCGCCTTGCGGATGGCCTTGCGGGCCTTGGCCCGGCCCCCCGGCGAATGCAGCGACACGCGCTCCACGTAGACGGGCGCCTCCAGGGCCGAGATGAGTTCGCACATCCGGATGGGGTACCCTTCGTTGTGGATGTTGCGGCCGCGGGGCGAGGTGGTGGTCTGCTGGCCCACCAGGGTGGTGGGAGCCATCTGGCCGCCGGTCATGCCGTAGATCGCGTTGTTGATGAAGAAGACGGACAACCGCTCGCCGCGGTTGGCGGCGTGGATGATCTCGTCGCCGCCGATGGCGGCCAGGTCGCCGTCCCCCTGGTAGCTGATGACGATGGAGTGGGGATTGATCCGCTTGATGCCCGTGGCCACCGCCGGGGCGCGGCCGTGGGCCGCCTGAATGTTGCCCACGTCGAAATAGTAGTAGGCGAACACCGAACACCCCACCGGGGAGATCAGGATGGTGCGCTCGGTGAGCTTCAGGTCGTCCAGCGCTTCGGCGATGTACTTGTGGGCGATGCCGTGACCGCAGCCGGGGCAGTAGTGGGTGACGGCCTGGTTGCCGCTCTTGCGGGGATACTCGGGATAGAAGCTCGCGGGCTTTTCGAGGTGTTTTTCGTACATGGCGCTTCCTCCTAGAGCTTCCGGATCACGCCGAGCAGTTCCTGCGCCGACGGGACCGAGCCGCCCATGCGGCCGTAAAACTTGACCGGTTTGCGGCCCTCGACGGCCAGCCGGACGTCCTCCACCATCTGTCCGTTGGACAGTTCCACCACCTGGATCGCCCGAACCCGCTCGCACAGCTCCTGGATCCGCATGGCGGGGAACGGCCACAGGGTCACGGGGCGGAGCAGCCCCACCTTGACCCCCTGTTCCCGGGCCAGGTCCACCGTCGTGCGCAGGATGCGGCTGATGATGCCGTAGCCGACGACCAGCAGTTCGGCGTCTTGGGTGCGGTACTCGTCGACCAGCACTTCCTTTTTCTCGATTTCGACGTATTTTTTCTGAAGCTTGCGGTTGTGCTCCTCGAGCTCCTCGGGATCCAGGTAGATCGAGTTGATCAGGTTCTTCCGGGTGGCGTCGTCGCCGTGCACGCCCCAGTCGTGCCGTTTCGGATGCTGGACAGCGGTGGGAAAATTCACCTGTTCCATCATCTGGCCGATGTAGCCGTCGGTCACCACGTACACCGGCGTCCGGTACTGGTCGGCCAGATCGAAGGCCTTGATGGTGAGGTCGCACATCTCCTGAGCGGAGTTCGGCGCCAGGACGATGCAGCGGTAGTTGCCGTGGCCGCCGCCCTTGACCACCTGATGGTAGTCGGACTGCTCGGGGGCGATGTTGCCCAGGCCCGGGCCACCGCGCATGATGTCCGCGATGACGCACGGCAGCTCGGCGCCGGCACAGTAGGAGATCCCCTCCTGCTTGAGCGAGATGCCCGGCCCCGAGGAGGCGGTCATGACGCGGACGCCCCCGCCGGCGGCGCCGTACACCATCTGGATGGACGCGATCTCGCTCTCCGCCTGGATGAACGTCCGGCCCACCAGGGGGAAATACTTGGCCGCCGCTTCGGCGATCTCGCTGGCCGGGGTGATGGGATAGCCGAAATAGGCCTGGCACCCCGCCAGGATGGCCCCTTTGACGACCGCTTCATTGCCCTTGATCAGTTCTCTTGGCATGGCTTCCTCCCGCTCATTGCGCCTGTTTGGCCAGGCGGTAGACGGTCACCGCCCCGGGCTCGGGGCAGGCGTAGAAGCAGGTGCCGCACCCCGTGCAGCCGCTTCCCTTGTACTGGGCGGGGTGGTATCCCTGCTTGTTGATCACGGTCTTCGAAAATTCGATCACCTGGACCGGACACGCCACGATGCACAGGCCGCAGCCCTTGCATTCGTCGGCGGAGATCTCGAGCCGGCCCCGGTCGAGCTTGTCAGTCATGAAACACCCCCAGACAGTTGGATTAGTGGGGGCCGCCCCGCCGCGCGGGCGGCGGGGCGGCGGATATCGCGGGGCGGCGCCGGCCGCCCGTTCGGCTACTTGCGCCGCGGCTTCAGGAAGCGGCCCAGGACGTCGGCCAGGTCGGGCGAGCCGATTTCCTGCAACTCGTACATCACCCGAACCGTCGGGTGCTTGATCTTGCACACCCGGCGCAGGTCGATGGGCGTGCCGATGACCACCAGGTCGCACGGCGTGTTGTTGATGGTCTTCTCGAGGTCCTTCACCTGCTGGCCGCCGTAGCCCATGGCCGGCAGGAGGCCCTCCACTTCGGGGTACTGGATGAAGGTTTCCACCAGCTTGCCCACCGCGTACGGCTTCGGGTCCACCAGCTCGGCGGCGCCGTATTTCATGGCGGCCATGACCCCGGCGCCGTAGTCCATCTCGCCGTGAGTGAGGGTCGGACCGTCCTCGACCACCAGGACGCGCTTGCCGTGAATGGCCTGGTAGTTCTCCACGAAGAGCGGGCTGGCCGCGTCGATGACGACGGCCTTGGGATTGGCCTCGCGGATCGACGCGCGCACTTCCTCGATCCCGTCGAGATCGGCGGTGTCGATCTTGTTGATGACGATCACGTCGGCCCGGCGCAGGTTGGTTTCGCCCGGGTGGTAGGCCAGTTCATGGCCGGCCCGGTGCGGGTCCACCACGACGATCTCCAGGTCCGACTTGTAGAACGAGAAGTCGTTGTTGCCGCCGTCCCACAGGATGACGTCGGCTTCCTTCTCGGCCTGC
>CALAMB010000056.1 GCA_937925645.1 uncultured Acidobacteriota bacterium
AGAGCTGGATGATGGTCATGGCGCGCAACCACCTGATCGACAACCTGAGGAAGGAGAAAAAAGGCTGGAGCCGCGTGGGCGGGACCGAGGAATTGGAAAAGCTCGATTTCCCCTCCAGCGGCGCCTCGGATCCGGCCAGACAGCTGGAGCAGAAAGAGCGGATCGAGTTCGTTCACGACTGCCTGCGGACGCTCTCGCCCGACTTGCGCTCCGCATTGATCCTCCGGGAGATCGAAGGATTGAGCTATGAGGAGATCGCCGACCAGTTCCGGATTCCCCTCGGGACCGTCAAGTCCCGCATCAACCGGGGCCGGATCGAGCTGGCCCGCATCATGAACATGAAAAAGATCAGGATCCTGTCCGGGCAGCAGGAACCCCTTTTGGAGAGGTAGACCGATGAACTGCAACGAATTTGAAAATCTCGTCAGCGAATTTCTGGACGGCGCGCTCCATGGCGACGCGCTGGCCGGGTTCGAGTTGCATCGCGTGCAGTGCCCCCTGTGCGCCATGCTGCTGGACAATGTCAACGAGAGTCTCTCCCGCCTGCACCAGTTGGAGGAGGTGGAGCCGCCCCCCGGCCTGGCTCAGCGCATCCTGGCCGCCACGTCCGGCGATCGCGCCGGCTTCGGCCGGCGTCTGCTCGGCCTGGTGCATTTCGAGCGCGAGTTGGCGCCCCAGCTACTGGCCGCTTCGGTCATCATCCTGTTCGCCGCGGCCCTGTCGTATAACATGTTCTTCCGGGCGCCCGACGCCGCCGTCGGCGCCGGCCAGCCCTCCAACCTGGTCACCGTCGTGGACTACACCGGCAACCGGCTGCTGAGCAGCATGATGCAGTTCTACTCCGGCGTTCAGGAAGCGTGGCAGACCGCCGGCAACTACTATGACGAGACCGCGGATTTCTTCCAGACCAACTGGCAGCAGGTGAAGGACGTTTTCAAGGGCAAGGAAGAGAAGAAAAAGCCGGCGCCCGACAACCAGAAGAATATTAATCAATCCATGCAAGCGGTTCACGACTTGTCCGCCACCGCTTAGAGGAGATCGGCCATGAATTGTCATTACCATCCGGACCAGGCCTCCACCAATGTCTGCGCGCTCTGCCAGCATGAGCTGTGCCCGGCCTGCCAGCACGCGGCGGAGGGCGGGCCCCTCTGTCCCGACTGCCTGACCCAGGCCGTCCAGTGTTACAAGCGATCGCTGACACCGGAGTTCCGGTCCATCAATCCGGTGACCTCGGCCTGGCTGGCCCTGATCCCCTTCCTCGGGGCGATCTACAACGGCACCTACGTCCGGGCGCTGTCGCAGTTTCTGGGCATGGCGCTGCTGGTTCTGTTTTTCGACGCAGCCGATCTCGGGCCCCTCGGCGGGCTCGGGGGCATCCTGTTCTACGTGTACACGATCATCGACGCGTACCGGGTGGCTTCCAGAATGAAAGCCGGCATCCTGACCGGCAGTACGCCGGACCTGGTGCTCACGCCGCGGACCAAGTTGTTTTACGGCGTCGGCCTGGTGGTGCTGGGGGTGCTGTTCCTCTTCCAGAACTTCGGGTTGTTCGACTTCGAGTGGATCCAGCGTCTGTGGCCACTGCTGCTCATCGGCGTCGGCGCCTATCTGGTCTGGAAGGGCTTTGAGAAGCTCAAATCCGACCCGCCCGCAAAGTCCCGGCCATCCGGCGCCCCGTCCATCGTCCCGGTTGAACCGCCCGCATCCGCGGAGGGAAAACAGTCATGAGCCGCGCCGTGTCGCGCTCGATCCAGATCGGTTTGCTCCTGATTCTGCTCGGGGCCTGCTTCATCTACGAGAACGTCGTCGGCCACGCGTCCATCTGGTCGGTGTTCTGGCGGTACAGCCCGTTGCTGTTCATCTGGGTGGGCATCAACAAGGCGGTGTTTTACTTCCGTTACCGGCCCGATGCCGCCGACGAAAAGGCGCCGTCTTTCTCCTCGACCCTCATCTGGATCGGCTGCGGCGTGTTCCTGCTCGTCTGGACGCTCGGGTACGTGCCCAATTTCTTCGCCTATCTGGGCACCTGGTGGCCGCTGTTCCTGATCCTCGTGGGCGCCGGCAAGCTCGTGGACATCTTCTTCCCGGGCCGCACCGGCCGTCTGACCGGCGGCGAGATCATCTTCATGATCTTCGTTCTGCTGGCCGGCCTGGTCGCCTGGCAAGTCGCGCGGTTCGATCTGAGCCGGCTGCCGCCCCTGCTCATCGAAGGCAGGGAGTACCGTCTCAAAGACCTTCTGCACAAGAGCGTTCAGCAGACCGCCGAGGAATCCTTCGCCCTGGAGGGGGCTACGGCGGTATCGCTGAGCCACACCCACGGCGACCTGGAACTGGTTCCCGCCGAAGGCGATACCATCCAGGTCCGCCTGGACACCAAGGTGTACGCCGACACCGACGAACAGGCGACCGAGGTGGCCCGGACCGTCCGAATGAAACCCTCTCGCGAGGCCGGTCGGCTGCGGCTGACCCTGCAGACGCCGGATTCCGGCGCAACCTCGGTCGAGGTCCGCATCCGGCTGGCCGTGCCGCCGGATGTCCCGCTCGAGTTCGAGAACAGCTTCGGCGGAATCACCGCCACCGACCTGCGCAATCCGGCCAGCCTGACCGCGCGGAACGGGGCCATCCGGGTACGCGGGCACCACGGAACGCTCCGCCTCGCCAACCGGTACGACAAGATCTCGGTTGAGGACTCGGAGGGCGAGACGGAGATCCGGGGTCTGGACACGGACATCCGCGTCATCAACCTGAAAGGCCCGCTGACCCTCGACAACAAGAACGGCGAAATCGAGCTGGCGGATATCGAGGGCAAGACGGCCATGACGGTGCGCTACGTGACGGTCAACGGCGAACAGCTGAACGGCGACTTCCAGTTGACCGGCAAGAACGCAACCCTTACCCTGAACACGGTCGCCGGAAACGTGAACCTGGAAAACAGCGATGATGAAATCGAGCTCACCGACATCAAGGGAGGCATTGATTTCAAATTGCGCGCCTGCTCGCTGACCGCCAAGGAGATCGGGGGCGCCATCGCGGGCACGGCCGCTTCGGGGGCCGTGGTGATCAAGGATGCCGCCGGTCCGGCCACCCTGACCCTGGAAAAAACCCGCTGCCGGATCGAACGGATCGCCGGCAAGCTCACGATCACCAATTCGCTCAAGGATGTCTCCATCACCGGGGCCGAGGCCGACGTGACCTGCTCCAACAAGAACGCCTCCATCACCCTGCGCTCGCTGCCGCCCGCGGGCAAAGCCCGTGTCCGGGCGACCGCTGAGCGGGGTGACATTCTCCTCGTCCTGCCGGGATTTCCTGAATCCTATCGCCTCTTCCTTTCAGCCGACAACGGCAAGATCACCTCCGGCTTCCGCACCCCCCCGATCAAACCCTCATCCAGCGACCGCACGATGGTTTGGAAGAACTTTTCCGGCGCGCCCGATTTGGCTGACGTCCAGTGCAAGGCCGCTTACGGCAACATCCGTCTGAAACCCGGAGAACCGGCCGAGGAATCCGAATGAACCCGCACCCGCTCCCCACCCTTGGCATCACTCTGATCCTGGCGGCCGCCTGCCTGACCGGCGGCTGCGGACGGCCGCGCGCCGAGCGTCCGGTGGTCCGCCAGGACAGCTTCCGCCAAGACCGGGGAGTCGAACGTGAACTGCGCGTGGACGCCCGGGTGTCCAGCGGGCGCCTGTCACTGGATCGGAGCGATCCCGGCGCGCTCTACAACCTGGATCTGCGCTGGGATGCCGCCAACATGAGCCGGCGGGTGGATTTCACTCCCGGCGACACCGCCCGGCTGGAGTTCTCGCTTCAGGGAGAAATGCCGTCCGACGACACGGCCCACGCCATCCTGTCGCTGGCTCCGAATGTCCCGCTGGACCTGAAGGTGGATACCGGCGCCGGCGAGGCGCGTCTGGACCTGACCGGTCTGAGTGTCGTCCGGCTGAACATTGTCCACGGAGTCGGCAGCCTGAAGGTCGCCGTCGATGATCCCCAGGAAGCGGCTTGCCGGTCCATGGATATCGCCTGCGGCGTGGGCGAAATGGATCTGCGGGGCCTGGGCAACCTGATGCCGGAAACCATCAACATCAAGGGCGGTCTGGGTCGCGCCAGCCTTTGCTTCGACGGCAGCCGTCCGGGCCGGACCCGGGCTCGGCTGGTCGTGGGTATCGGCAACCTGGATATTGAATTACCCGCCGGACTCGGTGTTCGAGTGCTTGATTCCGGCGACGCGTCCGGCTCGCTGGGCATCCCGGAGGAGCACTTCGAGCGTCGCGCGGGGGCTTACGTGACCCCGGCCTATCGCGAGGCCAGGCAGATTGTCGAATTGTCGCTTAAGCCCGGACTGGGCAACGCCACCATCACGATACGGGATTGACCGCACCCAGCCCGCCACCCAGCCCCTGGAATCGGGCGGCTGCCCCAGAGCCGCGACGCCTCAACGAATGAACCCGATATCATCGGGCGGCCAGTATTTCAGGATGGCCTTGCCGAAGATCGAACCGCGCGGCACGCAGCCCCAGTGCCGGCTGTCGTTGCTCACGTTCCGGTGGTCGCCCAGCACGAAATACGAATCCGCCGCCACGCACAGCGGACCGAACGATGCGTTGTCGAAGTACATGGCCGGGACATACGGCTCCGGCAGGATGCGGCCGTTGACCATCACCCGCCCCTCCACGATCTGCACCATTTCACCCGGCAGGCCGATCACCCGCTTGATGAACGATTTCTTCGGGTCGCCGGGAAAATAGAAAACCACCACGTCGCCGCGCTGGATGTCGAACACGCTGTAAGTGATCTTGCTGACGAACACCCGTTCCTGGTCGTCGAGCTGAGGTTGCATGCTGGTGCCTTCGACCCGCACCGGCTGAACCAGGAAGATGATCAGAAAGAGCACCACCGTCGACGCCAGCAGCAGATCGCGCAGGCCTTCCCGAAGGTGGCGGGCGGTCGTGGCGGACAGCGTTTTCGAAGTGTCAGGCATTGGACCCTGCTTTGAATTCAAATCCATCGGGCGGGCGCGGTCCGGCCGCGGATTCTATTCCTGGACGTACACCTCGGCCAGGTTCCACATCAGACTCATGCAGCGGTGGTTCATCCGCAGGTTCTGCACCTTGCCCTTGGCGCCGAACAGGCCGTGGGGCTTCGCGATGGGGATGACATACCGTCCCTGGGCGTTGTACTGCTCGAGCTTGTGGGCGGCTTCAAACCGCTCGTCCCAGCTCGGACTGCCGTACATCGTGGCCAGGGCGGCGGCCATGTCTTGCTCCAACGGTGTGGCGGGCGCGCCCTGTTCCGGATACCAGAGGTGGCCCGGACTGGACCAGCTCATCAGTTCCTTCAGAAAGAACGGGTGGGCGGGCTGTTCCAGCAGCATGATGGCCATGTCGTAATCATACGTGGAGTGAATCTTCTGATAAAACAAGTCGTACGGGAGCGACACCATTGTGGCCTTCATGCCCATGCTGGCGCAGATCCGCTCCGCCTGAATTCCGATCCGCTCGGCGAACGCGTCACCGGTCAGGACGGTGAAGGTGAATTGCACCGGGCTCTTGTTGGCCCCGTACAGGGTGTTGGGCGTCACGCTGGTGTTCATGACGAATCCGCTCTCGTTGAGCAGCTGACGGGCGTTCACCGTCGAGAACGAATCGGCCTGGAGTCCGGACCACCACCTGCCGTCGGCCGGCGCGATCAGGCCGCCCGTTGGGATCGCCTTTTTCTGGAACACGTTGGTGATGATGTTCTCGCGGTCGAACAGCAGGCTCATCGCATGCCGGAATTTCGCGTCAAAAAACCATTGGAGGCGGAACGCGGGAATGTAATTCTCCCGGCTGGCCGGGTCCGTCTTCATGTTCTGGTTGATCCAGACGACGTAAGTGGCGCTGCTGGGGCCGGTGTCGAAAATGCGCAGCCCGCGCACGTTCTCCAGCCGGGCGGCGTCCACCGGATCGATGAAATCGATGAGGTCGGATTCGCCGGTCCGGAACTTCACGGAGATGTCGCTCGAGGTGCCGGTGAAATCGATCACCACTTCGTCCAGATACGGCAGCTGGCGGCCCACCGCGTCCACCACCCAGTAGTACGGATTGCGGCCCAGAACCAGTTTCTTCTCCTCGCGGGAGAATGATTTCAGCACGAACGGGCCGATGCTGACCAGCTCGGCGGGCGGCGTGTCGGCGCCGTAAAGACGGTCCATGCGGTTGCGGCTGGCGGCGCCCTCAATCAGCCCGCGGGGCATCACGACGATCTTGGCCAGGATGGGTTCCAAGGCATACAGCGGCACCGGACTGCTGCACCGGATGCTGTCGGCATCGACTTTCTGGAACTGAAGCTTTTCGTCGCCCACCTCCAGGTAGGCCCGACGGGGCGACTTGATGTCGGTATTACCCATGTAGTTGAGCGTCGTCATCACATCGTCGGCGGTGAACGGCGACCCGTCGCTGAAGAAGATATTGCGGCGCAGGTGAATGGTGAATACCTTGGCGTCCTTGTCCCGGTCAAAACCGGTGGCCAAAGCCGGCTCAAAGGTGTCGCTCAGGGGATTGTACCGATACAGGGCGGAGGTGAACTGATCGGCGACCAGCGCCGAGACGCGGTCCTGTGCCAGCACGGGATTGAAGGTCAGGGGCGGATGCAGGACGCTGACCCGCAGGAGCTTGGACGGAATGCCGGGTTCGCAGTCGGCGATCTTGTATTCCGGACTTTTCTCGGACCGGATCCCCGGCAACTCGCGAAACGCGTCGCAGCCGGCCAGCAAGAGCAGTAGGCAGGCCGCCACGAATATCACGGCCATCAGATGCAAGGATTTGCTCATAATTCCCTCTGTCCCTGGTTTTCAATCTGAAACCCTTGGCTTTTATAGCATATCCGCCGCCGCGGACTCAACCCCAAATGTACCGAACCGCCTCATTTGCATCGGGATGTAAAAAACCCATTGGCCCCGTTCCGCTTTCGCATATAATTCCCCCTTTCAAAGCCGGAGGGCATCGTCGGCCATGTCCGCCTTCAGCTTCACCGTCACCCATCGCGACCCGCGCACCGCCGCCCGACGGGGATGCCTGTCCACCCCGCACGCCGTGGTGGACACACCGGTCTTTATGCCCGTGGGAACCGCCGGGACCGTCAAAGCGGTCCCTCACGACTGGCTCGAAGAACTGGACGCCCGGATCCTGCTGGCCAACATGTACCATCTATACCTCCGGCCGGGGCACGAACTCGTGCGCGCGCTCGGCGGACTGCATCGGTTCTCGGGTTGGCCGCGCGCCCTCCTCACCGACAGCGGCGGCTACCAGGTTTTCAGTCATCGCGAACTGCGGCGCATCGACCCGGCCGGCGTCCACTTCCGATCCCACATCGACGGCAGCAGCCATTTCATCACCCCCGAAGGCAGCATCGGCGTCCAGCAGGCGCTGGGGGCCGACATCATCATGGCCTTCGACGACTGCACGCCGTATCCGGCGACGCGTGAAGAGGCGCGCGGGTCGATGGAGACCACGCTCCAGTGGGCCCGGCGCAGCCGCGCGGCGCATCCCGCCGAGGACACCCAGCTCCTGTTCGGGATCGTGCAGGGCAGCGTGTATCCGGATCTCCGGGCGGAATGCGCCGGCCGGCTGATCGAGATCGGCTTCCGGGGTTACGCCATCGGCGGCTTGAGCGTGGGCGAACCCAAGGACCTGATGTACGCGATGACCGGAACGACCGCCGCCCTGCTGCCGGAGGACCGGCCGCGCTACCTCATGGGCGTAGGCACGCCCGAAGACCTGCTGGAGGCCATCGCCCTGGGCGTGGACATGTTCGACTGCGTCTTGCCCACCCGCAACGGCCGGAACGGCTGCCTCTTCACCCGCGACGGCCGGATCGTCATCAAAAACGCCCGCCACGCGCGGGAAGACCTGCCGCCCGATCAGGAGTGCGCGTGCCGGGTCTGCCGGCGGTATTCACGGGCTTATCTGCGGCATTTGTACATGTCGTCCGAAATGCTCTCGGCCACGCTCAACACCTTCCACAACCTGTACTTTTATCTTGACATCATGGGGCAAATCAGGCAATCTATCGAGCTTGGCGCGTTCGCGGATTTCAAACAGAATTTCCTGACCCGGTATCATTCAGCCACCGAGTAATTCGCAGTCACGACGCGGCAAATAATCCAGGTAATTTCGAGGTGCATTCATGATTGAATCCAGGCACTCCTTGTACCTGCTGCAGGCGGCACAAGGGGGTGACCCGATTTTCGGCATGCTCATCCCCATGGCCCTCATCGCCGCCATCTTTTACTTTCTGATCTTTCGGCCCATGCGCAAGCGCCAGAAAGACCAGGAATCGCTCATCACCAACCTGAAAAACGGCGACCGGGTGATCACCTCCGGCGGCATCTACGGCACCATCGCCGGAATCAAGGACCACTCCCTTATCCTCAAGATCGCCGATAACGTGAAGGTCGAGGTGGGCAAGAGCGCCGTCGCCGGCCTCCAGCCAACCTCGCCTGAAGACAAGAGCTGAAATCCCATCAAGGTATTCCCCCATGTTCAAAAGTCTTAAAGTCCGTTACATCATTATCCTGATCGTCTGCGCCGGCAGCGCGTACCTCTTCTATCCCCCCAAGGAGAAGATCAACTTCGGCCTCGACCTCAAGGGCGGCATGCACCTGGTGCTCGAGGTCAAGACCGACAAGGTGATCCGCGCCGAAGTCCAGCAGTACGGCGAGCGCATCAAGCGCCTGCTGGAGGAGAACAAGACGGCCTACACCCAGGTGCTCGCCGAAGACACGAAGATCACCCTCAGCGGCGTGCCCGAGGCCCAGTCGGAGGCCACCCGCAAGAACCTGAAGGATTTCTTCGGCCACTACTTCGACGTCAGCTCCAAGTATGAAGGGGGCGCGGTGTCCTTCACCCTGGACCTCACCGCCGCCGCCGTTCGGGACTTGGAACAGACCACCGTCCAGAGCTCGCGCGACACGCTGGAACGCCGCATCGACGCGTACGGCGTGGCCGAGCCGACCCTCCAGCTCTTCGGCTCCACGGAGTCCGGCACCTCGAACCAGATCATCGTGGAGCTGCCCGGCGTGGAGAACCCCGAAGAGGTCAAGACGCTGCTCAAGGAAACCGCCTCCCTCAGCCTCAACCTCGTCCACCCCACCGCGCCGTACGCGGCCTCGCTGGACGCCATCAGCCAGTTTTTCGGCGGCCAGATACCGGCTGACCATGCCGCCGTGCTCTACACCGGCGACTACAGCGGCGAAGCCAGGGAGCAGGAAAAACGCTACATCGTGGTCCAGCAGGCGCCCGTGATCACGGGCAAGCATCTGACCAACGCCCGGGCCTCCCAGGACAGCTCGCTGGGCCTGTCGCGACCGGCGGTGAGCTTCACGCTCAACTCGGAGGGCGCCCGGCTGTTCGGCGACGCCACCGAAGCCAACCAGGGCCGCCAGCTGGCCATCATTCTGGACGACAAGGCCATCTCGGCGCCCCGGATCGAGGCCAAGATCACGGACTCCGGCATCATCACGGGCATCGACAGCGCGCGGGAATCGCAGTTGCTGGCCTTGTCGCTCCGGTCCGGCGCCCTGCCGGCCGACATCGTCATCCTGGAAGAGCGCACCGTCGGCCCCTCGCTGGGCCTCGAGTCGATCCGCCAGGGCGTGAACGCCGGCCTGCTGGGACTGGCGCTCATCGTCCTGTTCATGGTGTTCTATTACCGCCTGTCCGGCTTCAACGCGATCCTTTGCCTTATCATCAACGTTGTGATCCTGCTCGGGGTCATGGGCTATTTCCGCGCCACCCTGACGCTGCCGGGCATTGCCGGCATCATTCTGACCATCGGCATGGCCGTGGACTCCAACGTCCTGATCTTCGAGCGCATCCGCGAAGAGTTGCGCTGGGGCAAGACCGTCGCGGCCGCGGTGGACGCCGGTTTCGCCCGCGCCAGTTGGACCATTTTCGATGCCAACGTGACCACCCTGATCTCCGCCGCCTTCCTCTACCAGTTCGGCACCGGACCCATCCGGGGTTTCGCGGTCACCCTGACCTTCGGCCTGCTGGCCAACCTGTTCGCGGCCATCTTCGCCTCCCGTACCATCTTCAACACTCTGCTCCAGCAGGTGCAGATCAAGAAATTGTCAATCTGACGGAACAAAACGCAGCACCCCGTGTCTAATCTCATCGCCTGAGGAGTCGTCATGGAACTGTTCAAGAACGTCAACGTGGACTGGATGAGCAAAAAGTGGCTCTTCCTGTCCGCGTCGCTCATCCTGCTCGTCGCGGGATGGGCTTCAGTGATACAACGCGGCGGATTCAGCTACAGCATCGATTTCACCGGCGGCACGCTCGTCAAAATCAAGCTGGCTCAAAAACCGGATTTGGACGGACTGCGCACCGCCCTCAGACAGAGCGTCGGTGCCGCGGATGTCACCCGCTTCGACGCCGAGGAGAAAAACCTCGTCCAGATCCGGATGAAGAAGATCGAGACGGAGGAGACCGCTTCCTTCCAAAACCTGGGCCAGAATATTTACAGCGCGCTGCACGGCATCCTGGACAAGGACCAACCCACGGGCAAACAGGACCTGAACCGGGTGGGGATCGACCAGCTGGCTGCCGTCCTGCGCGCGAGCCGCGTCCTGGAAAACATGGGCCGGCTCACGGCGAACGCGACCATCGAGGAGACGCAGCGCGTCTACCGCGATCTGGCAGTGACCATCGTGGACCACCGCACCGAGCAGGGCGGCCTCATCGCCGACATCGACCGGCTCGGCTCCCTCCCCGGCATCAGCAATCCCGTCCTGAGCGTCCTCCGGCAGAATTACTACCCGGGATCCTTCACCGTGCTCAGCGTTGACAGCGTCGGTCCCAAGATCGGCAAGGAGTTGCAGGACAAGGCCGGCAAGGCGGTGCTCTTCTCGCTGCTGGGCATGCTGGTCTATGTTGCCCTGCGGTTTAAATTCGCCTTCGGCGTCGGCGCCGTGGCCGCCCTTTTCCATGACGTGATCATCGCTCTGGGCCTGATGAGCCTGCTGGGCAAGGAAATCTCCCTGATCGTCGTGGCGGGCTTCCTCACCCTGGTGGGGTATTCCATCAACGACACCATCGTCGTGTTCGACCGGATCCGCGAGAACATCAAGCTAAACCGCGCCGACACCTTCCTGACCATCATCAACAAATCCATCAACCAGACGATTTCCCGGACCGTCATCACCTCAGGCCTGACCTTCATCTCCGTCTTCTGCCTGTGGCTGCTGGGCGGCGAGACGCTGGACGGTTTCTCGTTCGTGCTGGTCATCGGCATCATCATCGGCACCTACTCATCGATCGCCGTCGCCAGCCCGCTGACCTATTACTGGCTCAAACTCCTGGGCACCAAGAAAGAGAAAAAGGTATATAAATTCGCTTGATCTCGAATGGTCTCTGAATCGATAATGTCATTTCTACGCTCCCTAATCGGACCACGACCCCTCAGGGAGCCAGGAGGCGCAGATGTTTGAGAACTTGTTGGAATCCTCGACCAACAGGAAAAGGACCAAGACCGGTGTGACCATGGTGGCGGCCGTGGTCATTCACGGGCTGGCCCTGTTGGCGCTCGTCATGGTCCCGTTGCTATTTCCCGAGGCGCTTCCCGCCCAGGTGGGCGAGTTGCTGACGTTCCTGGCGGCGCCTCCGCCCCCGCCCCCGCCGCCCCCGCCGCCGCCGCCGCCTTCCGAGGCGCCCAAGCAGGCGCCGCGGGTGGAGCGGCCGCAGGTCAACATTGACCTGTCCAAAACATACGCTCCGAAAGAAATTTCCAATGAGATCGCGCCGCCCGTCGACAAGTCCGATCTGGCCGACCTGCTCGGCCTGAACACGGGCGGCAGCGGCGTGGCCGGCGGCGTGCCCGGCGGCGTGCCCGGCGGCGTCGTCGGCGGTGTGGTGGGCAGCACCGGTCCGGCCGTGGTCGGCGGCGTGGCCAACGTGGCGCCACCCCCGCCCCCGCCGAAGAAAGAACCGGTCCGGGTCGGCGGCCAGGTGCTGACGTCCCGGTTGATCAACCACCCCAGCCCGATTTATCCGCCCCTGGCCCGCGCCGCGCGCGTCCAGGGAACGGTGATTCTGCAAGTCGTGGTGGACGAGTCGGGCCGGGTCCGCGAGACGAAGATCATCAGCGGACACCCCCTGCTCACCCAGGCTGCGGTGGACGCGGTGCAGCAGTGGGTGTACTCACCCACCCTGCTCAACGGCGAGCCGATCCCGGTGATCGGCACTGTCACGGTCAGATTCACGCTTGGCGTACAATAACCAAATCTAATACTGGGAGGTACGACGATGTATCTATTTTTGCTTCAAGAAGGCGGCATGGATTACATGGACATGTGGAACAAGATGGGCTGGACCGCGCGCAGCGTTGTCTTCATCCTCGCCATCATGTCAATCTGGTCGATCGCGGTGATGCTGGAACGCTACTTCATGTTCCGCGCCGCCAAGAAACAGAGCCGTGAATTCGCCCCGGCCGTGGCCGAGGCGCTGAAGGACGGCAAGATCGAAGAAGCGATCATGGTGTCCGAACGTTACACCAAGTCCCACCTGGCCAAGGTGGTCGTGGCCGGCCTGAAGGAGTTCCAGGCCCACACCGCCTCCAGCGAGCTGCCGGGCGAGCTGATTGAGGCCTCCAAGCGAGCCCTGGAGCGCGCCGCCGCCATCAACCGGGAAGAGATGAAGCGCGGCACCGGCGCGCTGGCCACCATCGGCGCCACCGCCCCGTTCGTCGGCCTGTTCGGGACGACCATCGGCATCATCAACGCGTTCGCCGGCATGAGCAAGGGCGAGGACACCGGCATCGGCGCCGTCGCCGGCGGCATTTCGGAAGCGCTCGTGACCACCGCGTTTGGCCTCTTCGTCGCCGTCCCTGCCGTGTGGCTGTTCAACTACT
This sequence comes from uncultured Acidobacteriota bacterium, assembly GCA_937925645.1. Classification (GTDB taxonomy): domain Bacteria; phylum Acidobacteriota; class JAAYUB01; order JAAYUB01; family JAAYUB01; genus JAAYUB01. The sequence continues at coordinate 12,889 of CALAMB010000056.1, forward strand.
TCACCACCCGGATCGAGGCCTTCACCGTGGAAATGGACAACTCCTCCTCCGAGTTGATTGACTATTTCATCAAGCGGAGGTCAATCAGCCGTGGCAACCTCTAAAAGCAATCAAGGACATGTCAGCGGGGTCAACCACGACATCAACGTGACCCCGATGGCCGACATCATGCTGGTGTTGCTGATCATCTTCATGATCACGACGCCACTGTTGCAGAAAGGCATCACGGTCAACCTGCCCAAGGGCCGGAACGTGATGGAGATGCCGGAAGCCGAAAACCGCGAGGCCCTGGTCGTCGGCATGGACCGGACCATGCGGCTCTACCTTGGCAACGTGCCGCAGGACGCTGCCAACCTCAAAGATGGTCTGATGACCGCGATGGAGGTCCGCCAGCAGGACCGGGTGTTCCTCAAGTGCGACCAGGCCGTCGCCTACGAAAAGGTCACCGAGACGCTGGACCTCGTCCGGGAAGCCGGCTTTGAGCAGATCGGCCTGCTGGTCGACAAGCAAAAAATCTAAAGGAGAGCCACTATGGGAATGGCAGTCGGGGGCGGCGGAGGCCCCAAATCGGATATCAATGTGACCCCGTACATCGACATTCTGCTGGTGCTGCTCATCATCTTCATGGTCATCACGCCGTTCACACCACACGGCATCGATGTGCGGGTTCCGGAGAAGTTGCCGCCGGAAATCTCTCAGGAGATCGCGGACCGGTTCCAGGGCATCGTCGTCAGCCTGAACACTGACGGCTCCATGTTCATCAACAAGGATCCGGTCAACTTCGACTCCCTGAGCCAGCGGCTGACCCAGATCTACAGCGCCCGCGCCGACAAGTCCATCTTCATCAAGGGCGCCAAGGGACTGATCTACGGCGACATCGTCAGGACGATCGACATCGCGAAGGGAGCCGGCGTCGAGCAGATCGGCTTGATGACAGAGCTCGAGTGAGCCACAAGGGAGCAACCAGATGAAAGCAAAACAATTTTTCACCCTGTTGGTCACATTCGTGCTTGTGGCTGGACTGTGCGGTTGCGATTTCATGGAGAACCTCAAGGCCCGCGACCAGCTGAACAAGGGCGTCAAGGCCTTCAAAAACAAGTCGTACGAAGACGCCGCCACATATTTCCAGAAAGCCATCGAGCTGGATCCCAATCTGGACATCGCGTACGAGTATCTGGCCACTGCCTACATGCAGCAATTCGTGCCCAACCTGTTCACCGATCGGAACCTGAAGACCGCCAACATGGCCATCAAGACCTTCGAGCAGGTGCTGGAACACAATCCCGACAACGTGAACGCGATCCAGAGCATCGCCAGCCTTTACAACGCGATGAACGAGTATGACCAGGCGAAAGTCTGGTACCGCAAGCGCATCGAGCTTGAACCCAACAACCCCGTACCGCTTTATGGCATCGGGGTCATCGACTGGAACATCGTCAACCAGTCCACCGGCCCCAACGGGGAAAACGTCCCCAACCTGACACCCGAAGACAAAGCCAAGGCCGACCAGACCATCGATGAGGGCATCGCCTTTCTGAAGAAGGCCATCGAGATCGACCCGAACTACGCGGATGCCATGAGCTTTCTCAATCTCTGCTACCGCAAGAAGGCCATGCTCGTGGACGATCAGGCCCTCAAGGACGATTACACGCTCCAGGCCGACCGTCTGGCCGCCCAGTCGCTGATTCTGAAGAAGAAGCTGCAGGCGGAAGAGGAAAAGAAGAAGAAAAAGATCTTCTGATCCGTCTCGGGAATATGAAAAAAACCCACCCTTCGGGGTGGGTTTTTTTTGGCCTGCCAGTCAGCGCGAGGGTTCAGACGGACAGTTTCCGGGCCTGCGGACGCTCCGGCCGGTCATCATCCAGCGTGACGCTCACTTCCATGGCCTTCCCTTTCCGGTAGATCTTGACCGCCAGCGTCTTTTCGTCATCCTGACCGGACAGCGCCCGGATCAGGTCGCCGGAATCCGCCACTTCGGCATCGCCGATGCCGACGATGACGTCGCCGGCCGCCAAACCGGCTTTAGCCGCCGGGGAATCCTCAGCCACCGAGGTGATCAGCACGCCCTTGCCTTCAGGCACGCCAAAGAACTTGGCCAGCTGCTCCGTCAGATCGTCGTAAAAAATCCCCAGCCGGGGCCGCCGGGCCACGAAATATCGCTGCCAGGAACGTTCGCCTTCATCAGCTTCACCCGGCGCTCGCGGCTGCCAGCCGGGCAGCTCCGGAATCGTGAACAGCGACTCGCCGGGCACGCCGACGACAACATTGCCCTCTCGCCTGCCCAGGGTCGCCTGAAGGTTCTGGCGCTTGCCGTCGCGGGCGATTTCCAGGTTCACCGTCTTCCCGGGCGGCGTCGAGCGCACCAGACCGGTCAGATGGGCGACGCCGAGCACCGGGATGCCGGCGTACCGGACGATGTAGTCCCCCTCGACCAGGCCGGCCTTGGCCGCCGGCGAGTCGGCCGTCACCTTCACAACATACGCGCCGAGGTCGTCCGGGTCCTTCCACTCGTCGAGTTCCTTGGCGTTGAGGTCGCGCAGGTTCACCCCCAGCCAGGCCCGGCCATCGTCACCGGCGACGTTCAAAATCATTCGTCCATCCCGTATCTCCGGCGGTCCGGCGAAGACCGGCGCCGCCAGGACGGCCAGCGCAACGAAGCAAATCGGAATCAAACGGTTCATTGAGCACCTCCCGCTCGTGACATTCGTTGTTCCGCCTATACCACGCGCGAGACCGCCGATGGTTCCATCGGCGGCGGGGAGAAACGGGTGCCACCGCCCGGGCGCCGCGGCGTCGGCTCCGACCGGCCGGGTTCCGGCCGTCATCATTCGGGATTCTGGGTTTCGCCGACCGAGTCGAAGTAGTCGGGGGGGACCAGGACATCGCGGGGGCGGCTGCCGATCGCCTGCCCGATGATGCCCTCTTCCTCGAGGATGTCCATCAAGCGGGCCGCCCGGCCGTAGCCGATGCGGAACCGCCGCTGGAGCACCGAGGTGGACGCCTTGCGGTTCTTGACCACGAACCGGGCGACCTCATCGAACAACGGGTCGTCGCCCAACCCGTTGCCGTTGTCCGGGGCGTCGTCGGTGCCCGCATCCGGCGTGACCAGCTCGGTGTAACTCGGCTCCCCCTGCCCCTTGAGGAAATCCACCAGCTTCCTGGTTTCATCCTCGGACACGTAGGCGCCGTGCACGCGGATCAGCTTCGCCGAGTTGGGCGGCAGGAACAGCATGTCGCCACGGCCCAGGAGGTGTTCGGCACCGATGGTGTCCAGGATGGTCTTGGAGTCGTGCCGGGACAGGAGCCGGAAGGAGATGCGCGACGGGAAATTCGCCTTGATCACCCCGGTCACCACCTCCACGGACGGTCGCTGGGTGGCGATGATCAGGTGGATGCCCACCGCCCGGGCCATCTGGGCCAGCCGCTGGAGGCACAGTTCCACCTCCTTGGAAGCCACGCTGAGCAACTCGGCCAGCTCGTCGATGACGATGACGATCATGGGCAGCGGATCGAGGTCCTCGTTTTCCAGGCACAGCCGGTTGAAGCCGTCGATCTCCCGCACGGAATACTTGGCCAGCAGCTTGTAGCGCTCTTCCATCTCGTGAACCGCCCACAGCAGCGTGTGGGCAGCCAGCTTGGCGTCGGTCACGATGGGGGTCAGGAGGTGGGGAATGTCGGCGTACGCCCCCAGTTCAAGCCGTTTCGGATCGATGAAGATGAAACGAACCTCGTCCGGGGTGGCCCGATACAGGATGGAGGTGATCATGGTGTTCAAGCCGACGCTCTTGCCCGAACCCGTCGCGCCGGCGACCAGGAGGTGGGGCATCTTCATCAGGTCGGTGAGGAAGACATCGCCGTTGATCCGTTTGCCCAGAGCCAGCGTGAGCCGGGAGCGGGAGTTCTGGACCTCCTTGGCCTCGATGACCTCGCGGATATGAATGATCTGGCGCTGGGAATTGGGCACCTCGATGCCGACGGTGGACTTGCCGGGGATGCGGTCGATCCGGATCGACTCCGCCCGAAGCCCCAGGCACAGGTCGTCCACCAGCGAGATCATCTTGCTGTACTTGACGCCGGGCGCGGGTTTGAACTCGAACAAGGTGACCACGGGGCCGGGATGGATGGCGTCGATGGCCCCCTCGATGCCGAACTCCTGATACTTGCGGATGATCTGCTGGGCCTTCTCCATCAGCTCGGTCTCGCTGATCTTGGCCACGCTATCGGCGCGCTCAAGCAGTGAGAACGGCGGCAGCCGGAAGCGTCCCATCTGGCGGCGGCTGCTGGTGTGCACGTCCGGCTCGGGCGCCGCCTCATCGGTGAACTCAAGCGGGGTGATGGGGATCCGGAAACCGGACTTGGCTGCCGCGGCCCGCCCGTTTCCACCGGCGGCAGCCGGTTCCGGGGCCTTGGAATTACCGCCGGCCGGAGTCGACTCTCGCTCCGCATTTCGCAGGTTTGACTCGGTTTCCATCAGGAAGGCCGGTTTCGCTTCGGCCGCGGACGCACTACCGGCGGTGTCGGATTCGCTTGAAATCTCGGGACCGGTGGCGGTTTGCCGCCGGAAGATACCGCCGATCCGGCTGAACAGCTCCCCGAGAGTCCTGGGCGTGAGCAGCATGAGTCCGGCCACCAGGCAGGCGCCCAGCAACAGGATGGCGCCGCCGGTGTTCAGATAGTAGACCAGGAGGTGCTTCATCGTGCCGCCCAGGAGACCGCCTGGCGTGAAGTTGGCCAAACCCGCGGGCGTGGAGAACAGCAGGTCCAGCAGGCCGCACACGGCCGCCAGCAGCACCACGGTTCCGAGCCACTGGACGAACAGGCCCGTCAGCTCCCGGCCCCGGATCATCCGGATCGACAGAAAAATCACCGGCAGGGCCAACAGCACGGCGCCGTATCCGAACAGGTGACAGCAGAAATCGCTGATCCAGGCGCCGGCCCGCCCGATGAAGTTCCGCGATTGGGCCAGGGTCGTGCTGACATTGAGCGATGCGTCCTCAGGGCTGTAGGTGACGAGAGCCAGAACGAACAGGAAAACCAGGAACAGCAACAGAAAACCGAGCAGTTCGCGGAATTTCATTTGTTTGGAACGGTTCATGACGCCCCCGCATCGATGGCTCCGATTGTACCAGAAACCGTGTTGAAATTCAGCGTTAACCTTGACTCGGACGGCCCTTTCTGATAGATTTCTATGGATTTTTTGGAGGTCGGAACACTGTGCACCGCGGTTGGCATCAACTCCTGAATACCGCATCGGTTGGAATCGCCCTGGCCGCCGTCTTTGCCGCCGGCGCCTGCGGCGTGCGCAAGGAGACCGTGCGGGTCAGCCCCGCCTTCCAGCAGGCCCAGACGTTGAGCCGCGAAGAGCTTTTGGCGCGCTTCGACGGCCTCTGCGGCCAACCCGACACGCTGCTGATCCGGAAGGTGGAACTGACCTTCTCCGCCGAGTCGACGGCCCGGCAGAAACGCGAGAAATTCCCGTCCGCCGATGCGGTGATGATCGTCAGCCGGCAGGGCGATCTCCGGATGCAAATCCACCTCCCCATGATCAAGACCACCGCCCTGGACGTCGTGGCCCGGGGAGCCCAGTTCGAGATCTGGTACCCTCGCCGCAACACGCTGTACCGCGGCGTCATGGGCGACGAACACGCCGCGATGCCCGCGGAGCCTGCCGCTGACGGGCGCTCGCCCCGCTACAACCTGTCCAACCTGCGACCGTGGCATATCACCCAGACGTTTTTCCACCAGCGCCTGAGCCCGGACTCCCGCCTGGCCGTCACCCAGGAAGACACGGCCGTCGAGCGATACTACGTGATCCACGAGCTGGATGTGGCGGGCGACGCGCCGCTGGTGCTCCAGAAACTGTGGGTGGAGCGCTCCAGTCTCGGCATTCGCAAGAAAGTCCTGTACGGCCCGGATGGCGCGCCGGTGAGCGAAGTGAGCTACGGCCCCAACCGTCCGTTCACCTCCGGCGAGTTTCCCGCGGAGATCAGGCTCTACCGTCCGCGCGAGGGGTACCGGGTGGACTTCTCGGTCAAGCGGCTGGAGATCGGCGCCCCGCTCAACGACCAGATGTTCGCTCTGAATGTCCCGGCAGACGCCGTGGTGGAACATATTTCGCCCAAATGAAGAGGTACCCGTGGGCCTGATCATCGCCAACGTCAAGAAACGCCCCACCCGAACCATCGTCAGCATCCTGGCGGTCAGCCTGGGCGTGGTGATGATCCTCCTGTTCGTCGGACTGACCCAAGGCATGCTGAAGGACTCCGCGTACCGCACCCAGAACATCAAGGCGGACCTGCTGTTTCAACCTCCCGGCTCTTCCCTGCTGCTGGCCCTCAACAACGCCACGATGCCCATCCGGATCAAGGACAAGCTGCTGCAGGTGGATGGCATCCAGCACGTGTCGCCCATGCTGCACCAGTTTTCCAAGCAGAGTTTTTCGCTGATTTTCGGGATCGACCCTGTTTCGTTCAACCAAGTGAGCGGTGACGGCATCATTGTGATGGAGGGCCGCATCTTCCAGGGTCCCTACGAATGCATCGTGGATGACGTATATCAACAATCTCACCACACCAAGCTGGGGCACACGCTGAACATCCTCAATCACACCTTCACGGTCGTGGGCATCTTCAAGGCGGGCATCGCCGCCCGCATCCTGGTGCCGCTGGAGACGCTTCAGGATCTGAACGATTCCAAGGACAAGGTATCCATCTTCTACATCAAATGCGACGCGGACTCCCGAATCGAGCCGGTTTACCAGCACTTGCTCCACGTCGACCCGTTCAAGGGCTATAACGTGACGAGGGCCTCGGACATCTACAAGGTCATGGCTTCCAACCTGCCCGGCCTCAAAGAGTTCACCGCGGCGATCATCGTCAGCGCGGTCCTCATCAGTTTTCTGGTGATCCTGCTCACCATGTACACGACCATCACCGAGCGCACCCGGGAGATCGGCATCCTGAAGTCCCTGGGCGCGTCAAAGGGTTACATCGTCAACCTGATTCTGAAGGAATCGATGCTCCTCACCGTCATCGGCGTCGTCGTCGGATTGCTGCTCACCTTCCTGGCGACGCGGGTGCTGCACGTGCTCTACCCGTCGCTGCCCTTCGAGATCCGGCTGGAGTGGATCGTCTATGTGGCGCTCATCGCCTTGCTGAGCGGGATTCTCGGGTCCACCTATCCCGCCTACCGGGCCGCCCGCCAGGATCCCGTCGAAGCGCTGATGTACGAATGAGGCGCAAGTCCGCCTTTCAGCTTGAATGGACGAGTGAATCAAAATATACTGGTTAGTTACGTCTTCCCCGGATCGGTTTCATGCAAAATATCGTCACCATCAACAGCCTGACCAAGATCTACCGCATCGGCAAGGTGGATGTGCCGGCGCTCCGTGGCGTCGATCTTCAGATCAAGCGCGGGGAATTCATCGCCATCATGGGCCCCTCGGGGTGCGGCAAATCCACCCTGCTGCACATCATGGGCGGCCTGCTCGGCCCGACTTCAGGCGATGTCCTGATCGAGGATAAAAACCTGGCCCGCTGCTCGGACCGTGAGCGGACTGAGATCCGCCGGGCCAAGATCGGTTTTGTGTTCCAGCGCTTCAACCTGTTCTCGACGATATCTGCGCGGGACAACCTCCAGTTGGCCCGTCAGATCCGCGGCAACGGATCGTTCGACACCCACACGGTGGAGGAAATTCTTGGTGTCCTTGGCCTCCAGGACAAGATGGACCACAAGCCGCTGGAATTGTCAGGCGGCGAACAGCAGCGGGTGGCGCTGGCCCGGGCGCTGATCAACCGGCCGGCCCTGATCCTCGCGGACGAGCCCACCGGCAACCTGGACACCGTAAATTCCCAGATCGTCCTGTCAATGCTCCGGGATCTCAACCTCCGGTTCAACCAAACTGTGGTCATGATCACCCACAACTCCGAAGCGGCATCCTACGCGCACCGGATCGTGGAAATGAGGGACGGCCAAATCCTGCGGCAGCCCCGGAGCGAACTCCTCGTGGAACCCGAGGACATCTTCAGTCATTGAGCGGCGGGCGCACGACATGGGCACTATCAAGAGTCTGCTGCACAACATTTTTTTGTGGAAGTACGACCGCGGCAGCATTGCCTACGACATCATCGTCGTTCTTATCCTGCTGTTCATCTTCCTGGTGCCCCACAGTTGCTTTGAGCGGCGGGCCAAGCCCCAACCGGCGGCACCCACAGCACCGGCGGCGCTGGCGGCGCCGGCGGCACCATCCAGCCAGCCGATCCAATAATATCGAGGCCGCCGCATGCGACGCTTATTCCTCTCAGTTTTCCTGCTGCTGTTCGCCGCGTTGTCGGCCCAGCCGGCTCCGGCCGGCGGCAGCGTCAAGCTGGACCGGGTGCTGCGGAAGCTTAACCAGCTCAACAAGGTGCTGCGCACCTTCCAGGCCGACATCATCCAGCGCAAATATCTCAACATCATTCAGGAGTACGACGAGCTGGAGAAGGGCAAGTTTTATTTCAAAAAGGAGACGAACGGGATCTACCTGAAGAAGGAGATCGAGGAACCCCGTAAAACCATCCTGCTGGTCACCCCGCAGGAAATTGTGGTGTTTTACCCGAAGAAAAACCAGGCGGTTCGGCGAAAGATCGACGAGTCACAGGCGCGTTACGCCAATTTCGGCATCGGCACCTCGGTGAACGATCTCAAGAGCAATTTCGACATCACCTACCTCCACGACGAGGTGGAGGGCAAGATGGTCTACCATGTGCTCATGCTGAACCCGAAGAGCCCCAAGCTGAAGTCGTACTTCAAAAGTCTGAATCTCTGGATTGAGGCCGGCACCGGCATCCCGGCCCGCCAGCGGATCGAAGAGCCCAACGGCGACTACACGGATATCCAGTTTCGAAAGATCGAGATCAACAAGAAAGTTAAGGACAAGACGTTCGAGCTCAAGATGCCGAAAAACGTCGAGTTCATCTCGTGAGCGCCCGCCGCGGCACAGGCGGCCCCGGCCTTGCCCGCTGCCGTCGATCGGGCCGCACCTTAATCATCCGGATGACCTCAGGAAAGAACGCATGACGCACTGGTACTGGCTGGTTCCCGCCATCCTGCTGTTGGCTGTCCATCTGATGACGCGCTTCCGGCCGCTGCTGCCACTGAGCGGCGGCTGCCTCCTCGCCTCGGCCGCCGCGCACCTCAACGCGCCTGTATGGGGTCAGTGGCTCACCCTGGCGGTCGGCGGGCTGATCCTGGAACCGCTGACCCGCTGGCTGTTCCGGCGTTTTGTTCGGCCGAAGGACGATCCGAAGGTTCAAAACCTCATCGGCCGGACCGGCCGCCTGCGGGACATCGTCGATGAGAAGGCGGGTCTGTTCATGCTCCACTGCGAAGGCGCCGACTGGATCGGCCTGCCGGAGCAGCCGGGCTCCGTCGCGCTCGGCGACACCGTCGAGGTGATCGGCGCCGCCGGCAGGCGGGCGGTCATCCGCAAGCTGAATCCCCCGCAATAACCGTTTCATTCACAATCAGGAGAAGTCAGAGATGAAAGACCGGATTCGTAATCCCAAGTTGATGGACAGGATCGGTACGGCGGAAGAGGCCGCCGCGCTGATCCAGAACGGCATGAACGTCGGCTGCAGCGGGTTCACCCCGGCCGGCTATCCCAAGCTCGTGCCCAAGGCGCTGGCCGAGCGGATCAAGCAGACCGGTGAAAAGACCCGCATCAACCTGTTCACCGGCGCCAGCGTCGGCGACGAACTGGACGGGGCCCTCGCGGAGGTGGGCGCCATCGACCGCCGGATGCCCTACCAGTCCAACAAGAAGCTCCGCGACCAGATCAACGCGGGGACCGCCCGGTTCTACGACCAGCACCTGAGCCACGTCTCCTCGGAAATCCGCTACGGTTACTTCGGCCCCATCGACGTGGCCGTGATCGAAGCCCACGCCATCACCGAAGAGGGTTACCTTGTCCCCACCACCAGCATCGGCATCTCCCCCACGCTGTGCCGGCTCGCCAAGAACATCATCGTGGAGTTGAACACAACGCACCCGCTGGAACTGGAAGGAATCCACGACATCTTTGTGCCCCAGGACCAGCCCGACCGGCTGCCCATCCCCATCGTGAAAGCGTCCAACCGGATCGGCCGCCCCTACATGGTGACGGACGTCGACCGCATCCGCCACGTGGTCATCTCCGACACGCCGGACAGCCACGGGTCGTTCACCCCCTGCACCGACGCGGAAAAACGTATCGCCGAACTGATCATTGATTTCATCACTCACGAAATCCGTTCCGGACGGATGCCCCGCGGCCTACCGTGGCAATCGGGCGTGGGCGGAGTGGCCAACGCGGTGTTGCAGGGTTTCCTCAACTCCGAGTTCCAGAACATGGAATTTTACTCCGAGGTCATCCAGGACTCCGTGCTCGACCTGATCGACGCCGGCAAGGTCGTCTTCGCCTCGGGCACTTCCATCACGCTGTCGGCCGAAGGCGAGAAGCGGTTCCATCAGGACATCGCCCGGTACAAGCGCCACATTCTGCTGCGCCCGCAAGAGATGTCCAACAATCCGGAGATCATCCGGCGGCTGGGCGTCATCGCCGTCAACACCGCCCTGGAGGCCGACATTTACGGCCATGTGAACTCCACCCACATCATGGGCACTCACCTGATGAACGGCATCGGCGGCAGCGGCGACTTCGAGCGCAACGCGTACCTGTCGATTTTTGTCACGCCGTCCATCGCCAAGGGCGGCAAGATCTCCAGCATCGTGCCGTTCGTCACCCACTTTGACCACTCCGAGCATGACGTCAAGGTCGTGGTGACGGAACAGGGCCTGGCCGACCTCCGGGGCAAGTGCCCCCGCGAGGTGGCGCCGGAGATCATCCGCAAGTGCGTCCACCCCGATTACCGCGACGAATTGATGGATTACTATGAGCGCGCCTGCCGCGAGGTGGGCGGTCACGAACCGCACCTGATCCGCGAAGTGTTCCAGATGCACACGCGCTACCTGGACACCGGCGACATGCGCAAACCGCGGTAGCCGGTTTCGCCGGCTCCGGCCGGCTGTGATCGGCCTGTAAACAGCGAGCGGCCGGGTCCCCGTGACCCGGCCGCTCGTTTTTCGTTACCCGCGACGGCGATCAGGCCGCCCTGAACCAGTGGATGATCTCCTTGAGCGATGGTCGCTTGCCGTACATGAGCACGCCGATGCGGAAGATCTTGGCCACCGCCCACATCAGCCCCACCATGAACGCCACGCTCAGGACGATCGACAGCAGGATCTGCCACAGCGGCGGGGTCTGCACTAGGATCCGCATCATCATCACCATGGGCGTGAACACGGGGATCAGCGAGATGATCACCGCGATGAGCGAGTCGGGATTGGAGATGAAAAACATCGTGCTGACCATGGGGATGACGAGCAGCATGATCACCGGCCCCTGCATGTTCTGGGCGTCTTCCTCCGTGGAGCAGAGCGACCCGATGGCCAGGAACATCGCCGAGAAGATGAAGTAGCCCAGCACGAAGAAGATGACGAAGTACACGAGCGACATGGGATTGATCGCGGCCAGCCCCTCGGCGAGCTCCGGGCTCATCTGCGCGGCCGTGACCGCCCCGTACGCCGCGATGACGCCGCCGGTCAGGGAGTAGACCAGCATCTGGGTGAGCCCCACCAGGCCGATCCCGATG
>CALAMB010000057.1 GCA_937925645.1 uncultured Acidobacteriota bacterium
CGCAATCTGTTGACCCGGGGCTGCCCGCCCCGGGTCTTTCAGTTCATGACCCAGTGCTTGTCCCGATCCACAAATTGAACGCCGCACTGGGCGCCATACTGCCAGATGACGGCGATCCAGGCGTCCAGGGTCTGCTGGCCGAAATTGAGCGAGGCGCGAAACGGCTTGCCCAATTCCAACCAGTTGGGTAAATCCGCCGGTCCGCCCAGGTCGAGCCGGCAGCCGCTCCGGGAAACGTCCGTGGTGACGGTGTCGAGGAAAACCACCTCCCCCCGATCCCCCGTAATCTCCACCATGACCGGCACGCGCACGGCAACCCGCAGTTCCTCCCGCGGCCAATACTGTTCGTCACGCATGGTCGACCTCCCCGTATGGATGACGTGTCTACCCATACAAACGGATGCGGTGACCGCGTGTCCGAACCTTTCTTGACCTTGTTGCCGTTGAGGCCGCTCGAACCGGCCCGGCGACGCGCTACGACTCCTGGATGGTCACCCGGATGATCCGGTCCCCCTGCCGGATGGCGTCCACCGCCGGCTGGCCGGCGGTGACCTTGCCAAAGACCGTATGGCGGCCATCCAGGTGCGGCTGGGGCGAATGGGTGATGAAGAACTGACTGCCGTTCGTGTCGGGTCCGGCGTTGGCCATCGAAATCACCCCTTTCTCATGCCGGAGCGGGTTGCCTTTGAACTCGTCCTCGAACCGATAGCCGGGGCCGCCGCGTCCCGTGCCCGTGGGGTCGCCGCCCTGGATCATGAAGTCGGCGATCACGCGGTGAAACGTGATGCCGTCGTAGAATCCTTGCCGGGCCAGGAAGACGAAGTTGTTCACCGTCATGGGCGCGTGCTGCGCGTGGAGTTCCAGTTCGATGACCCCCCGGTCGGTCTCGAGCGCCACCCGGTAGCTTTTGGCGGGATCGATCTGCATTGGGGGAGGAGTGTCCCATTGCTTGAGCGCCATTGCGTTGCCTCCTTGGCGAAAGTTGGCCGACGGCCGAATCATACCATCGAACGACATTGCTCCGGCGGAAATGTCGGCCTCAGGCGACGGGCGGAATGCCGGCGGCGGATCCGGCCGGCAACTGGACCACCGGCCAGGCGACCAGGCGATCCGGGTGGGTCAGGAACGCCTCGCGAAAGTCGTCCGCGGGCAGCGCCCGGCTGAACAGAAAGCCCTGCACCTCATCGCAACGGTAGTCCCGCAGCAGGTCCATCTGGCGGATGGTCTCCACCCCTTCGGCCACGACCTGCACTCCCAGCGTGTGGGCCAGCACGATGACCAGCCGGAGAATCCGCGCCCGTCCCGGGTCCCACTCGACGTTTTCGACAAACGAGCGGTGCAGCTTCAGCGACTGCACCGGGAACCGGGAGAGCGAGCCGAGAGACGAATAGCCGGTGCCGAAGTCGTCCATCGACAGGTGGATGCCCTGGGCCTGCAGCTCCTCAAGCAGTCTCACGCTGGCATCCAGGTCGCGCATGGCCACCGTCTCGGTGATCTCCAGCTCCAGCTGGTCCGGCGGCAGTCCGGTCTCCTGCAGCAGCACCGCGAGCTGCTCCGGCAAGCCCGGCTTGTGAAAATGGCAGGCGCAGATGTTGACCGCCAGGCGGATGGCGGGATGTCCTGCCGCGCGCCACGCCACGGCCTGCGCGCAGGCCGCTCGCAGCACCCACTCGCTGATGGGCAGGATCAACCGGGTCTCCTCGGCCAGCGGAATGAAATCCGCCGGACCGATCAGGCCTCGCTCCGGATGGCGCCAGCGCAGGAGCACCTCGGCGCTGCCGATGCGCCCGGTGGCCAGGTTGACGCGGGGCTGGAAGTGGATCTCGAACTCCGCCCGCTCCACCGCCCGCCGCAGGTCGCGCTCCAGGTTCAGGTCGCTGACGTAGCGGCCGTTGTGTCCGGAACTGAAGAAGAAAAACTGGTTGCGCCCGCCGTCCTTGGCCTTGTACAGGGCGATGTCGGCGTGCTTCATCAGGGTCTCGGCGGTCTGGCCGTCAGCGGGGGCCATGCTGATCCCGATGCTCGCGGACGTGTGTATTTCCTGGCCGTCGATGACTACGGGGGCCGCGACTTCCTGGAGGATGCGGCTGGCGATCCGCCGCGCCCCCGGCTCGTCCACTTCCTGCAAAATGACGGTGAACTCGTCGCCGCCCATACGGGCGACCGTGTCCTCGCCGCGGACGCATTGCTGGAGTCGCCGGGCCGCTTCCTGCAGCAGCCGGTCGCCCACCAGGTGGCCCAGCGTGTCGTTGATCACCTTGAACCGGTCGATGTCCACGAACATCACCGCCACGGACTGGCCCACCCGCTGGTTGTGGGCGAGCGCCAGGGCCAGCCGGTCGGTGAACAGGATCCGGTTGGGCAGGCCGGTCAGGGCATCGTGAAAGGCCTGGTGCGTGATCAGCGCCTCGCGCTGTTTCTGTTCTGAAATGTCATGGAACACGGACACGTACTGGGCCACTCCGCCCTGGTCGTCCAGGATCGAGGAAATGGTCAACCACTGCGGATAAACCTCCCCGCTCTTGCGGCGGTTCCAGATCTCGCCCTCCCATCGCCCGGTCGCGATCAGCTGCTGCCAGAGGCCGCGGTAGAACTCAGGCGGGTGATGCTCGGACTTGAGGACGCGCGGGGTCTGGCCAAGGACCTCGTCCGCCGTATAGCCGGTGATGGCCGTGAAGGCGGGGTTGATGAACTGGATCCGGCCGTCGGCGGCCGTCACCACCACGCCTTCTTCGGTGTTCTCGATGATCTTGGCCGTCTGGCGGAGATGTTGCTCGGCCTTCCGGCGCTCCGTCACGTCCTCGATGATGCAGACGGCGAATTGCGGCCGCCCGGCGGTGTCCCGGTGCATGGCGGCATGCATCCGGGACCAGAGCGACCGGCCGTTCTTCAGGACATGGCGCGCCTCCAGCGTGAACCGGTCGATGCGTCCCCGCAGAAAATCCTGGTAGTAGCGCTCGTACCGGATGCGGTCGTCGGGATGGATCAGGTCGGTGTGCCGCCGGTCGCGCAGTTCGTGTTCGCCGTAGCCGGTCATGGTCTGGAAATCCTCGTTGGCTCTGAGGATCCGCCCGTCCAGGCCCGCCATGAACACGCCGATCCCGGAACGGGCAAACAGCGTTTCGAAGCGGAGCTTGGAGTCCTGGAGCTCGCGTTCGGTGTCGAACCAGCGGATCACGCGCCGGATCGCCGGCCGGAACAGGACGAGCACCGGTCCCAACAGCGCGAACAGGATGGCCAGTTCCATGAGCATGCTCATGCTGAGCGACAAGCGGAGCGCGGGGATCCAGCTTTCCAGCAGCCGCGACAGCAGATGGGCCGACATGGACATGGCCGCGGCCACCGCCAGCATCAGCTTCACGGAATGCCGCGGCTGGCGGGCCGGCTGTTCCGTCATCGTGTTCGTGTCGTCCGATCGGACCACCGGGTACTCCATGGCTGTTCCCTCGTTCAGCCGGCGGCGGGGTCACCGCCGGCGCGGCGGCCGGCACCCCGTCCGCCGAAGCTCCAGCGGAGTCCGTCGCGCAGCGTGTCGCGCCACAGCCCCCAATTGTGGCCCTGGGGCAGCACGCGCTCCGCCACGCCGCGGACCGTGGGATTGCGCCGCAGATCGGCGGCAAAGCGCTCGTTGCCCGCGGCCAAATCCAGCCCGCAGACGGCGCGTTCGTAGCTGCCCCAGACCAGGCAGAAGCGCGTCGGCAGCGGCGCCTCCGCCACGGCCAGACCGAACGGCTCCCGCTCGTGTTTCTGAAAGCGGGAGCGGCGCGCCGGCGGATACGCCAGGTTGAAGGCGCCCGACTGGAGGACGCAGCCGCCGAACACACCCGGGTGGCGGTAGGCGATGAATCCGGCTGCCAGCGCGCCCAGCGAGTCGCCCACCATCACCCGGCGGCCGGGCTCGCGGCTCAGGGAGTAGCGCGCGGCGATGTCCGCCGGCAACTCATCGGCGAAAAAGTCGGCGTAGGCCGGGTTGAGCGTGAAGTCCCGGGTCCGGTCGCCGTGGTGGACGAACACCCCCACCGCCGCCAGCTCGTTGGCCCGCTCCATGTAGGCTAGGATGCGGTCAGCCAGACCCTGCGCCAGGTATTCGGCGCCGTCATGGAAAAACACCACCGGCCACCGGCGCCGGGCTGAGTAAGCGGCCGGCAGGTACACCGTGACCCGCCGCGAACCGGCCAGGCGTACGCTACGCACCCGAAACGATTCGCGCCGCCCCGGAGGCATTGGCGCGTCCGGATCCGCCTCGGGTGCGGAACGGTACCGGGGCATGCGCAGCTCCGAGTTCTCGCCGCACCCACCGGGGCTCACCCGGGCGTTGAGCGGATCCATCCGCCACTCCCCGTCGGCGACGATCTTGTATTCGAGGCGTGCCGCCGGCTCGAGCGCCATATCCCGCATGAACAGGTCGGTGCCGGGAATCCGGGACAACGGCAGCCGCCGCCGCCAGCCGGTCATGTCACCGGTGACGGCTACTCGCCTGGCGGAGCCACGGAAAACAAAAACCGCCCGGTCCTCGCCCAGCACCGGGAAACCAAGCCGCTTCTGCAGGCCGGGGAACTGCCGGTCGAGGTACTGCTGGCGATCGGCGCCGGGCCGCCGGGTCAGCTCATCAATAAACCGGAACCAACGGTTGATCATCGCGGGGCCATTCGGTCAGAGTCGCTCACGGCCGTCACCAGGCCAATGGATGCTTCGGGCGGCGCGGTGTAAACGGGCGGCGCGTTGCCGGATTGGATGCGCGCGGCGCCGTCGGGGATTTTCATGGTTCGTCCGGCAGCCCGATGCCTCGCTCCGGCCGATCGAGCCGGAGCACCGGGCGGATGTCGCCGAGAGGCGGGTCGTTTGCGAACCGCACGCACTCCAGGAAGAGCCCCGAGGGCGGGGCGGTCCACCGGGCGGGTTCGGGCGAGGGTGCGTCGAAGCACGCGTCCACCTGCTCACGGGAGAGCCGGCCGGCGCCCACCGCCACCACCGTGCCCACCAGGCGCCGGACCAGTTTCCACAGAAAGTGGGTGCCGCTCACCCGGAACAGGATCAGGTCGCCGCATTCGCGGAGCTCGAACTCGCTGAGTTCGATCTTCGTGGATTTGTCCTCCAGGCGCTTGTCGACAAACGAGCGGAAATCGTGCCGGCCGACGATCCGGGCGGCCACGGCCCGCATCCGCGGCAGGTTCAGCGGATCCTTGACCCACCAGACGTATCGCTTGCCGAACGCCGTCTTCCGACGCGACACCTGGTACAGGTAGCTCCGCGACCGGGCGTGGTAGCGGGCGTGGAAACGGGGCGGCGCCGGCCAGACCTGGAGGACAGTAATGTCCGGCGGGAGGGCGTCGTTGAGCTTCCGGATTATTTCAGCCGGCGGCCGGGATTCGGGAACCTCGAGATGGGCCACCTGGCCCAGGGCATGAACACCAGCATCCGTCCGGCCGGCCCCCAGGAGTTCCAACTCCTCGACGCCGAACACCGTTCGGGCCGCGGTCAGCATCTCGCCCTGCACCGTCCGGGTGTTGCGCTGCATCTGCCAACCGCCGTACCGGGTGCCGTCGTACTCCAGCAACAACTTGTACCTGGCCATGCCCGATCTCCTTGTCCGCTCCGCCGTTTTCCGTCGGCTCAGGGATTCCGCTGACGCGCAATGGCTGATCTTAGCGCGCCGCAGCGCCCGGACCAAAACGAAAAGAACGGTAAGAACATTTAATGTAATATTATTACTTGTATGCTATATTTCAACTGTTCGTCAAACACGGTTCGTGCGCGGCCCGCAAACACGCATCGATTGACTGATTTCGATTTGGAGACAGCGGCCGCCGCGCGACGTCGCAAGGAGGAACCATCATGAAGGATGAAACCCGTCGGAAGGTCAAGTCGGATTTCAAGGAGTTCGTGGGCTCGGCCAAGCAGGCGGCCACCGAAATCAGCGAACAGCTGGGACGCCAGGCCGAGAAAATCATGGATGAGGCGAAGGCCGTGCACCGGCAGCTCATCGTGTCGGTCCGGCTGGACGACGAGTCGGTGCGGCGTCTGGAACAGTTGCTGGAAGCCGGCGTCTGCCACACCCGGTCCGAAGCCGTCGCCTTTCTCACCCGCGAGGGGATCAAGGCCCGGCGCGACCTGTTCGACAAGATCGACGAGAAGATCGAGGAGATCCGGC
>CALAMB010000058.1 GCA_937925645.1 uncultured Acidobacteriota bacterium
CGCCCAGCGTCGGGTGATCGGCGAACAGGTAATCCCAGAACCAGTAGTCCGATTCAGGGTTGCGGGTGACCGCGGGCGCGGGCAAGTGATCCTCTTCCGCGTCCTTCGTCGTGGCGAAGGTCAGTCCCGACGCCACTGCGGCGGGGGGCGCGCCGTTCGCCCGGGCCATGAGCTGGCCGCGGCCGACGGCGACGCGGTACACGTTGGCGTCGGCGTAGGGGCTGTCCGACCGCCGGCCGTAGAAGACGATGGCGCCCGGCGCCTGGTCGGTAAGATAAGTGACCAGCCGGCCGCCGCTGGTGATCTCCAGGCGGCCGCGATGCGCCAGCGCCTCCACCGCCGCGCGCGGCAGCGCCAGCGCCTCGGCCAGCGCGTCGAACGGCACGGCGTGCAGCCCGTCGGCGCGCACCGCCACCTTCGCCGCCTCGGGCCGCGCCCCGCCCGCAGCGGTCTTGCCCGCGACAGCCGATTCATGGTGTTGCGGCTCCGCGTTCGGTGTGACCGCATCCCGCCGCTGCCGCGGGTGCGGCGTGCGGGAGCCGGATGCGTCGACGGGCGGGGCGGCCACGACGTCCGGGCTCGACGCGGTTTCCGGTATCGTCACCGTGAACGGGCCGTATTCCAGTGTCCTGCCGTGAACGTCCAGCTCCTCGATCCGGTACTGGTAGGTCTGCCCGGGCAACGCTTCCGGATCGGCCAATCGGTACACGCCGCCCTGGGGGTGGCCCGGCAGGGCCGGGAGCGGCGTGTCGGTGAGGCGCCGCCACCCTCCGTCGGCCTCGTCCCAGCGGGAGACGAAGAAGCCCGCGGTCCCCTGCTCCGCCGCGGTGGCCCAGCGCAGCACCGGCTCGCCGCCGGCCCACTCGCTGCCGAAATCGGAAACGAGCACCCGGGTGGGGAGTTCGCTAGCCGCTTGCACCCACAGTCCGCAAATGGGCCCAAATAGAAAATCGGCGCCCATCTCATCTTCAAAAAAAGCCGTAGTCCCGGTATCATTTACGCCAGTGGGATCGGGTTGTCCGGTGACCAGAAAAGCATTGGTGGTGAGCGGTGTAACATCCAGCCAATAGCGAAGGATGGCTGTCGACCGCGGGGGTAGTTCGCCGGGATTCCATTCGATATAACTGTTGGTGGGACCAGTGGGTTGGGAAAACGGCTCATCCGGCAACGGGTCAATTACGCCTGTGAGATGTCCCGCGTATGTGATATTGCCGTCGACGGACGAGGCAGGGATATACACTTTGATCAGGTGCGACGAATCAAAGGTAATGGCGTAGGGCGTTGGATTCACAACGGCTACGCTGATCCGGATCGTGGTGGTTTCGCTGATCGTGGGTTGTGCAGGGCCCAACACTTGCTGAACGGATTGAAGCATGAAAGGCTTGAGCGGCTTTTGGAAATCGCTGTCTAACAGATAGAAACGCAACGCATCGTTCCCGGGATCACCTGGTGAAGAGGAAGGCGGTGGTGTCAGCGTTTTATAGTTGCCCAGATAATGGCTGATGATATTGTTTGGTTCGCTTGTTCCGGGTGCTTCCAGTGTGATCATTTCGCTCCACAACCCGTATTCGGCGGCGGAATTCTGGCTGTTCCAACCATCCAGCGCGTTCTGGGCCCAACTGCCAGCACTGGTGGAACTCACAAAAGATGATTCATATGCCGGAGTCAAATCCGCTTCGATTAGGCGACCTTCAAAGTAATAGGTAGCGTTGGTTGTGCCTGAAAAAGCTGCGTCGAAATCGTTGCTGTACACCGAGCATCCGCAAGTGACATAGGGATAAAACGTAAAGGAATCATAAATCATACCGGAGCCGTCCCACCCGTTCACCACGAATGGATAGGCATAGATATTGATCTCAGGGTAGATTCTGATTTGGATGTCGGTGATATTCCAACCAAATGAATGATCCGTTTGGTTTGAAGGTCCCATCACCCAGCGAAAGGCAACTTCGGGTTGGTGTCTCAACTCGGGAATATCAAGCTGGCTAAAAGACAACGTAGTCCATTCTATGTCCGCGGTCGAATCATAGCTAGCTACTTTTACCCAAGACCCGGGATCTGATGGATTGATCGATGCTTCAAACGAGGCTTTGTCGTCCGCTGCCAGGCCCAACCACTTTTGAAAGCTTATGTTGTAACGAGCGGCGCTGGAAAAATCGATGGGTGGGTTGACGACGAGACATTCTCCATAACTGTTGGTGATCTCGCCATATTCCCCACCGATTGCGTAGCCATAGATGTTGGTGAATCCCTCAGGAGCTTCAGTCGGGTCACCCACGGTATTTTCAGCATCCGGCGGACCCCACTCCCAAGCAGTGCCCGATGGATCCTCAGTCCATCCAGGATCGGAATCCAGATTAAAACTGTATTCGATGGGATCAGTGAAAGCAGCAACTTCAAAATAATTAATGTCATTGCCCTTAAAGGTTGTTCCATCACCTGATTGCATGATAACCCGCAATCTCCAATGACCGGGAGTTGGATCCAGAACAGTGAAGTTTAAAGGAACATTAAATTCGTTTCCGTCATAACAATCACCGCTGTCACAATCATCAGGATCAGGACCGATCAATCCTGAGTTGGCGTAAGGAGCGCCATCGGGTTGGTCTAAATAGTAGATGACCTGCGAATCCGGATCTGAAAGGATCGGTTCACCCAGTTCATTCAGCGACTGGTCAAACGTGTCCCCGATGTCAGCATCGAATATTTCGATGTATAACCTTGTTCCACTTGGTAATCCTGGGGGAACCTCAATGAAGAACACGAGGTAACTGTTCAAACCACTGACGTTCGAAATGTAATCCCCAACAAGCAACGGGGCATTGGGTCCTACCACCATAGAACCTTGGTATATATTTCCGCCCGAAAAGACGAAACACGCTAGCAAAGAAATAAATATCAGATTAAACAAAGAAAAAAGTCTATCAGGTTTCATGGAACACCTCGAATCCAGGCTGTTACGAAACCAATTATTATAATCATAGCATAATGATAATGTCTGCTTGGCAGATAGTATGAGAATCAAATGGGTGGTGATGGATCCTTAAAAAAAATTTAATCGCAGAATTTCCTCGAAAATTTGGCAAACTTATGGGTGTGCCCCACTAGGTGCGGGTTTCCTGAGAATCAGTGCCCGCTTCGCGGGAAACCAGGGCACAGATATGTCTGCGCACTCCTGTACATTGTAATCGCGTGAACGGCGCAGCGGTGGGGAACACCAGCGCACTCCTGGTTGGTGAACAACCCGTTTTGGATTAGTGTCCCTGTCGCTGTGTCCGGGATCGCCGCAGGAAACAGGCCAAACACCATCCGATTCGGTTAGGATGAGTCCGGTCGGCCCCTTGCCGGGAACGCCGATGCATTCAGTTCCGGCCAGGAACGGGTTTGGACCAGCGTCCCGGCAAGGACGACGTGAGGCCAGATCCAGTGGGAAGTTGCGCCGCGAGCGCCGGTACAGGAGCGATCCCGCCTCACGTACGGCCGATACCGCCATCGTAAAGGAGGTCTGGATCATGAGTCAACCGTCTTGGTGGCTGGGAATCGACCTGGGGTCGCAACAGCACGAGCTGTGCCTGCTCGATGCGACCGGGACGGTGGTGCGCCGAGGGCAGATCCGCCATGACCCGGCCGGGGTGGCCCGTCTGGTGGCCTTCGTGGACGAGGCCACGGGCCGGCGGCCGACCGCCGTGGCCGCGGCGCTGGAGACGCCGCGGTGCCTGGTGGGCGAAGTGCTGCAGGAGCGGGGCGTCCAGTTGTACGCCATCAACCCGAAGCAGCTGGATCGATTCCGCGACCGGCATACCGTGGCCGGAGCCAAGGACGACCGGCTGGACGCCTATGTGTTGGCCGACAGCCTGCGCACCGACACCCACTTGTTCCGCCGCGTGGCCCCGCTGCCGCCGGAGAACTACCGGCTGCGGGAGCTGACCCGGACCCTGGCCGAGCTGGAACAACTGAACCGCCAGCAGGCCAACCGGCTCTGGAGCGTATTGAACCGGTACTTCCCGATCCTGCTGCGGTGGTGCCCCGGGGCGGACGAGCCGTGGCTGTGGGCGTTGTTGCGGCAGGCGGCCACGCCGGCCCAAGCGGCGACCTTGTCGACGGCGGACCTGCAGCAGATTTTGCGGCGGCACCGAATCCGCCGCCTGACGGCGGTCGACCTGCAGGCCGCCCTGGCGGAACCGGGCGAATCCGGCGACCCCCTGACCGTGGAACTGGGTGCCCAGCGTGTGCTTTTCTATCTGGACCAGCTGGAGCTGATCCAACGGCAAGTCCGCCAGTGCAGCCGCGCCATTCAAGCGATCATGAACGCGCCGTCGGCCGACCCCGCCCCCACCGATCGCGAGATCGTCCGCTCCGTCGTCGGCATCGGCTGGAAGACCGGCGCCATCCTCCTGGGCGAGGCGGCGACGGCTCTCCAACAGGCGGATTACCGAACGTTGCGCGGGGAGTGCGGCGTGGCCCCCGTCACCAAGGGCAGCGGGCTCCATCGCATCACCCTGATGCGCCGCGCCTGCGATCATCGCCTCCGCCTGGCCCTGCACCATGCCGCCGGGGTGGCCATCCAGCATGTCAGCCCGTGGTATCGGATCTACCACCGCATCCGGCTACGGGGCGGCTCCCATGCCCGCGCCCTGCGCCAAGTCGGCGATCGGTTGCTCAAGGTGCTGACCACGATGCTCCATAACCGGACATTATTTGATCTCGGCCGCCTCAATGGAGTCACCCCAACACTCGGGTGACAGCCGGGCACTCCCCGGCTCTTCCTGCTTGACATAAGGTGGGAAGTCCAAAGCGCTTCGCGCTAACCAAAGACGCGTCCCGCGTCGATCCAAAGCGCAGACGTGTCTGCGCACTCCAAGCTAAAGGAGGGCAGCCCCGCGGCGCCCGGCGGCGCTCAGCGGTGCAGCAGCTCCAGGACGAGGGCGGACATGGCGAGGGCGCCGGTGCGGATGCTCGGCTCCACCGCGGCGGTGTAATGCCCCGAGTGGAGCGGCGCCGGCGCCGTGCCGGGCGCGCGGTACGGGTCGCTCGTGCCCACACGGAACATGAGGCTGGGGATGGGCGGGTGCTGCAGCCGGTAGGCGCCGAAATCCTCGCCGATCATCTCAGGGCGCCGCGCCACCACCGCGTCGGCGCCGAGCGCCGCCCGGAAGGCGGCCGCTGCGCGGCGGCACAGTTCCGGGTCGTTGTAGACGGCCGGCGTGAACTCGTCGCGCAGCGTCACCTCCGGCAGCCGGTCCTCGGGCGCCCCGGCGGCGAGCGCCACGTGGCGGCTGATCCGGTGGACGGAGGCCAGGATCCGG
>CALAMB010000059.1 GCA_937925645.1 uncultured Acidobacteriota bacterium
GTAGCGCCCGTCCGCCGGACGGGCGCCGTGACACTCGGCACGGTGCGGGGGATTCCGATCCGTTTTCGCCGCGACTGGAACCCGAGGGTGAATTGCTCAACCGTGCCGGGGGAGCGGGCCGCGTCCGGCCGGAGCGCGGCCTACGGCGTGCAGGCTGGAACCGACGCGCTGTCCGTTGGATCCCGCTGATCGGTTGGGCCGCGCCCGGTGGCCGTGGCCTACGAGCCGCAATCGGTGTCCCGGTGTTCCATCACGGCGGCGAAGAAGCCCTCGCCTTCGGTGGCGGTGGGGAAGGTCCGGAAATAGCTGTCCGGGGTGATGAACTGCGTTCCGGCTGCGTCGGGGGGGAGCGGGCGGAAGGCGCCGGCTGCGTGCTCCAGGAACTCGTCCACCACCGCCTCGTTCTCCTCCGGCTCGGCGGAGCAGGTGGCGTAGACCAGGATGCCGCCGGGGGCCACCAGGCCGGCGGCCGCCGCCAGAATGCGACGCTGCAGGCGGCTCAGCCGGAGGATGTCCTCGGGGCCGAGCTTCCAGCGCAGGTCGGGATTCTTCTGCAGGGTGCCCGTGCCGGAGCAGGGGGCGTCCACGAGCACCAGGTCGAAGCCGGCGGCGGGCAGCGGCGGTGCCGTGGCGTCGCCGACGGCCACGCCGATCCCGTCGAGGCCCAGCGTCGCCGCCCGGCGGCGCAACACCGCCAGGCGGCCGGCGTGATTGTCCAGGGCGGTGAGGCGGGCGTCCGGGAAGCGAAGGGCGAGAGCCATGCTCTTGCCGCCGGGCGCCGCGCAGAGGTCGGCGATGGCGCGGTACGGCCGGTCGGGTACCAGCCGGCTGACGGCGAACGACCAGATATCCTGCGGGTAGCACAGCCCGGCGGCCAGTTCGTCGTCCAGGTCCCGCAGGGAGCCGTCCACGGCCAGTACCGGCAAGCCGGGCCAGGCCGGGCGCGCGGCGATGCCCCGGGCCGCCCACGCGGCGGCCAGACGCTCGGGATCGGCACGCCGGGTGTTCACCACCAGGTAGTGGATCGGCGGCTGGTTGGCGCGCTCCAGCCAGGCCACGACCGCCGCGCGCGGATAGCGCTCCAGCCACCGTTCCACCAGGAAAGGCGGATGTGCCGTAAGGCGGGCCAGCCCGTCCGGTGTGGCGGGATCGATCGCCAGCGCCTCCTCGGGTGCGCCCAGTCGCGCGGCGGCGCGGAGGATGCCGTTGGCAAATCCGCCCATGCCCCGGTACGGGGTGCGGCGGATCTCCCGCACGGCCTCGTCGACGGCGGCATAGGCGGGTACCCGCTGCAGGTAGAACAGTTGGTACAGGGCCGTCCGGAGGAGGTTTCGCACCAGGGGTGGCTGGAAACGGGGCGGGCGCCGGCACAGTGTTTCCAGCACGGCGTCCAGCAGGGACAGGCGCCGCAGGGTGCCGAGGAGCAGCTCGAAGCAGAGCCGACGGTCGACGTCGTCCAGGTTCTGGTAGGCGGGCTCGTCGGCGAGCCCCTCGGGCGTGCAACTGCGGCGGGCCAGCACCCGGCCCAGGTGTTCGGCGGCCAGCCGCCGCGGCGACGGGTGGGGCGCGCGGCTAGGCAAACGCGTCCCCCTCGGCGATCCGGGCGCCCCGGGCGAAGGCCTCGCCGCTCACGGCGGCGCGGCCGGGGAGCTGCACCCGGAGCAGCCGCAGCCAGCCGCCGTCGCCGGCCTGGACCGCGAGCGCGCGGCCCGCGTGGGCCAGCCGGCCGGGGTGCGCCGGTAGAAAACGGCCGGACGGCGCGTTCGCCGGCTCGGCGAGCCAGATCTTGCACGGGGCGCCGCGGAAGGTGGTCTGGGCCACCGGCCACGGATTCAGGCCGCGGATCCGGTTGAGCACCTCACCGGCGGACCGGGTCCAGTCGAGCGGGGCCATGGTCCGATTCAGGGTGGGGGCGTACGACGCCTCGCGCTCGTCCTGCGGCGTGTAGTTGGCCCGACCGGTCCGGATCAGGTCCAGCGCCTCCAGCAGGCAGCGGGCGCCCAGCTCCTTGAGGCGGTCGTGCAGGGCGGCGGCCGTGTCGTCGGGCCGGATGGGTTCCGACCGCTGCAGGAGGATGTCGCCGGCGTCCAGCCGGCGGACCATGCGCATGATGGAAACGCCGGTGCGGGCCTCTCCCCGCAGGATCGCCCACGCGACGGGCGCGGCGCCGCGGTACCGGGGCAGCAGCGAGGCGTGGACGTTCAGCGGCGCGATCCGCGGCACGTCGAGGATCCGCTGGGGAAGGATCTGACCATAGGCGGCCACCACCAGCAGATCGGGCTGGAGGGCGCCCAGTTCCGCGTACGCGTCATCGCTCTTCATGGAGGCGTACTGGAACACCGGCAGCCCCCGCTCCGCCGCGAACTGCTTCACCGGCGAAGCGGTCACCTTGAGGCCGCGGCCGGCCGGCCGGTCGGGCTG
>CALAMB010000060.1 GCA_937925645.1 uncultured Acidobacteriota bacterium
AGCGATGGATCGAAATCCGCCACCAGTTCCGCCGGCGCCAGGCCGTCCCACACCAGCTCGGAACCCACCGGGACACCGTTGATTTTTGCGTACACCCGGTGTTCGTCGCCGGGGTACAGGTCGGTGAAACCATGCAACCTCACCCGCAACCGGGCGGTGCCGGCGGCTGCCGGGTTCGGAATGGGCAGGGGGACCTGAAGCTGGGGCTTGAACGATCCGTACAGGTAATCCCAGAACCAGTACCGGGCGTCCGGGTCCGCGGGGTACAGCCAGGTGCTGAACATCATGTCGGTTTCTTCAGCAAACTGCAGCACCTCACGAAACGGCTGATGCCGACCGGGCGGCAACTTCGTCGGGCGAACATGACTGACACTTATCAGTTGCGGATTCGGTCTTTGGGAGAGCAACAGCCGATACGCATTCTCGTCCGTGTAGAAGGTGGTATATTCTTCGCCGGCGAACAGCAATCGCTGGTACACCGAATCGTAATAGAACGATACGTCCCTCCCCGCGTTGGTCAGGCTCAGCCGCCTGGATTTCGCGGCCACTTGCAATGACTGGGCGCTGATTCCCGTTTCGGCGGCGACCGCGTCCAGACTCACGCTGTACAAACCCGGCACATCGGTGTAGAGCCACAGTGACAGTTCATTCGAGGCCTTGTTGAACGCATCCGTCTGCGCGCGGGACTGCGTGGCGGGCGCTCGTCGCTCCTCGGCGGGCAGTTCCAGGCGTGCCGGCACGCGGCGCCGCGCCATGTAACCCCCGGCCAGCGGTTGCCAGGAATCCCACACCAGCTCGTGGGAGTTCCCACTCGCCGGTGACGCCGATTCGGCCATGACCGGTGAGATGGCGAGCACGAGCCCGCAGACGACCACCGGCAACAGCCGACGTATGTTCCTCATGGTTTTTCCCTTCGCGTTCATGTTCGCTCCTTCCCGTTACTGCAGCGGGGTGTCGACCCGCAGGTCGAACGGACCATATTCACGGGTCGTGCCGCGCGCCTCGACTTCGATCAGCCGGTACACGTAGTTTTTGCCCGGAGAAGCGCCGGGGTCCGCCAGCCAGTACTCCGCCCCCATCGGCGAAGCGACCAGGCCGGGCAGCATCCCCGCGTTGATGCGCACCCAGGCCCCGTCGGTGAACCGGTCGGCGTAGAACCCGATGGCGCCCCGCTCCTCCAGCGTTTCCCAACGGAACACCACCACCCGGCCGTCACCGTCCGGATCGAGGTAAGCCATCAGGGCGTCCAGCAATTCCTGGCGGTCATCGCTCTCCCAGGCCGGGGAATCCGGCGCCCAGACGCGCAGGATGTTCTGCAGTTCGGCGATGCCGATCTCCGGCACGCCGACGCTGCGGAGGAAATCCGTAACCCGCGCGTAGCCGAGGGCGACTCGGCCGATGACCACCGCCGTCGGGTTTTGCCCGTTATACGTGGCGGAATCCGAGGCCGTGAGAGAGCCGTCGGCGGTGACCGTGGCCGTGTTCGTGTGCTCGCCGAGTACCGCCGTGACCGTTGTCGAGGGGACGCAGTAGGCGACGTGCTGTTCGTCGCCGGCGTCCGGGAACGGGATCGTCAGGGGCGACTGGGGACTGTAAGCGACCATGGATCCCGTTGGCCCCACATATTGCCAGGTGCAGGAGTACGAGCCCAGGCTCGGATCGCTCACCACCACACTGGTCAGGTCCGTCTCACCGGTGTTTTCCACGACAAACCGATAGTAAACCGGCGTGCCGACGGGGACTGACATGTAGCTGTACCAGGGCCCGTCGGACGACAAGCCGATTTTTTTCTGAAACGCGAGGGAGCTGATCAGGTCTCTGACGATCACCGTGGCGGAGGCCGTATTGCCCGTGCAGCCGTTGGTGGAGGTCACCTGCACCGAGTTGTCTTTTGTTCCGGTGGTTGTTCCGGTGACAGTGACCGAGAAGGTGCAGGATTCGCCCGGGTCCAAGCTGGCATCGCTCAAAACAATCGTATCCGGGTTCGGATTGTTGTTCGTCAGGGTGAGAGTACCACTCGCACTACAGGGAAGAGTCACAGTGCCGGAAGTGACATCCAGCCCGGCGGGCAGGGTGTCGGTGAAGGCCACGCCCGTCAGCGAGGTGGCGCCGTTGGGGTTGGTGATAGTGAAGGTCAGGCTGGTGGTCTCCCCGGTGATCAGGTTGGTCGTGCCGAAGGTCTTGTTGATCACCGGCGTAGCGACCACCGTCAGGCTGTCCGTGCCGTAGCCGTCGGATTCGGTGTTGGGGCCGGTTTCGGTGGAGGAGATGCTGCCGCTGGTGTTGACATAGCTCCCCCCGACCATGCCCTTGACGTACACCGTGAAGCTGCAGCTGGAATTCGCGGCGAGCGTCGCCCCGCTCATGCTGATCGTCCGGGTGCCGGCGACGGCGGTGATGGTGTGGCCGGTGCTCGAGCCG
>CALAMB010000061.1 GCA_937925645.1 uncultured Acidobacteriota bacterium
TTCATCTGGGACCCCGACGGCGACCGCTTCAACATGGTCACCGTCGCCGACCCGGACACCGCCGCCCGGGCGCAGGCCAACGGCCTGGAGGTGGAGGCCGGCGACGCCGCCCGGAGCATCGTCTATTTCAAGCCCAACCAGATTTATCTCATGCTGCTGGCGTTCCGGCTGGAAAACGCCCGGCGGCAGGGCCTGCTGGACCGGCGCCCCTGGCTCCTCATGGAGACCTATCCCACCAGCCGCTCGCTGGCGGAGCTGGCGGCGCGGTTCGACGTCCCCACGTTCTTCACGCCGGTGGGCTTCAAGCACTTCGGCGACGCCTGCGCCCGCCTCGAGGAGCAGGAGCTGGCCGGCGCGGCGGAGCCGGCGCTCACCGACTCGCGCGGCCGCCGACACGCGTTCCGCCCCGGTACGCGGATCCTGCTCATGGCCGAGGAGAGCGGCGGCGCCGCCCTGGGCGGCGCCGAGATGCTGCACAGCCGGAGCGGGGCGCGGTCCATGCTGGCGCTGAAAGAGAAGGATGCCTTCCAGGTGGGCGTCACCGCCATGGCGCTCGCCGCCCGGTTGCACCTCGACGGCTCCAGCTTCGCCCGTTACTACCTGGAGGTGCTGGAGCGGTACGCCATCCGCCACCGCTTCTACGAGCGCCAGGACGTGACCCTGTTCGACGAGTCGCTCGTCGGCGCCGCCCGCGGGGCGGCGATGGCCGAGGGGAACCGGAAGAAGGAACAGACGGTGCGCTTCTTCCGCTCCCTGGCGGAACGCCTCAACCGCGGCGAGCTCAACCCCGGCGCCTGCACCCGGATCCTGCAGGAGCGCGGGCCGGCGGGATTCGTGTTCCCCCCGGTCCAGGACGCCTACTGGGCCGGCGACGGGACGCTGATCGAATTCGACGGCCTCTGGTGGCAGCTCCGCGCCTCGGGCACCGACGCGGTGCTCCGCTACTACGCCGAGGGGAAGCTCCGCGAGGAAGTCCGCTGGCTCAACGACGCCCTGATGCGCCTCGACGTGTCGGAGTAGGGAGGCCGCCCCCCGTCCATGCTGGTCAAACTGGAAAACATCGGGCGCTACTTTCCCGAGGTGGATCTCTTCGCCGGCGTCAGCCTCCAGCTCAACGACGGCGACCGCGTCGGGCTGGTGGGACCCAACGGCTCGGGCAAGAGCCAGCTTCTGGCCATCATCGCCGGCGAGGTACCCCCCGACGAGGGCCGCGTGGAGCGCCGGTCGCGCCTGAGCATCGGCCGCCTGGCCCAAGAGGTGCGGGTGGACGGCGAGCGCAGTATCCGCGACGCGGCGCTGGAGGTGTTCCGTCCGCTGATGGAGCTGGAGGCGGAGATTCGCCGGCTGGAGGAGGCGCTGACCCACGCCGCGCCGGACGATTTGCCGGAGCTCATGACGCGCTACGGCGCGGCCAAAGAAACCTACGAGCGCGGCGACGGTTACGCCTTCCGCGCCCGCGCCGTGGCCGTGCTCCACGGGCTCGGCTTCGGCGACGCCGACCTGGACATGCCGTGCGCGCGGCTGTCCGGCGGCCAGCTGAACCGTCTCGGCCTGGCCCAGCTCCTGCTGCAGAAGCCCGACCTCATGCTCCTGGACGAGCCCACCAACCACCTGGACCTGCCGGCCATCCGGTGGCTGGAGGAGTACTTGCAGGCGTGGGACCGCGGCTTCATCGTGGTCTCCCACGACCGCTACTTCCTCGACCGCGTGGTGAACCAGGTGTGGGAGATCGCCAACCGCCGGATCTCCGGCTGGCCGGGCAATTACACCCGCTTCCAGCGCGACCGCCACAAGCAGCTCGAGCAGCAACGCCGCGAGTACCAGCGCCAGCAGGAGTTCATCGACAAGACCGAGGATTTCATCCGGCGCAACATCTACGGCCAGAAGACGAAGCAGGCCCAGAGCCGCCGGAAGATGCTGTCCAAACTCGATGTCATCGAGCGTCCCTCCGTGGACACGCGACGGATCCACCTGGACCTGTCCGGCGTGAGCCGCAGCTCCGAGACCGTCCTGGTGCTGGACCGCCTCGCGGTGGGCTACGGCCGGCCGCTGGTGGAGTTCCCTTTCGAGATGACGGTGCTCGCCGGCGAGCGTCTCGGCATCATCGGCGAGAACGGCACCGGCAAGACCACCTTCTTCCGGACCATCCTGGGCCGGCTGCCGCCCGCCGGCGGCAGCTTCGCCTGGGGCCGCAACATCTCAGTGGGCTACTTCGACCAGAAGATGGAGTCGCTTTCCGGCTCGCCCATCCAGGAGATCCGGCTGCTGGACCCGCTGGCGGCCGAGGGCGACCTGCGCACCTTCCTGGCTCGGTTCGGCTTCCACGATGACGACGTCTTCAAGCCGCTGGAGGTGCTCAGCGGCGGCGAGAAGAACCGCCTGCTGCTGGCGCGGCTCATCTACGGCCGGCACAACGTGCTCGTGCTGGACGAGCCCACCAACCACCTGGACATCCCCGCTCGCGAGCAGCTCGAGGAGGCCCTCGAGGACTACCCGGGCACGCTGGTGGTCATCACCCACGACCGCTACTTCCTGGACCGGATCATCCAGAAGATCATCCACCTTGGGGCCGGCACGGCCGAGCTGTTCCACGGCAACTACTCGGAGCTCGAGGCGTGGCAGGCGCGGCGCGCGGCGGCGCCCGCGGCCGACGCGGCCGGACGGCCGTCGCCGGCCGCCCGGTCCCGCGAGCCGGAGGAGCGCGCCCGCCCCGCGGGGCTGTCGAAGAACGAGCGCGTCCGGCTGGAGCGGCTGCTGGCCGAACTCGAACGGCGCATCGAGGCGGCCGAGGCGCGGCGGACGGAGATCGAGCGGATCCTCACCGAGCCGCCCTCCGGCATGGGCGGCGCCGAGCTGGCGCGACTGGGCCACGAATTCGAGACCGTGGGGCAGGACATCGAGGCGCTGCTGCGGGAGTGGGAAGCAGTCGCCGAGCGGCTCGCCTGAATGAGGTTGGGAAGGTTGAAAGTTGAGGGTTGAGGGTTCGTGCTCGTAATCGTAATTCGTA
>CALAMB010000062.1 GCA_937925645.1 uncultured Acidobacteriota bacterium
ACCGGGATGAATCCGCGGGCCGTCTCGAGGCCCGCCTTGTCCAGCCCCAGGCCGGCGGTGAAGGGCGCCCGTCCCACGGCCAGCAGCACCTTTTCAAAGGCGGCTTCCGCCACCTTGCCGGCGGCGTCCTTGACAGAGAGCACCGCGCCGTCGGAGCCCGTCTTCAGGGCCTCCACCACCGCCCCCGTCTGGTAGCGGATCTTCCGTTTCTTGAACGCCTTCTCCAGTTCCGCCGACACCTCCTCGTCCTCGAGGGGGAGCAGGTGGGGCAGCATCTCGATCACCGTGACCTCGCTGCCGAGGGCGGCGTAGATCGAGGCGAACTCCACGCCCACCGCCCCGGCCCCGATCACCGCCAGCGTTTTGGGCGGCTCCGCCAGGCGAAGCATGTCGGTGCTGGAGAGCACCACCCGGCCGTCGAAGCGGATGTGGGGGAGCTGCTTCGGCTCCGAGCCCGTGGCGATGATGACGTGCCGGGACTCGATCGTCTGGGCGGTGCCGTCGGCGGCCTCCAGCCGCAGGGTGTGGGGGTTCTCGAACGCACCGTGCGCCCGGAACGCCGTCACGTTGTTTTTCTTGAGCAGGAAGGCCACACCCTTCGTCAGGCCGGTGACCACCTTGTCCTTGCGCTGGTGCATGCGGCCCATGTCGAAGCGGTACCCGTCGACGACGATCCCGTGGTCGCCCAGGTGGGCCATGTGAGCGTAGAGCTCCGCGCTATGGATCATGGCCTTCGTGGGGATGCAGCCCACGTTGAGGCACGTGCCGCCGAAGGTGGCGTCCTTCTCCACGATGGCGGTCCTGAGGCCGAGCTGGGCGGCCTTGATCGCCGCCACATAGCCGCCGGGGCCGCTGCCGATGACGACAACATCAAACGTGTCCATGACTTCCTCTCTTCGGTTGGTTCATCCTCCGGCGGCGCCAAGCGGCCGGCCGCGGGCGCCGGATTCGGAGAGACAGCCAATTGTAGCAGAATTCGTCCGACGCCAGTATTTTTCATTCAATTGCCTGCCGTTTCCGATATAATAGGCCGCTGTTATGGATGACGATTTGATCAGCTCCGATTTCCTGACCGACGCGCTCGACGAGAAGCGCGGTTACCCCCGGTACGTGCTCAACGTGCCGCTGCGGATGCGCGGACTGAATTCCCGCGGCGAAGACATCGACACCGACATCGAGGTGGTCGATATCAGCGTGGCCGGCATCGGCTTCCGCTCCCGCCGCCGCTTCGAGGACGGCGACATCCTGTACGTCTCGCTCAAAGGAAAGGACTACACCTCCGACGTCAGCATCCAGATCGTCTGGAAGGAGGGGCAGCAGAACCGGTACGGCGCGCGCATCCTCGCCGTCTCGTCCGTGGCGGCGTCCAACGCGTCGCCCGCCCCCAAGGCGCCGCAACCCAGCTGATTTCCCGTCCGGCGCCCCACGCTGCGAGCCCCGTCGGAGCTGGTGGCCCGACACCGCGTTTTGCGCTATGTTTTGCACTCGATCCTGTCAAGGCGGCGAATGACCAAGAGCGCTCTGAAACCCGTGATCGGTTCCGTACTGCTGCTGGTCGCCCTGTCGGCGCTGTGGGCGCTCACCGGCAGCCCGTTCCGGAAACCCCCCCGCCACGTCATCCTCATGATCGGCGACGGGATGGGCATCAACTCCTGGGTGCACGCGCACTATTTCCGGTTCGGGGCCACGGCCGATTCGCTGGACGACCGCCTGACCATGGAGTCCCTGCCGGTCACGGGCCTGGTGTACACGCATTCCGCCGACCGCCTGGTGACCGATTCCGCGGCGTCGGCCTCCGCGCTGTACACCGGACGGAAGGTGCGGAACGGCAACCTCTCGGTGGCTCCGGACGGCGCGGTCCTCACCACCGTATTCGAAGAAGCCGCCCGGGAGGGACTCGCCGTCGGGCTGGTCACCACCGGACCGGTCACGCACGCCACCC
This sequence comes from uncultured Acidobacteriota bacterium, assembly GCA_937925645.1. Lineage (GTDB taxonomy): Bacteria > Acidobacteriota > JAAYUB01 > JAAYUB01 > JAAYUB01 > JAAYUB01. Next base: position 1,943 of record CALAMB010000062.1, read on the forward strand.
CCGCCGCGGCGTACGCCCATGTCACGAAGCGGAGCAGCTACCACCAGATCTTCGACTGGCTGCTCCGGACCAAGCCCGACCTGGTTCTGGGCGGCGGCACCGCGGCCAAATGGCGGCACCTCCCGCCCGACTTCGCCCGGCGGGCCCGCGCCGCCGGCTACACGGTCTGCCAAAGCGCCGAGGCGCTTCAGTCCGCCCGGTCACTGCCGCTGCTCGGCGTGTTCGGCGGCGAGCGCCTGCCCTACGAGTGGGACTGGGACACAGGCGCCGCCACGGTGCCCCACCTGTCCGACCTCGTGTCGGCGGCGCTGGACCGGCTCGGCGAGGATCCCGACGGTTTCATCCTCATGATCGAGGGCGGCTCCATCGACACGGCCAACCACGACAACGCGCTGGAACGCGCCGTGGGCGAAGTGCTGGAGTTCGACCGCTGCGTGGGGCAGGTCCAGGAGTGGGTGAAAACCCACAGCTCCTGGAACAACGCGCTGCTCGTCGTGACCGCCGACCACGAAACGGGCGAGCTGTCGGTCCGCGATCCCGGCAAGTCGTCCGCCTATGGCCCGGCCAAATCCATCGGCCCCGGCACCGCCCTGTCCGCCAACACGATCGCGGGCGGCGACTACGGCTCGGACGACCACTCGGCCGCGGTGGTGGCGGTCTTCGCCCGGGGCGCGGGCAGCGGCGACCTGAGCGGCGTGATGGACAACACGCGCATCCACAAAGTGCTGCGCCAGGCGCTCAGACCGTGATCCCGCCGCCCGGGGGCGCTTCCCGCAACCGACCATGACACCGCCGCGCCTGTACACCCGCCACATCTTCGAAGGACTCGCCGAGCCGGGGCTGGACGATTTGTATGCCAGCCTGGTCATCGGCCGGCGGACCCGCCGGGTGGACCTCCCCGGCCGGGTGTGCCGGGCCGGGATCATGAAGACCCTGCTCGGTTACGAGGTCAAGCTCGGCAGTGTCCGCAAGAGCTGCCCCGACGAGGTGACCGCCCGCTACCTGGCTGTTTTCGGCAGTCTGGGCCTCGACTCGGTCCTCATCCCGTACAACCCGGTGGAGACGGCCGCGGTTCTGCCCGCGATTGAGCGCGCGTTCGCCGCACTGGAGCCGGCGGTCCGGTCGTTCGCCGTCCAGAACGGCCGGCCGGAGCGGACCGCCGCCCTGCGACGCCGCCTGTTCCGGCGGCTGGCCCAGCGGATCCGCGCGCTGTCGGCCGGCGCGGTTCTCGCCGGCGAGGGCGGCATCCCATGACCCGCCGCGGTCCCGCGGAGCCGCCGGCCCGCCGTTCAGCCGACGCCGACCCGTGGGCGCCGCTGCTGGAGGCGCTGACCGGCTGCGTCAACTGCGGCAAATGCCTGCCGGACTGTTCCCTGTACCAGTTGTCCCGCCGCGAGGAAGACGGCCTCCGCGGCAAGATCAACGTGTTGCGCCGGCACCTGGGCGCGGGACTTCCCCCGTCGCCCGCCGCCACCCGGCTGTTCTGGCGCTGCCTCCTGTGCCTCCGCTGCCAGGACGCCTGCCCCTCGGGCATCGAACTGCTGCGGGTCCTGGACGCCGCCCGGACCGCCCTGCACGCCCGCGGCCTGGCGCCCGCCATTGACCGGCCGGGCGCGCACCGGGCGGGCGCCGTCATCCGGGCCGTGCGCCGGCGGCAGGCCGTCTCGCCTCCTCCACACCTGCGGCCGATCCGGCCGGCCCCGCCCCGGCAGACCCTGCCGACGGCGGCCGGCGACCGACCGGCGACGCTGCTGGTCAGCCCCCTGGGGCGCGCGGTCTGGGGACCGGCGCTGGCCGACGCGGTGGCCCTCTTCCGCCGGGGCGGCTTCAATCCGGCCGTCCGGATGCTTCGCGGTCCCAGCCCCGTCCGGCTGGCCTGGCGGGGGGACGCCGAGGGGCTGCGGGCCGCTCTGGCGGCCCCATTTGCCGGCGCGCCGATGCCGGCGACGCTGCTCTTCCTGGAGCCGGAGCTGGCGTTGCTTTGGCGTACGCACGGCGTCCCGGCCGAGGTGATCGACCTGGAGGGCTGGCTGCTCGCCGGCGGCGCGGCGAACTCGGCGAACGATCCCCCGTTTACCACGCTGCCGGCGCCCGTGCCCATGGCCGCCGCCGACTGGCTGGACTGGCTGGGGCGTTGGCGCGCGCTGGCCCCGGCCGCGTGGCGGCCGCCGCCGATCGAGAGCCGGGGGTTGCGCGCCGAACCGCTCGTCCCCATCGACCCGGCGGCCGCGCGCGACCTGGCGCGGCGATGGCTCCGCCTGGCCGGCACGGCCGGCGCCGGCGCCGTGGCGATCGCCTCGCCGCGAACCCAAAGCTGGCTTCGGAGCAGCGGGGAATCCGCACCGGCCCTCCGGCCGCTGGCCGGCCTCGCCGTCCGCTGGCCGGCCGCGAATTCCCTTGATGCCCCGGGCCAGATGTGCTAATGAATACGGGTCGCTCGAGGACGGGCAACGCATGTCCAGAATCAAACACATCTTGATCACAATCACGAAGCTGGCCACGCTGACCGCCCTGCCGCTGGTGCTGATGCTGCTCGGGGCGTTCGTCACCATGCTGATCACCATCCGCGGCCGCGAGGTGATCGTGCCCAACCTGGCGGGCATCGAGCAGGACGCGGCCATGAACCTGCTCAGGAAGAACCGCCTCAGCGGCGTCATCGCGGGCACGCGCTTCTCGTCCGACTTCCCGGCCGGCCAGGTGATTCAGCAAACCCCCGAGCCCGGCAGCCGGGTGAAGGCGGGCAAGAACGTCAAGCTGTTTCTCAGCGAGGGCCGCAAGCAGGTGGAGGTGCCCCGGCTGGTGGGCATGACCCTCCGGGAGGCGCAGGCCGTGCTCGGCCAGGTGGGGCTGCGAATCGGGCTGATCAGCCGCGCCGCGTTGCTGGCCTCCGCCCGCGAGCAGATCGTCGAGCAGCTCCCGGTGGCCGGCGAGCGCAACATCGCCACCCCGTACGTGAACCTGCTGGTCAACGTCCCATCCGGCGATTTCAACTACGTCATGCCGGACCTGCGCGGCTTCGACGCCCACAACGTGACGACCTTTCTGAACCGGAACGGTTTTCTGCTGCGCCCCGCCGAGCACGAGGTGTCTTTCACCCAGCGGCCGGGACTGGTTCTGATGCATTATCCCGAACCGGGCTACCCGTTCAGCCGGAGTTCGCCCGTCACCCTGGTGGTGTCCCGATGAACCGAAAACGATATCTGGCCCCCTCGCTGCTGTCCGCCGATTTCGCCAACCTGGAATCGGCCGTCCGCCTGGTCGAAACCAGCGGCGCCGCGCTCATTCACCTGGACGTCATGGACGGCCATTTCGTCCCCAACCTGACCATCGGCCCGCCGGTGATCCGCGCCCTGCGCCGGATCACCACCCTCCGCCTCGACGTCCATCTGATGATCGCCAACCCGGAGCGGAGCCTCGACGACTACATCGCCGCGGGCGCCGACATGCTCAGTGTCCACGTCGAGGCCGATCCCCATCTGCACCGCACCATCACCCGGATCCGCGAAGCCGGCCGGCGCGCCGGCGTGGCGCTGAACCCGGCTACGCCCGCCGCGGCCGTACTGGAAATCCTGCCCTGGCTGGATTTCGTCCTGGTCATGACGGTCAACCCGGGCTTCGGCGGCCAGAAGTTCATCCCCACGGTGCTGCCCAAGATCCGGGCGCTGCGCGACGCCATCGACCGCCAGGGCCTCGACGTGGACATCTCGGTGGACGGCGGCGTCGGCACCGACACGCTGCCCCAGCTCGTCGAGGCCGGCGTGACCATCGCCGTGGCCGGCGCGGCCGTGTTCCGGGCGCCCGATCCCGCTGCCGCTATCCGGGCCTTGCAAGCTATGCTATAATGGGCGGCCGTTCCGATCCGCCCCGTGGAGGTTCCGCTTTGCCCTGGAAGAAATGGTTGTTCGCCGCCGGGTTATTCGCCCTGATCCTGCTCGCCGCCTGCGGCGGCAAGAAGGCGGGCCTCCAGGATCAGGCGGTCCTGCCGGACAAGACCCTCCACGAGAACGGACTGGAGTTTCTCACCAAGAGCCAGTTCATCAAGTCGCGGCTGTCGTTCCAGACCCTGATCAACACCTACGACGAGTCGCCGTACTTGGAGAAAGCCAAATACTACATCGCTTATTCCTACCTGCGCGAGGGGGGCATCGAGAACATCATCCAGGCGGAGCAGGCGTTCAAGGACTTCAAGCTCTTCTTCCCCACCTCCGACCTGGCCGACGACGCCCAAGCGCACGTGGTCAAGATCAACATGCGCCTCATGAAGGAGCCGAACCGCGACATCAGCTACGCCCTGCGCTCCAAGGTCGAGGTGCAGAACTTCCTCAACGAGTTTCCTGACTCGCCGCTGGTCCCCGAAATGCAGGCGCGCCTGCAGTACATCGAGGACACGTTGGCCATGAGCAACTTCCTCAAGGCCAAGTTCTACCATCGCAAGAATTTCGCCAAAGCGTCTTCCGCCCGGTTGCGGGAATGCGTCATTCAGTATCCGCATTTCCGCTTCCGCGACGAGGCGCTGTTCCTGCTGGCGGACTCTCTCGACAAGCTCAAGAACTTTGACGAGAGCACCATCTACTACGCCCAGCTCGCCCGCGGCTACCCCTTCAGCAAATACTTCGAGGAGGCGCGCGACCGCCTGCGCAAGCTCGAAAAGCCGGTGCCCGAGGTGGACCAGCGGCTGGCCGAGGAGAACAAGAAGTACTGGGAGGAGGGCAAGTCGTTCCTCGGCGGCTCCCGGGAGGCCGTTTCCGGCTCCTTCGGCCTCGGCAAAAACGAACCGTGGCGTCAGATGGAGAAACAGCGCGACAAGGAAGAGCGGGAGCGGCTGAAAATCGAGGCCGGCAAGGCCGAGAAGTCGACCCCGAAAACGTCCGGTTAGACTGATTCCCGCCGCCCTTTTCACGCCCCTGCTCCGGCGGATTTCCCCTAACTGTATGTATCCACAAATTTACTTGAGTGACTTTTCGAGTTGTGATGTAATAGAGAAAGTCCGCGAATCCGGATGAGGAGGCGCTGATGGCCCACAAACTGCTGCTCGCCGACGACAGCATCACCATCCAGAAAGTTGTCAGCCTGACCTTCGCCGAGGAGGACTTCGAGGTTATCTGCGTCGGCAACGGCGAGATCGCGATTGAAAAAATCGGCGAAATCCGGCCCGACGTGATCCTCGCCGACATCTTCATGCCCCGCAAAACCGGCTACGAAGTGTGCGAGTTCGTCAAGCAGACGCCCCATCTGCGCCATATCCCCGTTATCCTGCTTGTGGGGACGTTCGAACCGTTCGACAAGAACGAGGCCGCCCGCGTGGGCGCCGACGCCCACGTCACCAAGCCGTTCGAGACGACGTCGCTGATCCGGCTGGTCCGCCAGTCGGTGGCCAGCGCCCCCAAGCCCGCGGCGGCGCCGCCCCGGCCGGTGGCGGCGCCCGTCCTCGACGCCGACCGGACGTTCCAGATCCAGCTCTCGGAGCTGGACGAGCGGCTCGGGCGCACCCAACCCCCCAAGCCGGCTGCCCTTCCTGAGATTCTGGACATCCCGGCCCTCAAAACGCGCCAGCCGGCGCCCCAGGATCTGGAGCGCACCCTGTTGTCCGCTCCCGTCCAGCCGGCGGCCGGACTGGGTCCCGACGAGGTGATCCTGGAGCCCGAAGAGGAACTGATCGCCCCGCCGGCGGCGCCCGGCGGCACGGAGGAAGAGGAGCTGTTCATACCGGCGGCGACGCCTGTGCCCGCCGCCGAACCCGATCTGCTGGCGGTGCCGTCGCTGGCCCGCCGTCTCCATCGCCCCGCCGACGAGGACATCCTGGGCATCTTCGAACTCATCGGCCTGGACCGCCTCATCGCGCGGCAGCAAAGTCTCGAGGACGCGGTCCGCCGCGAACGCGAGGCGGCGGCCGCTCCTCGCGTCGCGGCCGTGGCCGAGCCCGAACCGGCGGCGCCGTCCGAAGATTTCATGATCGACGAGGCCGTGGCGACTCCGGCTCCCGTCGTCAGCGTCCCCGCTGCGGCGCCGGTCATGCCCGCCCGCGAGCCGGCCGAGGCGCCGGTTCCGGCGGCCGCGACCGAACTGAACGAAGACCTGGTCACCCGCATCGCCAGGATGGTCATCGAGCGCCTGAGCGAAAAAGCGGTCCGGGAGATCGCCTGGGAAGTGGTGCCGGACCTGTCCGAGACCATCATCCGCAACGAGCTGAAGCGGCTGAAGGACGAAGGCAAGTTCTGAGCCGGCCGACCGCGGCGCGCGGCAGCGAACGAGACGACCGCGTGTCCGCGCGTCCGTCAATGCAATCCGTCCCCCCAGCGCCATTCACCACCGGACCGCTTGTGGGTCCGCGGCGGATCCGCGACTGGACGCGCCGCCGATTTTGGGTATAATGTGATCTTTTCGCCGCCTTCCGGCGAAACACGGCAACCATGAACCGCAAAACGCATCCGCCGCACTCCAGCGCCCATCCGGGCGCCAACCCGTCCCGAACCCCGAGGGATCCGTCCGGCTGCCCCTACGCGCCCATGGCGTGCGAGCTGGAGGCGCTCCGCCACATCCGCCACATCCGCGGCTTCGGGGAGGTGGATTCCACCAATTCCACGGCCCGCGCCCTCGGCGAGGCCGGCGACATCTCGCCGGGTACACTGGTGGTGGCCGATGCCCAGCGCGCCGGGCGGGGCCGGCTGGACCACACCTGGCACTCCCCGGCCGGCCACGGGATCTACGCCTCGCTCTTCCTGGCGCCCATGGTGCCGCTGGCGCAGGCGCACTGCGTGACGCTCGTGACCGGGCTGTCGGTGGCCCAGGCCCTGGCCCAGGCCCATCCGGCGCTGGCCCGCCACCTCGACATCAAGTGGCCGAACGACGTCCTGTGGCAGGGCCGCAAGCTGGGCGGCATCCTCGTGGAGTCCAGCCTGCAGGACAACGTGCTGCGCCATCTCGTGGTGGGGATCGGCATCAACGTGACCCAGACGGCGTTCCCCGACGACATCCGGACCCGCGCGGTTTCAGTCGCCCAGGCCACCGGCGCCACCGCCTCCCGGCACGACCTGCTGATGCGCGTCCTGGGCTGTCTCGACGCGAACCTCGACCGCCTGGGCGACGGCGCCTGGCCGGAGTTGCGCCGGCTGTGGGAGGAATCCTCCTCGTTCGCCCACGGGCGCAAGGTCAAGTTCTTCGAGCGGGGTCGGCCGCTGCTGGGCACCACCTGCGGTCTGATGGATGACGGGGCGCTCGGCGTGCAATTGCGGGACGGCGAGCGCAAGGCGCTCTACCACGGCGAAATATACGAATACTGATCGGGACGTGCCATCATGGTAACCGGCTTTTTCAACAAGCTGAAACACGCGGTCAAGAACACCAAGGACCAGCTGGTGGGCCGCATCGAAACCCTGGTCCTGGGCGAGAAACAGTTCAGCGCCTCGACGCTGGAGCAGCTCGAGACCATCCTCATCGGCGCCGACATCGGCGTCAAGACCACCGAGGAAATCCTGGAGCGCGTCCGGCAGGCGGTCTCGCGCGACGCCCTGCACGATTTCGATGCCCTGGCGGCGCTCATCAAGGGCACGCTCCTCGAGATCCTGACGCAGCCGCCGCCGGCGCCGCCCGCCGAAAGGAAGCCGTCGCCCACCCGGCCGCCGGCGCCGCCCGTCCCGGCCGCCGGCCAGCCGCGGGTGGTTTTCGTCGTGGGCGTCAACGGCGTGGGAAAGACCACCACCATCGGCAAGCTGGCGCACCGGCTGAGCCAGGCCGGCCAACGGGTGGTCATCTGCGCTTCCGACACGTTTCGCGCCGCGGCCATTGAGCAGGTGGAGATCTGGGCCCAGCGCTCCGGCGCGTCGCTGATCAAGAAGAGCC
>CALAMB010000063.1 GCA_937925645.1 uncultured Acidobacteriota bacterium
GTCCCCGGGGCGCGCATTCTGCAAACACCATCGCTTGTCCAGGCGCTACCCGGCTGCGCCGGGCTGCGCCTGGCTATTGTCTTTGAAACTGGACGGGCTTGCCGGAGATCCAGTATCGCGGCACGGAGCTGAAGTTCACCATCATGCCCCTTTGGCTCCGGCTCCGCCGGGTTGGGATCACGAATTTCGATTACGATTACGAATCACGAGCACGACGGACCCGGAGCTCCTATCTCCTATCTCCTATCTCCTTACTGTTCACTGTTCACTGTTCACCGTTCACTTGCTCTGCGCCTGCACCGCGCTCATGAAGCTGAACTGCTGGTCAAAGAACAGCACGAAGGAGAGCACCGGCGCCTCCGCGGTGACGTGGATGTAACCGCTTGCCTGGTTCTCCAGTTCGCCGATCCCCTCGAGGGTGGACAGCTGGCGCACGAACTTCTCGCCCGGTGCCAGGGTACGGTGCACCGCGTAGCCGTTGACGTTGCCATCGCTCTTGTGCACCGTGATGGTGACGTTCACCGGAGTCGTGGTGCTGGGATTCACCACCGAGATACCGGTGCTGTACACCACCCCGCCCACGTCGCCGTTGGCCACCTGGGCGTAGTAGAAATCCTTCGAACCGGCCGCCTGGAGCGGCAGCGTGGACTCGTAAAGACGGCGCGCCGGGTCGCCGAAGGTGATGCAGCCCGCCAGCGGTTTGCCCGGCGAGCGGATCTCCAGCCAGCCCTCCGACGAGGCGCCGTCAGGGAGGCCGAGCTGCGTGTCGGTCAGGGTCACGGTGGCGCTCTGTGGGACCGTAACATTGAATGGCGCGGCCATGGGGGTGCCGTTCGCGTAGTACGGCCGGATCTCGGCCGTGGCGTCGCTGCCGTTGCCGCCGTTGTGCAGGTTGATCGAAGTGGAGTAGATCCCCGGCCACAGCACGATGTGCGAGGCGAACAGCGTCTCCGCCCGGTCGCCGAACGCGACGGCATTGGCTGTGGCGACGCAGTTGTTGCCGTGGCGGATGGTGGCGGTGGCGATGAACGGATGCCCGCTCTCGAGGTAGAGGGCCCCGTCGAAGGAACCGTAGGCCGTCAGGTCGGTCACCAGCGCGCCGCGGGCGGGAACCGGGAAGGACCCGATATAACTGCCGTTTGTGGCGTAACTTTTCTGCAGTGCCACCGTTATCCCCTCCGTGCTTGGGTTGACGATCCGCACCTCGGTGGAGTATCCGTTCTGCATCTGGATCCGCGGAATCACGCCCTTGGTCATGGTCGACGTGAAGACGCCGGCGCCGTCTAGGCCGGTCAGCACCCCGCCCGGGAACCACTGGGTCAGGAAGAAGCCCAGCAGGCCGTACTCCGAGGACCGCGCCTCCACCCACCCCTGGGCGGGCTGGGTGAGCAGCAGCAATCCTTCCGCCTGGTAGGCGCCCTGCCCGTAGGCCGGCCAGTTCCAGTTCGGGGAGTCCGCCACCGACTGGCCCGCCGCATCGAAAGCGTGGAAGGTCACGGTGGCATCCTCGGCGCCGGTGTTGACGAAGCCGAAGCCCTCGGTGTGGGCCGTCGGGTCGAAATCCAGCCGCGGGAAATAGCGCAGGGCGTAGATGGTCCCCTCGTCCAGGTTGTAGACCAGCGGGCCGCCGGGATGGGGCAGGTCCGCCAGGGGCGGGAACGGGATGGACTCCGACGGGGGTGTCTCCGGGATATTCACCTGCGGAACTTCAGCGAAGGAGCGCACCGCCGGGCAGACGGGCAGGTAATAGTAGCCACCGGAGCCGGTGGGTACCGTCGCCGCCATGATCGCCTTGATCTTGATGGCCCGGACCGGGTTGATCTGGAAGGTCATGGTGTTCTCGAACCAATTCTCCGGCTGTCCCTCGCCGGGCACCAGTTCCGGCGGCACCCGGACGATCACCAGCTGGTGGCCGGGCTCGGCGTTCAGGGCGTGGTTCGAGGTGATGGGGACGGTGCTGAGTCCCGCCTGGACCTCCAGCGGTCCGGACTGGCCACCGTAGTTGTCGTAGGAGGCGGCGAAGCCGGTGATGTCGTCCGGGAACTGGAGGATCCCCACCCCGCCGATGTCATTGACCGATATCTTGCTGGAATCGATGATCTGGACCCGCATGTCGTAGCTCGCCCCCTCCTGGTGGTGATCCAGGAACGAGTACGAGCCGGTCAGGACGTTGCTGGTTGATTCCTCGACGGTGGGCCGGACTCCCCCCATCCAGATGGTGAGGGTGCCCGTGCCGTCGGGGGACATGCCGCCGCGCATGGGGCTCAGGTTGAGCTTGTTGAAACAGGAGCAAGCGCCGCCGATGAACGGCACCAGGGCGGCGAAACCGACGATCAGGGCAATTTTAAAGCTGTTGGACATGATCATCCCTCCAGCGAAGATTTGCGTTTGGGGTTGCCGGCGAATCCCATCGGCCGACGATGCCCTGCCGGTCCGCGGGCCGCGGCAGGCGCCGGTTCCGGCGGGGCGCTGCGGCTGCTCCAGCCGAGCAGCGCCGCCCCGCCTGCGGCCGCGACGAGGCCGGCCGCCCAGATGATGGGAGCTGCCGCGGCCTCGGCGCGGAACGCGCCCACCCCCGCGTGGGCCGCGCCGGCCAGGAGCAGTCCCACTCCGGCGCTGCGGCCGGGCGGCATGAACCGGCCGCTCCGGCGGCTCCAGGCCGCCAGTCCCCACAGCCCCGCCGCGATGAGAAGATAAACCGCCGCATAATACAACTGGACCGGATGGAGCGCCTGGCCGGAGAATTGATCTCCGGCGGGGGAACCGGGCGGGAACCGGACGCCCCATGGCATCGCCGTGGGGGTTCCGTAGCAGCAGCCGGCCAGGAAACAGCCCCCGCGCTGGATGGCCAGGCCCGCCAGCACCACGGGCAGGTAGGCGTCCAGCACCGGCCGGAGCGGGATGCGCCGCCGGGCGGCGTACACTGCCCAGGTCAACGCGGCGGCCGCCACCACCACCCCGGCGGAAAGTTCACCCAGCCGCCAGAACTGCAGCAGCCCCAGCCAGGCCGCGGCGCCGAAATCCAGGTTGTGGAACATCGCCCAGAGTTTCGGGGCGAACAGCAGCGCCGCGATTCCCAGCAGCACGAAATTGAGCAGGTCGCCGGTCTCGAGGCCGGCCGTCCGCCGCCGGCCCCAGGCCAGCGCCAGGCAGACCGCCAGCGCCACCGCCACGGCCAGGCCGTAGCTGTAAACGGGATGCCCGCCGATGCTGCCGACAATGGGCCACATCGTTCCGATCGCTCCGGCAGTGAAAGTAACTGGATCAATTATAGCCCAGATTCCGGAAATCGGAGAGTCGGTGAATCGGTGAGTCGGTGAATCGGGGGAATTATTGGTTATTGGTGATTGGTTATATTTTATCTGTTATTTGGATACGAGTTTATTCTGGCGGTCGATGAGATCTGGAACTTGGGACTGAGGTTCCAAGCCGATATCCGATATCCGATTTCCGATTTCCGAAGTCCGATGGCCGATGTCCAATGACCGCATTACGGGAACGAGCCTCTAGTCTCGAGCCTCGATTACGATCACGATTACGAATTACGATTACGAATAACGATTACGAATCACGAGCACGACGAACTCGGATCTCCTATCTCCTATCTCCTACTCTCCCAACATCGGCCGCAGGTGCTGACCCGTGTACGAGGTCGGATGGGCGGCCACCTCCTCGGGCGTGCCCGCGATCACGATGCGGCCGCCGCCAGCCCCGCCATCGGGACCGATATCCATGACATGGTCTGCCACGCGGATGGCGTCCAGGTTGTGCTCGATGACGATCACGGTGTTGCCGACGTCCACCAGGCGCTGAAGCACCGCCAGGAGCTTGCGCACGTCCTCGAAGTGGAGTCCGGTGGTGGGCTCGTCGAGGATGTACACCGTCCGGCCGGTGCCGGCCCGCGACAGCTCCCGCGCCAGCTTGATGCGCTGCGCCTCGCCGCCCGACAGCGTGGGCGACGGCTGCCCGAGGCGGACGTACCCCAGCCCCACGTCGATGAGGGTGTCGAGAATCCGCCGGATCCGCGGGAAGTTGACGAACACCCGGCGGGCCTCCTCGATGGTCATCTCCAGCACGTCGGTGATGCTGGCGCCGGCGAAGCGGACCTTGAGCGTGGCCTCGTTGAAGCGGCGGCCGCGGCAGGTGTCGCACGGCACGTACACGTCGGCGAGGAAATGCATCTCCACCTTGATCACGCCGGCGCCGTGGCAGGTCTCGCACCGGCCGCCCTTCAGGTTGAAGCTGAACCGGCTGCTCGAGTAGCCGTACAGCCGGGCCTCCTTCTGCTGGGCGAACACCTCGCGGATGAGGTCGAACACCTTGACGTAGGTGGCCGGGTTGGAGCGGGGCGTGCGACCGATGGGCTTCTGGTCGATGTCGATGACCTTGTCCACGAGGTCCGCCCCCTCGATGCCGGCGTGTTCCCCCTCGCGGAGGCGCGCGCCGTTGAGCCGGTTGGCCAGCGCGGGATACAGCGTCAGGTTCACCAGCGAGCTTTTGCCGGCGCCGGAGACGCCGGTGACGAACGTCAGCGCGCCGAGCGGAAACGCCGCGTCGATCCCCTGCAGGTTGTGGGTGCGCGCCCCGCGCACCGTCAGCCGGCCCTTGTCGGCGGGCCGGCGTCGCTCCGGCAGCGGGATCTCCCGCCGGCCCGACAGGTACTGGCCGGTGAGCGAAGCGCGACAGCGCCGGAGCTGCGCCGGCGTGCCGGCGAACACCACCTCGCCGCCGTGGATGCCGGCGCCCGGGCCAAAGTCGATGACGTGGTCGGCTGCGGTGATGGTTTCCCGGTCGTGCTCCACCACCACCACCGTGTTGCCCAGGTCGCGCAGGTGCTTCAGCGTGTCGATGAGGCGGACGTTGTCCCGCTGGTGCAGGCCGATGCTCGGTTCGTCGAGGATGTAGGTCACGCCGGTGAGTTCCGTGCCCACCTGGGAGGCCAGGCGGATGCGCTGGGCTTCGCCGCCGGACAGCGACGGGCCGGCCCGCTCCAGTGTCAGGTAGTCGAGGCCGACGTTCACCAGGAAGCGCAGCCGTTGGGCGATCTCCCGGACCAGTTCGCGAGCGATCTGCCGGCGGCTGCCGGCCAGCGGCAGCTCGTCGATGACCGCCCGGAGTTGCCCCACCGGCAGGCGGTTCATGTCGATGATGCTTTGGCCGTCGATCCGCACCCAGCGGGCCTCGCGGCGCAGGCGCTCGCCGCCGCAATCGGGGCAGATCGTGTCGGAGAAATATTTCATGTAGTACGTGCGGGCCTCGTCGGAGCGCGTCTCGCGCAGCCGCCGGGCCAGCGTGTTCAGGATGCCCTCCACCTTCGACTGCCAGCGATACTCGCTGGCCTTTCCCTTGAGATGAAACTCGATCCGCTCGCCGCTGGAACCGTGCAGCAGGATGTGGAGCTTGTCCGGGGGCAGCCGGTCCAGGGGCTGGTCCATGGGGATGTCGTAATGGCGGCAGATGGTCTCGATGGTGCGCCACGTCCAGCCGGCGCGGTTGCGCATCGCCCCGGCCCACGGCGCGATGGCGCCGTCGGCCAGCGACAGCGAGCGGTCGGGGATCACCTTGGCCGGATCCATCTCCAGCCGGGTGCCCAGGCCGTTGCACGCCTTGCACATCCCCTGGGGACCGTTGAAGGAAAAGAGCTGCGGACTGAGCTCCGGATAGGAAATCCCGCAGTACTGGCAGGCGTTCTGTTCGCTGTAGGCCCGCTCCGTCCCGTCGCCCACCGCGGCGATGAGCATGCCGCCGCCCACTCGCAGCGCCGTCTCCACCGAGTCGGACAGGCGCCCGCCCAGCTCCGGGCCGGCCACGAGCCGGTCCACCACCACCTCGACGGTGTGCTTCCGCTTCTTGTCCAGGACGGGCGGGTCCTCGAGCGGCCGGATGTCGCCATCCACCCGTGCCCGCAGAAAGCCGTCCCGCCGAAGGTTCTCGAACACGTCGCGGTGCTCGCCCTTGCGCTGGCGGACCACCGGGGCCAGCAGCACCAGCTTCGTCCCGGGCGGCAGCTCCTTCAGGTCGTCGATGATCTGCTGGGCGCTCTGCTCGGCGACCGGCCGGCCGCAGCCGTAGCAGTGCTGAACCCCGACCCGCGCGAAGAGCACGCGCAAGTAGTCGTGAATTTCGGTGATGGTGCCGACGGTGGACCGCGGGTTGGACCCGGCCGACCGCTGGTCGATGGCGATGGTGGGGGTCAGGCCGTGAACGGACTCGTAGCGCGGCTTCTCCATCTGGCCGAGGAACTGGCGGGCGTAGCTCGAGAGCGACTCGACGTAGCGCCGCTGCCCTTCGGCGAACAGGGTGTCGAAGGCGAGACTCGACTTCCCCGAGCCGCTGACGCCGGTGAACACCACCAGCCGTTTCTTGGGAATTTCCACCCGGATGTGTTTGAGGTTGTGCTCGGCGGCGCCGGCAATGATGATCCGGTCGAGCTCGCGGATCATTGGTGAAAGAAATCTTCGAGTTCCAGGATCCGGTAGCGCCGCGTCTGGCGGGGGAGCTGCACCTCGACGGTGCGGCCTTTGCGCTTTTTCAGCAGCCCCATGGCCAGGGGCGCGGTGACGGACAGCACCTCGTGCCCCTCGAGCTGGTCCAGTTCGCCGAGAATGGCGAACGTCTGCTGCTGGCCGGTTTCCACGTCCTGAATCACGAGCTTCTTGCCGATGGTGACCACGTCGGGCGGGGTTTGGATCTCCTCGATGAGCTGGGCGTCGCCCAGCCATCCCCGAATTTTCATCTCTTCGTTGGCCAGCATGTCCTTCTTTTCTTTCGCCGCGTCATACTCGGCGTTTTCGGAAAAATCGCCGTAGGCGGCGGCGGCCTGCAGCTCGCGGGCGACGATGTATTTCTCTTTCTGGATCTCTTCCAGCCGTTTGCTCAAGCGGTCCAGAGTGGAACGAATCATGTACATGGGCATCGCGTCATTCCTCGGTTAGGGTCCGGTCAATGTACTGGAATTTGCCGCCGGTGTCAATCCCCCGCCGGCGGCCTCAGTCGGGCAGCACCCGGTAGGTGAAGCCCTTCAGGTACTGGGTTTCCGGCATCTGAAGGAAATACGGGTGGTCGGCCGCCTGGACGGTTTCGGCGGCCACCAGCAGGCGCTTGCCGGTCTCGCCGGCGGCGATCCGCGCCGCTTCCCGCAGCAGTTCCGGCCCCACGTGGTAGGCGCAACTGGACACGTGGAGCAACCCGCCGGGCCGGAGCATCCGCAGGCAGGGCCGGATCAGGTCCATGAGCAGCCCGCGGCCCTTGTTCTGCTGATTCTTGTACTTGATCAGGGCCGGCGGATCCAGGCTGATGG
>CALAMB010000064.1 GCA_937925645.1 uncultured Acidobacteriota bacterium
TGGGAGAGCCGCGCGAGCGGCGGGAGATAGCGATCGGAATCAGTGACCGATTCCATTTGATTCACGCGCGTCTGGTATTAATAACGAACAATCTGAAACTGTTCGGCTCACTGGCTGATTTCCGCCGCTCCTGCGGAGCTCGGAATGTTGGACCACGCCGCTGACCCGGACCTGTCGGTCCGGGCTACATTCCGCCGCCGCCGCGGGCGGCGGGACCGCGGAGAACCCCACGCGAGGAGGCGGTGCCGGGCGTTGTAGCGATGCGTTGGGGCTGGCCCGTCGGCCGGTGGCGTTGCGCGCGTTCGACGAACGCGCGTCGGGGCAACCAGTGAGGCACAAAATCTTGCCGTGGCCGAACTCGCGGCCGGAGGCCGCGAGGTACAACGGCCCGCGTTCGACGAGCGCGGGCCCTACGGCGGCTCTGAATGGGCGCTGAGCACTTTCGATAGCGCGTGAGCGCCCTGGAGTGCGGTGGCTTGACACCGCTTTGGATTCCGGACAGATAGACCATGCGACGGCTGGCCGGAATCATAAGGCGCGTTTTTCGTTGCTACAGAGATATTGCGAGCACTTTTAGCGAGAGTCGCTCCCCCTGTTTCGCTCTGTCCTGAGGGACCGGCTGTTTTCGGTATGGATTGAACAGGTACAGCGGGCAATCCGCAATCTCGCAATCCACCTTGCCGTCGGCACAGTAGCCCTTGCACTCATAACATTTCGCCAGCACCGCCTGCTTGTGAGTGATCCGCTCGCCTCGGAGATACTTGATCAATTCGTCCCGTCCCCGAATCGCCGGAAGCTTTTCGTATTTTTAGGTCATATCCAACCGTCAAACAGAACTCGTTGGACCCTTCTGCTGTCTCGCACCGAGGTCCGGCCGCGCCAGCGGACGCGGAGTGTAGCCCGGGCCGAGAGGCCCGGGTGGGCGGCTTTTATACAGCGTGGGAGAGCCGCGCAGCGGCGGGAGATGTTGATCTGGATGGGTGATCGATTCCATTTCATTTGATTCACGCGCGTCTGATAATAATAACGAATCAATTTGAAACTGTTCAGCCCATTGGCTGATTTCCGGCGCTCCTGCGGAGCTTAGACTGTTCAACCACGCCGCTGGCCCGGACCTGTCGGTCCGGGCTACATTCCGCCGCCGCCGCAGGCGGCTGGGCGTACCGCGCGTTCGACGAACGCGCGCCTCGCGCTCCTTCAGGGCGCGGGGCATACCGCGAGGCGCCGCGCACCTGGGCCTGCGGCCCAGGCTATTGACCGCCGCCCCTCCGGGCCGGGCGCGTGCCGGCGATGAAGGTACCGCGCGGCTTGGCGGCCGCGAGTTCCAGCGGAAGGATGGCGGGGAGTCCGGCAAAATGTTGGGGCTTGAGGCGGAGCTGCGGGAGAGAGAGGACAGCCGGGTGATCTTGCCGTGGTCGAACTCGCGCGCGGCAGCAGCGCGAAGTACGGTGAATATTCGTTTCCGGCACGGGCGCGGTGACGGTATCATGGGGCCGCGCCGGGCGACCGGCGCCAGCGCCGGTGGAGGAGGTTCCGATGGACTGGTTGCGCAGCATTCTGGTGGGCATCATAACCGCCGTGGCGGCGGGAGCGGGCTCGGGATGGCTGGCGCACTTGTGCATCGGCTGGTACCGCATCAGCAGCCGCGAGGGGGCGTCCGGCTGCTTCCTCGTGGCCGTGGCCGGCTTCGGCTGCATTGCCGGCCTGGCAGTCGGCGTGATCTGCGCCCGCATTGTGGCCGCCGGCGCCTCGGCCGGTTTCTTCCGGGAGCTGGGCCTGGCGGTCGGCGTCACCGCGGCGCTGCTGGGCCTGGCCGCCCTCTTCTGCTGGCTGGGCGCCGATCGGCCGCCCACCATGGGCGGCCGGGAGCTGGAGGTGGCGGTCGAGGTGCGCCTGCCGGCGGGGCAGGCCCCGCAGCCGGTGCGCGACGGCGACATTCCGCCGTACGTAACCATCACCGCCGACTCGGGCGGACGGCACCAGACCGGCGGCTCTCTCCGCCTGGCCGACGCCTGGCAGGAGGAGGGCCGCTGGATCATCCCCGGCGCGGTGGCGCTGGAAACCCGCGATCCCGGCAAAACCCTGGGGGTGCGGCTCCCCGGGCAGGAGACGCAGTTCTTCCGCCTGCCGATCCCCGCCCGGCCGGACCCGGCCGTCATGGGCTGGAGCCCGTGGCTGGACGAACCCACCTTTGGCAACCTGAGCCCCGTCGCCCCCGACGCGGCACTGGCGGTGCGCTACCGCGTGCGCGTCGCCGCGCCGGACCCGGACGCCCCCGCCCAGTGAAGCGTAACTCGTCATTACCCGCGCTCCGACTGGCCGAAAACGCGCGCCAAGGCGCCAAGGCGCAACCGGATCGGATTTTGTGTTCTGAGTACCCACGAGCTTGCAGCATCAATCTGCGTGAATCCTGAAAATCAGCGTCAACCTGCGTATCTGTCCAGAACAAGGCGCAGATTGACGAGGATTCACGCGGATTGACGCAGACCCAGCTTACAGCCAGACCTCAGCCCATCTTCTTTGCGGCCTTGGCGTCTCAGCGAGCCGGTTTGCCCGCCAATAAAAAACCGGTCCCCTTGCGGGGACCGGCCAATCGAGGTTACCAGAATGGAACACGGCCGGCCGGACAATCCGGCCGGCCGAGTGGATTTATGGCGCCGTGACGAAGTAATAGGCGTCGAGGGTCAGGCCGGAGTAGGCGGCGTAGGCCCGGATGCCGATGTACCAGGTGCCGGCGGTGGGGTTGTTCACCGTGACGGTCTCGTTGTTGCCGTTGAGGTACGGCCGGTAATCGTAGGCGGTGGTGGTGGGCTGGGCGCCGCGGCGGACGTACAGGTCGGCGTCGCCGCTGCCGCCGGAGATGGCGATCTCCAGCACGGCCATGCCGGCGGGCACGTCGATGGTGTAGTACTTCCACGA
>CALAMB010000065.1 GCA_937925645.1 uncultured Acidobacteriota bacterium
CGTCCGCCTGTCCGCTCAGTTCCAGCGACGGCGTCTCGTAGTTGTAGTCTTTCAGAACAACGCTCTTCGGAAGCGTTTGCTGCAGACACCGAAGTTCGAACAGAATCTCCTCGCGGTGGAAGTGCTGCAGCCCCGACGGCGAGGAGTAGTGCAGCGTCTCGCCGTCGGGCATGGCGCCGTGCGCCACTTTCGTGTCCGTCAGGATCACCTTCTCCCCGCCCGAACCTTGCTCAAAGTAGTAGTAGATCCCCTCCCGCTCCATCCAGCGCGACACGAACGCCAGGTGGCTTTCCCGATATTGACAGATATACTCCCAGGCGGGATATTCCTTCTGCAGCCGCAGCTCGAAATCCAGACTCGACAGGCCGCCATCCTTCAGACAGGTTTCCAGAATCTGGGGCACGGTCTGGTTCAGGAACACCTGGTTGTGGTGCGTCAGACCCAACCACCACAGTTTCGGCACCAGCACCGCCCGATAAAAGACGTAATTATCCATCTGGTGGAGCTGCTCGAATCCGGCCAGAATGCCATGAAACGGTATATCCCCGACGGTCCGCAGGATGGTGAATGTGACCGGCGCCGCCAGCACCGCCGCCAGGTCCAGGTCCGCCTCCTCCGCCACCAGCTCCAGTTCGAACCGGTAGCACCGCGACAACCCCTCCTCACCCCGGAACCGCACCACCGCAAACGTCTCCGCCGGCAGGGCGCTCGATTCGAACTTAAATCGCTTGTCCGCAATTTCTGCCATGATTGTCACCCTTGCGCCAAATTCCCCGCCTCAAAATGATCGGTGACCACTCGCTGTCACCGCTTCATGCTCGCCGGTGATTGTACCAGATTGAACCGAACGACGGGTCCCGTCAACAGAGAAAATGAACCGGCCGGCGGTTGGCAAAGCGGCCAATTTGAGATAGGCTGGAGTCGTTCAAAACAGATGGAGGAAACGGACGGCCGGCGGTGCTTCGTTGCGGGCCGACCGCCACTCCAAATGGAGGTGTCCCATGCGTCAACGACTCATTGGCCCGGCAGTGGGCATGATCGTCGCGGCCGGGCTCGACGCCGGTTTTGACCTGTTCATCCTGCTGTCCAATCTGCTGGGTCATCCATCCTTCGGCCGCCTGCCGCACGGCGCCGAACAGTATGCCCAAATCATGGGCGGCGACGGGTGGAATCCCCTGTCCTTCGCCTTGGTCCTCCCCGCCATCAGCCTGGTGTTCGATGCGATCATCGCCTTCGGCGCCCTGCAGATGCAGCGAGCGCGGTCCTACGCCTGGGCGATGGGCGCCGCGATGCTGTCGCTCATTCCGTGCCTGGGATCGCCGTGCCTGGTGCTGGGAGTCCCGTTCGGCATCTGGGCGATGATCACCCTGTTGCAACCTGACATCCGGCGCCTGTTCCCCGGCTTCAATGAGGCCGCGTAAGCGGCCATGACACCGTTTACCCGGATCGCCGGATCAGCCACGCACAACCTGAAACACTCTGGGAATCCCCGCCAGGTCTGGGAACATGGTCGCGTCGCACCCCAGCCCTGCCAGCAGTCCCGTCAGCGCCGGCCACTGACCATGCCCGAACTCCATGAGCAGACGGCCGCCCATGCGGAGTAATGTCAGGGCGGGCGGTAGCCAGGCGCGGTAGCAGTCGAGGCCGTCCGCCCCGCCGTCCAGAGCCAGCCGGGGTTCCCAGTCCCGCACCTCCGCGGGCAGGCCCTCCAGATCGCTGCGGGACACGTAAGGCGGGTTGGCCACGATCAGGTGAAACGAACCCGCCGGACCGCTCCGCAGGAAGGTCAACCCGTCGCCGCATACGAACGCGGCGCGCGCGTCCACACCGAGCCGGACAGCGTTGCCGCGGGCGACCGACAGCGCCGCCGGTGACCGGTCCGTCGCCAGCAGCCGGGCCCGGGGCAACTCCCGCAACAGGCTCAGGCCGACGCAGCCGCTCCCCGTGGCCAGATCCAGCACGTACGGCGCCTCGATCGCCCGCAGCGCCTCGGCGCCTTTCTCCACAAGCAGTTCGGTTTCCGGCCGGGGGATCAGCACCGCCGGGTTCACCCGGAACGTGTCGCGCCAGAATTCCCGTTCACCGATGATGTGTTGGACCGGCTCAGCGGCCGCGCGCCGCTCCACCGCCCGCGCCAACGCCACGGCCGCCTCAGCCGGCACGGCGGCATCCGGATGGGCCAGGAGGAAGGTCCGCTCCCGGCCCAACGCCCAGGCCAGCAGCATGTCGGCGTCCCGAGCGGCCTCGGGCCGGCCGGCGGCCCGCAGGCGGCGGGCCGTCTCCAGCCGCAGCGCGGCGATGGTGAGCGGTGGTGTGTGGGCGGTCGTCATGTCCGGAACGCGGCTGGAACGGTGCGGTCGCCGAGGCGGCCGGCGGCCTTACGACACCGCCGCCGATTGTTTCAGATTCTCAGCCTCGAAATGGGCGACGAGCGCGTCGAGCACCCCGTCCAGGTCCCCGTCGATGATCAGATCCAATTGGTGCAGCGTCAGCCCGATACGGTGGTCGGTCAGCCGGTTCTGGGGGAAGTTGTACGTGCGGATCTTCTCGCTCCGGTCGCCGGAGCCCACCTGGGAACGGCGGGTGGCGGAGATCTCCCGATCGCGCTTCTCCCGCTCCGCCTCATATAGCCGGGCCATGAGCACCTTCATGGCCCGGGCCTTGTTCTTGATCTGGCTCTTCTCGTCCTGGCAGCTCACCACCAGCCCGGTGGGGATGTGGGTGAGGCGGACGGCGGAATACGTGGTGTTGACCGACTGGCCGCCGGGGCCGGAGGAGCAGAACGTGTCCACCCGAATGTCTTTGGGGTCGATCTGGATTTCCACCTCGTCCGCCTCGGGCAGGACGGCCACCGTCACCGCCGAGGTGTGGACCCGGCCGCTGGCCTCGGTGGCCGGCACTCGCTGAACGCGATGGACGCCGCTCTCGTACTTGAGCCGGCTGTACACGCGCTCGCCCTCGATGTTCAGGATGACTTCCTTGTAGCCGCCGATGCCGGTGGCGTTCTCGCTGACCATGGCCATCCGCCAGCGGTGGCGCTCGGCGTAGCGGCTGTACATCCGGAACAGGTCGGCGGCGAACAGGGCCGCCTCCTCGCCACCCGTGCCCGCACGGATCTCGAGAATGACGTTCTTCTCGTCGTTGGGATCCTTGGGCAGGAGCAGCACCTTGAGTTCTTCTTCGGCGCCGGCGATCCGCTCGGCCAGCTCGGATGCTTCCGCGGCCGCCATTTCCCGAAGTTCGTTGTCTGTTTCAGTCGCGGCCATCTGTTCCGCCTCGGCCCGGCTCCGAGCCATTTCTTTCCAGATCCGGTATGCCTTGACGACGTCGGCGATGGCCCGCTGGGCCTTGGCGTGTTTCTGGTACTCCACGTGGTTGGCGGTCACGGCCGGATCTTCAAGCAACCGCTGCAGCTCTTCGTACTGATGTTCGATCTCGTCCAGTTTTCGAAACATGGCTGACCTCCCGGGTCAGGCGACCGCGGCGGGCTCCGCCGCCTCCTTGAGCTGCGCCTCCAGCTCGAGGCCTTCCTGCAGGGCCCGCAGCGACACCTCCAGCATGGCGTCATCGGGGGGCTGGGTGGTGATCCGCTGGAGCGCCAGGCCCGGCGTCATGATCGCCCTGAGGACCGGATTGCGCGGGAAGCGGGCCGAGAGCCGGATGAGTTCGTACGAGATCCCGGCGATGAGGGGCAGCAGGAACACCCGCGACAGCACCTTGAACACCCACCAGTCGAACTTGAACACGGTGAACACCAGGATGCTGATCACCATCACGAACAAGAGAAAGCTGGTGCCGCAGCGGGGATGGAGCGTGGAATAGGCGCGGGCGTGCTCGACCTTAAGCGGTTGCTTGGCTTCCCAGAGGTGCACCACCTTGTGCTCGGCGCCGTGGTACTGAAAGACGCGGTGGATGTCCTTCATTTGGGCGATAAGCAGGATGTAACCCAGAAAGAAGATGACCCGGATGACGCCGTCCACGAGATTGAAGAACAGCCAGTGCGCGTGCACCGCCGCGTCGGTGGACTCCGCCGGGTAGACCCACGCGGTGATCAGGGCGCTCAGCCAGTACGGCACCAGCACAAACAGGGCGATGCCGGCCGCCAGCGAGAACACCAACGTCCCGACGAGCATCCATTGGCTGCCGCCGCCGGCCGTGCTTGTTCCTTTCTCCCGCTGCCCGCCGTCCTCGGCCGGCTCGGCCATGGCCACCTCGGCCGAAAAGTTAAGCGCCTTAATTCCGATGACCAGCGATTGCAACAGGATGGCCGTGCCGCGGACCAACGGCCATTTCAGAAATCGGGCCCGGTCGGTCCATTTGGGTGCCGGCTCGCGCTTGACCACGATCTCCCCGTCGGGCCGACGGACCGCGACGGCGATGGTGTTGGGCGTGCGCATCATGACGCCCTCCAGCACCGCCTGGCCGCCCACCAGGATATCCGTCTCCAGCTTGCGTCGGCATTCCGACATCGTTTAGCTCCCGTGGATAAACAAAAAGGGTTGCCCTCGGCCTCGGCCCGGGCAACCCTTTGGGAATTTGTCGAATTCGGCTACTGTTCGCTGCTTTTCGCGCTGGCCGTCTTGGTGTAGCGGCGGGTGAACCGCTCCACGCGGCCGGCGGTATCCACCAGTTTCTGGCGGCCAGTGAAGAACGGATGGCACTTCGAGCAGATCTCCAGCCGGATCTCCGGCTTGGTGGAACGGGTCTCGAAGGTGTTGCCGCAGGCGCAGGTCACCATGGTCTTCTCGTACTTGGGATGCGTGTTTTCTTTCATGATCACTCCGTCTGACCGACTGATTCCACAGGTGCGCCCAACGCGCGCAAGCGAAGTTTTATACACCAGCATCGTAGCGAAAGCAAGCACTTTTTACCGGCCGGCTCAGGAGTTGTCGGCCCGAACCGCGGCCAGCAGCTCAGTCGCCAAGTCCGGAATCGCCGAGCGGACGCGGGTCCACGCCGGAATCATGGGCGCGCCCACCGGATCCTCCCGGAACCGCTCGATGGCCAGCCGAAAGCCTTTCTGGAAAGCCTCCACCGCCGAGCTCTCGGCATGCCGATCGTACTCCAGCCGGTTGATCGCGGCCATGGCGCTGTATTTGTCCACCGCCTCGCGGGCTTCCCGCAGGTAACTGGTCTGGAGGGAGCGGAAGTGGGCATCCGACAACACAACACCGTCCTGGGTCAGGATCCGGAACAAGGACAGGGAAATATCCATGACCATCCGAACCAAACCTTTGCTGGGTTTGCGGATGTCGATGGTCTGGTGCTTGTGACAGTAGCTGTCCATCAACTCCACCTGACAGATGCGCTTCAGCGACGTGTTTTGATACACTTCGCCCAGAGTGGAGATCTCCAGCCCCCAGTCAGGAGCGATCCGGATGGACTCGGCCAGATGGGAGTGGATCGCGAACTCGCCCGCCAGGGGATAGCGGAAGCTGTCGAGGTATTCCAGGTAGAGCAGGCGGCCCACGGTGCGTTTCAGCGTCCGGATGATCGGCGTGAAAAACAGCCGGGTGGCGCGGCCGTACAGCCGTCCGTTCACCCGGGCGTAATACCCCTTGCAAAATTCGAAATCCGCCTGCCGGCTCATCAGCGGATAGACGAGACGCGCGAGGAGACCTCGGTCGTAATTGGTGATATCGCAGTCGTGCAGCGCGATCCCGTCCACGTCTCCTTCCGCCAGGATGTATCCCATAGTCATCCAGACGGACTGTCCCTTGCCCGGCATGTCCACCGGAAAGTCTTCTCCCCGCAAGCGCTGGTAGAGCGCCTGCATTCGGGGGCCGTCATGCCAGACCACCTGCACCGCCGGCAGCCGCCGCCGCAAGTACTCCCGAATTTCGAAGAACTGCGCCTGATCGGCCCGGTCCAGCGAAACGACGACCTGGTGCACATAGTCAATGCCCTGAAGCTGCTTCAGAATATTCTTCATCGCCGGCCCTTCAAACTCGGTGACCAGCGCCGGCAGGAGGAGCGCGATCTTGCAGGACGTGGCATATCCCCGGAGCTCGACTTCCAGGTCCTCCACCGGGCGGTTACCCAGAATGGGCAGAGTGGTGATCACGCCGTTCTGAAAGAAATCACTCATGGCATGCTCCTATGCTTTCACACTCGGCCCGGCGGCGGCGACGTCTTCTCCACGGCATCAGCGATCGTTTCCAAACAATTGGTGAATCACCCCATTCCAACCCGCCGGTCCGATTCCGTCCGTCCGCAGAACCCGGGGCAGACCATCAGCCCCCAAATGGGTGCCGTCGGGACGCTGGACCAGAACCGGGATGTCCACAACCGAGAGAAAATCCAGGTCGTTCGGGCTGTCCCCGATGCCCACCGTCCGGATCCGCCGGGCCGGCCAGCGCCGCTGGTAGGCCGCAATCAACCACCGCACGGCCGTCCCCTTGTCCTGCCCCGCGGCCACAAGGTGACAGAACCGGCCACCCTCCAGAACCTTGAATCCGGCACGGCGGGCGAGAGCTTCCATCTCGGCGAGCCGGGCCGGCTCCACTTCGCACGGCTCGGTGAACAGCCGTTCCGCCGCCCGGCCCGCCGCGTCGGCCGGAAGCGCCGTTCTGGCCGAGATCTCATCGACAGTCATATCGCCGAATCCCCGCGCGCCCAGCCGGGATCCTTCGGCGGTCATGAAGCGGCGCGCGTCCGCATATGCCCGGCCGAACAACCGGCAGCGGTATCCGGCCATCTCCGGCAGATCAGCCGCCTCCGGCCACTCGTCGCCCGGCGGCAAAAACACGGCGGCCCCGTTTTCCACAATGAACGGGTCGCCCAGCTGCATGTCCCGCCGCAGCGGTTCCACCTCGGCCAGGGTTTTGCTTGTGACCAGCACCAGCGGCACGCTTCGTCCAGCCAGCAGCTCAAGTCCGCTCCGCGCGGCGGCCCAGGAGTACGTCCGCTCGTCCAGCAGCGTCCCGTCCAGATCGGAAAACACCAGCCACTGCATGGCGGAATCACGCATGACGCCACTCCGTCAAACCCTTTCAGCGGTTCAGACAGTCGCACCACGTCCCGTCGCGCCGGACGAACCTAAAGATGATGGAAATCATCCGGCTCCTGATCACCGCCCTTGATCATCCGATCCAGATACTCCCGGGCGATGGTCCGCCCTCCCAGACCGAAGGCCAGCGCCAGGGCCAACACCACGCCCCCGAACATGATCGCGAACGCGATGAGGACCGTCTCGCGTCCGATGCCCAGTTGCTCCAGCGCCATGGCCACCGCGAAAAAGTAAACGCCGTACTGGACGCACCGACTGACGGCCCGGGCCAGCCGCACCCCGGCATTGACGCCGGCGATCAGCGCGGTCCGCTGGAGGAAATTGCCGAGGATGAAGCCGATCATCAGGATCACCGCCGCCACGAACAGGTTGGGCAGGTACAGCAGCAGTTGGCTCAGCAGGTTCTCGACCGCCGGCACTTTCAGGGCGGTCAGGGCGACCACGGTGAAGACGAGCACCACCAGCCAGCCCGTCAACTGGCCGATGAGCCGGGAGGGGCTATCCTTGAGCCCGCTCCGCTCCAGCGCCTGCATCATGCCCGACTTCTTGAAAAAGCGGTCCGCCTTCACCACCCGGAGCAGGCCGGTGATCACTCGCCTGGCCAGCCAGCCGCAGACGATGCCCGCGACGATCAGGATCATCGACACCAGGAGGTTGGGCAGGAACGAGGCGATCATGCCCACGAAGCGCTCCAACGGCTCCACGATGATCCGCGCCCAGATTTCTTTCATGGCCGCACCCTCCTCGATGGAATCAGCGCTGCGGTTCCCAGCGGGAGATCAAATAGGGCTTGTCCCGCTCGAACGCCTGGCAGAGCGTCTCCAGACGCTGTTCGACCGCGGCGGCGTCGCTGTCCCGACACTCGATCACGAACGAGGCCACCTTGCCCAGGTAGAGCGGGGTCAGCGATTTGATCAGGTGTTCCCGGTTCATGGTCCGTCGATGACAGGCCAGGGCAAAGTCGTAGATCAGACGCACCCAGGTTTCGTCGGGTAAGGCAAACCGCTCGTCGTTCTGATCGGCGGCCGCGACGAGACCGGCCATGCTCTCCGGCGAGACGATCTGGCAGTAGACGTCCCGGAGTTCCCGGACGCCCATGCGCATTTTCTCCAACATGCCGGCCAGGTTGACCGACACGGGCTCCAACCCCACCGCGTAGACAAAGCCGAACGTGGGCACCGGCATGGAACTCGCGACCGACTGCCACGCCTCCCAATAGGTTTCCATCAAATTGAAGAGCGCCCCAACCACCTGATGCAGCATGGCGCTGAGGTCCGCGCCCGGATCTTTCGGATCATGGATTTTGGCGCCCAGGAACGCCTGGCAGACGCGGAAGTCGTTGGCCACGGCCGTGCCGGTCATCCAGATGTCGATCCCGTACCGGGCCACGTCGCTTTCCCAGACGTTCTGGTCGGCATAGAACTCGGACAGACGGCCCGAAAAGCCGAAATCGCCGCCGATGGGCTGGCGGATCTGCTTGCCGAACAGGGCCCGGGTCAGGGGGTAGACGATGGTGTTGGTGATGGTGCCGTCGTACTTGTGCCGGTGGTAGTACGGCGCCACATAGTCGAAACCGCTTTCCAGCACCGGCCGCAACAGCAGCTCGAACCATTCCGGCGTGATGCTGCGCAGGTCCGAATCCACGACGGCGCAGGCCTTCACCTTCAGCGCCCGGGCGATCTCAAACACGGTCCGGAACGCGCTCCCCTTGCCGGGCAGGCCCACGTACGGCGTCAGGATCTTGTGCAGGGGCTGCGCCTGGTTCTGGACGAGCACCGCGTTAAAATCCACCGACGCCTGCCGGACCGTGTTCATGGTCTCGTCGGTGGAGCCGCCGTCGGAGTTCACCAGCACCGCGCGGCATGCCGGGAAGTATTTGCCGAGGCCGGCTTGCGCCGCCCGGACCACGTGGCCGATGGTGCGGGCGTTGTTGAAGCTGGGAATCCCCACCAGGACATCGGCCGCGCCGATCTCCTCGATCTGGCGACAGACATCCTCTCTGAGCACGGCGGCCAGTCGTTGCATCGCTCGTTCCCTTTCGTTGTCGTTGGAGGCGGCGTTAAAATGCTTGTGCTGTTCAGGTTCCGGTTTCAGTTCTACTTTAACACAGATCCCGCCGGCCGCCAAGATGTTAATCCCGCGAACCGCTGAACCGAATTGTCACAGTCCGCTGCGCATGGCGGAACGGACCTTGAGCAGGGGTTGGAACCGCTCCAAAAAGATCCGCCGCGAGACAATGCCCGCCAGACGGCCGGCCGCGTCCACCACCGGCAGCACCCCCTCGACTGTCCGCAGCATCCGCAGGGTGTCGTACAGTGTGTCATCCGGACGGACTGTCGCGGGGAACGGGGTCACCCAGCGGTCCAGGGGCCCGCTTCCGATTCGGGACACGTCGTCCCGCGAAAAGCAGCCTAACAACCGCCCGGTTGCGTCAACGCACGGCAACTGGTCGTAGGGAAACCGTCTGAACCGCGCGCGGATCTCCGCCGGCGGATCCGTGAGCTGAACGGTGGGCACCCGCGTCCGCATCAGTTCATGCGCCTGAACGTCGGCCAGGGCGCCGAGGTCCCGAAAGTGCCGAAAATCCAACCGGCGTTTGGCCAGCGGAGTCAGGTAGAGGGAATCCTCGCCCAGGCCGTAGGCGACCGCCGTGCTGACGACCGTCGCGGTCATCACCGGCAGGATCACCAGGTAATTCCGCGTGAGTTCAAAGATCAACACGAGCGCGGTCAGGGGGGCGTGGATCGCCCCCGCCATCACCGCCGCCATGCCGACGGTGGCGAACGCGCTGACCGGCGCCGCCCCGGGCGCGACCAAATGCAAGGCATTGCCGGCCGCGGCGCCCAGCGCGGCGCCGATGAGCAATGACGGCGCGAAGATGCCGCCTGAATTGCCCGACTGCAGGGTGCAGGCCGTGGCGACTATCTTGCCGACCACGAGCCCGGCCACGAGCAGCAGCGGCAGCTCTCCCTGCAGTACCTGCGTGATGTAGTTGTGGCCGTATCCGCTGACCTGCGGGAGAACGCAGATGATCGCTCCCACCGCGAGCGAACCGACGATCGGCCGGGCCATCGGCCAGCGGAGCCGGCCGAACCAGCGACCGGCCGCCACCATGGATCGGCTGAACGCCACCGCCACCAGGCCGCCGGCGACACCCAGCAATCCGTACACCACCAGTTCCAGATAGTTATGGATGGCGAACGGCGGCACAATCACGGTGGGTCGGACGCCGGTCCAGTAAAAATTGACCGACGCGGCCGACACCGCGGCCAGCATCACCGGGGTCACCGCGGAGAGGGTGAGATCGTTGAGCAGGATGATCTCCAGCGCGAACAGCACGCCGGCCAGGGGCGCCTTGAAGATGGCCGCGATCCCGGCGGCCGCCCCCGCCGCCAGAAACACCCGGGCGCGGCGGGCATCCATTCGCAGCAGGCGGCCCTGCTCCGCGCCCAAGGTCGCGCCGACGAAGGCCATCGGCCCCTCGGGTCCCGCCGAACCGCCCGAACCCAGCGTGATGAGTGACGTGACGAAGCAACTGACCCCCTCTTTCAAGCGCAGGGTCGTGTGGCGGATGGATGCCTCGATGATCGTGGGAACGTTTTCGCTGACGCGGGTGCGGCTCAACGTCAGGAACCCGACCAGCAGCAGCGATCCGGCGACCGGCATGAAGGCGAACAGGTAAGCCGGCAAGGCGGCGAACCCCTGCGCGAACAACTCGGCGCACCGGCCCACTGCCCAGTGGTAGAACGTGGCCGCATGCCCCACGACGATACCCAGCACCACTGCGTACAGCAGCACTTTCACGTTTCGAATCATCGGTCGAAATGAACTGGCGATTCTCGCAGCGGCCATCGTTGCTCCTGAGTCTATCCTTACCATAGACGCCGGCGCCTGCCAACCCCGACTCGACCGGCGGTCGCCGGACGGGCCGTCCGGCAGGTCAGCTATCCAAGAGGGACAGCGAGGGTTCACTCCGCCGGCGGCGGATCGCCGACGCGATCGGCCGGCGGAGCGGCGCCGGCCCCGGCGACGGGCGGCCGCAGCAGGGACAGGATGACGGAACCCGCTAAAATCACCGCGACCACGCCGAGGGCGACCGGTACCGGGATTTTATAGATGTCGGCCAGCAGCATCTTCACCCCGACAAACGCCAGGATGAACGACAACCCATAGTGCAGATAATGGAACACTTCCATCACGCCGGCCAGGGCGAAGTAGAGGGCGCGCAGGCCCAGGATGGCGAACACGTTGGAGGTGTACACCACGAACGGGTCTGTGGTGATGGCCAGAATGGCGGGGATCGAGTCCACGGCGAAGACGATGTCGCTGGTCTCGATCATGATGAGGACCACCAGCAGCGGCGTCCCCACCCAGGCGCCGTGGCGGCGGAACAGAAACCGCCCGCCCAGGTAGCGCTTGGTGATGGGGAACAGGCGGCGGAACCGGCGCAGCAGCCGAAGGACGGGGTTCTGCTCCGGGTGAATCTCGTGGCCTTTCTGGAAGAAGAGCTTCACCCCGCTGTAGACGAGGAACACGCCGAACACGTAGATCACCCAGTGGAACTGGCGGATCAGGGTGACACCGGCGGCGATGAACGCCGCCCGAAACACCAGGGCGGACAGGATGCCCCAGAACAGCACCTTGTGCTGGTAGCGCGGCGCCACGCCGAAATACGAGAAGATCACCAGGAAGACGAACAGGTTGTCGACGCTCAGCGATTTCTCGATGATGTAGCCGGTGAGGAACTCCAGCGCCCGCTCCCGCCCCAGCTCGAACCAGACGCCCGCCGCAAACACCAGGGCCAGTCCGATCCAGACCGCGCTCCAGACCAGCGCCTCGCGGATGGACACCTTGTGCGCCCGCCGGTGGAACACCCCCAGGTCCAGCACCAGCATGCCGCTCACGGCCACGCCGAACACCAGCCACATGATTGTTTCGTGGGACATCGTGCGCCTCGAACCAGGCGGGGGCGTTTGAGCTTACGCGCCGGAGCCGGTCATCACTTCAAAATGGGAAAACTGCATGGTAAAGGTGGCCCGCCCCTGGCTCAGGGTGCGGACCGCGCGGGAATATCCGAACATCCCCGACAGCGGCACCTGGGCGTCGACGACGGCGAGGTTCTTGCGGGGGGTGATCTTCTGCACCTTCCCCCGCCGGGCGCTCAGGTCACCCACCACGCCGCCCAGAAACTCCTCTGGCACCAGCACCTCGGCGTTCATGATGGGTTCCATGAGCACCGGGCCGGCCGCCTGAATGCCCTGGGCGAACGCCTTCATGGTGCAGGCTTTGAAGGCAATGTCCGACGACTGCCCCTCCCGCTGCTCCAGCGCGATCAGGGTGGTGGCCACATCCGCCACAGGGTACCCCATCAGCACGCCGCCGAACGCGGCCTCCCGAACGCCCGTTTCGACCGCCGCGTATACGAATTCAGGGATACTGTCAGTGGGAACCCGGCTGGCGAAGTGGTTGCCGCGGCCTCTCGCCAGGGGCTCCACCCGCAGGGTGACGGCGGCATAGTGGTCGCGGCCCCCGATCTCGTGCTCGAACACCGCGGCGCCCTCGGCCGGCGTGGAGACCGTCTCGCGGTACACCACCTGGGGCTTGCCGACGTTGACCGCCAGGCCGTACTCAGTGCGCAGCCGGTCCGTGACGACTTCGAGATGGAGCTCGCCCATGCCGGAGATGATGGTCTGGCCCGTGTCGGGATCGTCGTGGACATGGAAGGTGGGATCCTCGTCGGCGAACTTGCGGAGCGTCACCTGAAGCTTCTCGAGGTCGGCGTTGCGCCGGGGTTCCACCGCCATGGAGATCACAGGTTCGTACGCGCCGATGCGCTCCAGCAGGATGGGGTGCGCCTCGTCACAGATGGTGTCGCCGGTGCCGGCGGCCTTGAAGCCCATCACCGCCACGATGTGGCCCGCCTCGGCCTCGTCGAGCCGCGCCCGCTTGTTGGAATGCATCTGGAAGATCCGCGCCACGCGCTCCGCCTGCTTCTGGGTGGCGTTGTACGCGGCCTGTCCCACCTGCAGCCGGCCGGAGTAGACGCGCAGGAAGCACATGCGCCGGCCCTCTTCCATCATCACCTTGAACACATACGCGCAGAGGGGCTCCGCCGGGTCCGGGTGCCGCTCCGCCGGCGCGCCGGTCTCCGGCACGTGACCCACGATGGGCGGCATGTCGAGCGGCGACGGCAGGTAGGCGCACACGCCGTCCAGCAGGGGCTGGATCCCCTTGTTGCGCAGCGCGGCGCCGCAGAACACCGGCACCAGTCGCAGGCTCAGGGTGGCGCGCCGGATGGCCGCCCGCAGCTCCGCCGCAGTCACTTCGGCGCCCTCGAGGAAGCGCTCGGCGATGGCGTCGTCGTGGTCCGCCAGAATTTCCACCAGGCGGTCGCGGTGGTGGCGGACTTCCGTCGCCATGGCGTCGGGCACCGGCTCGGCGACCACTTCGGCGCCGAGGTCCTCGTCCTTCCAGACCAGGGCCTGGCCGGCCACCAGGTCCACCACGCCATCGAGGCGGTCGCCGTTGAAGATGGGCAACTGGAGAGGGAGGGGCACGGCGGCCAGCTTCTCGCGCATCTGGTCCACCACGCCGAAGAAATCGGCGCCGGCGCGGTCCAGCTTGTTGATGAAGGCCAGCCGCGGCACATGGTACTTGTCCGCCTGATGCCAGACCGTCTCCGACTGCGGCTCGACGCCGCCCACCGCACAGAAGACCACCACCGCGCCATCCAGCACGCGCAGGCTGCGCTCCACCTCGATGGTGAAATCCACGTGGCCCGGCGTGTCGATGAGCTGGAGCTGGTGGTCGCCCCACGGGAAGCTGGTGACCGCCGACGTGATGGTGATGCCGCGCTGCTGCTCCTGGATCATCCAGTCCATGGTGGCGGTGCCGTCATGGACCTCGCCGATGCGATGGATCTTGCCGCTGTAGTAAAGAATCCGCTCCGTCACCGTCGTCTTGCCGGCGTCGATATGGGCGATGATGCCGATATTGCGTGTGTTCAGCAGCTGGCTGCGCGCGGCCATGGTGTCACCTGCACAAAGGGACACTCTACATGAAAAGCCGGGGCTTGTCATCCGACTTTTCGGCGGCGGGCCGGGCGTCTTCCCGTCCACGCCGCCGCGTGGCCAGCCGATAAATTGCGGTCCGGTTTGACGAAAGATGGTACAATACGCCTTCATTTTCCCGACAGGTCGGTGCATGAAGCTCTCGGTGGTCATCCCCTTCTACAACGAGCGGCACACCCTGGCCGAAATCGTGCGCCGGGTGCATGGAGTGGCGCTGCCCGGAATCGACAAGGAGATCATCCTGGTGGACGACTGCTCACAGGACGGATCGGGCGATCTCGCCAGCGAACTGGCCCGCGAGCTGCCGGGCGTCGTGGTCCTTCACCACGAGCGGAATCGCGGCAAGGGGGCGGCGCTGCGCGCCGGCTTCGGCCGCGCCACCGGCGACTGGGTCCTGATCCAGGACGCCGACCTGGAGTACGATCCCGAGGAGTACGCCATCCTGCTCAAGCCGATCCTCGACGGCAAGGCCGACGTCGTCTACGGCTCGCGATTCATGGGCGGATCGGCCCACCGCGTCGTCTACTTCTGGCACATGCTGGGCAACCGCTTCATCACCCTCTGGTCCAACATGATGACCAACCTGAACCTGACCGACGTGGAGACCTGCTACAAGGTGCTCCGCCGGGAACTCCTGGACCGCTTCGAGCTGCGGGAGGACCGGTTCGGCTTCGAGATCGAGATCACCGCCAAACTGGCCCGCCTGCGCTGCCGTATCTACGAGGTGGGCATCTCCTACTACGGCCGGACATACGAAGAGGGGAAGAAGATCGGCTGGAAGGACGGAGTCCGGGCCCTCTGGTGCATCCTGAAGTACAACCTGTTCGCCCGCGCCCCGCGGCCGGCGGCGGGAGACGGCGCATGAGCACGCCGGTCCGCATCACCGACGCCGCCGGGCGGGAGTGGCGATTCGACGGCCCGCCCCGCCGGGTGGTTTCGCTGGTCCCCAGTTTGAGCCACACCCTGGCCGGCCTGGGCCTCGCCGACCGGCTGGCGGGCCGCACCGTCTTCTGCCTGCGCCCGCCGGAGCTGGCCGCGACCGTTCCCGCCGTCGGCGGCACGAAGGACCCGGACGTGGAGCGGGTGCTGGCCCTCCAGCCGGACCTGGTGCTCATGGACATGGAGGAGAACCGGGTCGAGCACGCCAACGCCCTGATCGAGCGGGGTGTGCGCGTGTGGGCGGTCCTCCCCACCAGTCTGGACGACGTGACGCGTCTCTTCGGGGAACTGGGCGCGGTCTTCGGCATCCCCGACGTCGCCGCGGCGCAGGCGGGGATGCTCGCCGCGTGCCGGGAGCGGGCCAGCCGCTCGTGGCAGCTGCCCATCCCCGTGCTCTGCCCCGTATGGCGGCAGCCGTACATGACGTTCAACCGCAACACCTACATCGCCGCACTGCTGCGGGAGTGCGGCTTCCAGAACGTCCTGGACGAGGCGCCGGAGCGTTACTTCAGCTTCGAGACGGCGATGGTCCCCGGCGGTACCGACCTGCGGGTGCTGCTGCCCACCGAACCGTACCCCTTCGACGAGGAGATGATCCCGGTCGTGGCGGCGGATTTCCGCGTCGCGACCGATCAGGTCTTTCTGGTGCGGGGCGAATTGCTGAGCTGGTACGGCGGCTGCACCGCCCCCGCTCTGGCGACCCTGATGGACCTGCACCAGTTCATGCTTGAGAGCGCAACCGATACCTAACCGACGCGGAGGAGCCCCATGGAACCCACCAGCCGGAACTTGGCCAAAAACGCCTACCGCCCCCTGGAGCCCGGGGAACAGTACGTCCCGTACGTGACCGCGGACACCGTCATGTCCGAGTTCACCGCCCGCGCGGTGATCACTGGCATTCTCATGACTTTGCTATTCTCCGTGGCCGCGACGTACTCCGGCCTCAAGGTCGCCCAGGTGTTCGAGGCGGCCATCCCCATCAGCATCCTGGCGGTGGGACTGTCGCAGCTGTTCAAGCGCCGCAACACCATCCTGGAGAACGTCATCATCCAGAGCATCGGCGGGGCGTCCGGCCTGATCGTGGCCGGTTCCATCTTCACCCTGCCGGCCCTGTACATCATGAACGTCGCGCCGGGCACCCTGACCATGGTCCTGACCATGTACATCGTCTCGGTGCTGGGCGCTTTCCTCGGCTTACTCTTCCTGATCCCGCTGCGGCGCTATTTCGTCGCCGACATGCACGGCAAGCTCCCCTTCCCGGAAGCCACCGCCATCAACGAGGTGTTCGTCTCCGGCGAGAAGGGCGGCGAGCAGGCCCGCACCCTGGTCTACGCCGCCTGCATCGGCGGCGTCTTTGACTTTCTGGCCACCAGCGTCCGCGCCTGGTCCGAAATCATCAACTTCCAGTTCCTCCCCTTCATGCGCAACCTGGCGACCGGCGCCAAGGCGACGGTCAGCATCAACGCGGTCAGCCTGATCCTCGGCCTGGGCTACATCACCGGCCTGCGCTTCTCGGCCATCATCTGCGCCGGCGGTTTGTTCTCCACGGTGATACTGGTCCCGCTGATCTATCATTTCGGACAGCACATCACCGGCACCGCCATCCCGCCGGCGCCGCTGTCCGGCTTCCCCGACTTCATCCCCGGTATGTCCGCCGACAACGTCTTCAAGCTGTATGCCCAGCGGATCGGCGTGGGCGCCATGGCCGGCGCCGGGATCATCGGCATCATCAAGTCGCTCCCCACCATTTACAAGGCCTTCTCGCTGGGCTTCCAGCAGATCTTCCACCCCCACGCCCACGCCGCGGCCACGGCGCGCACCGACCGCGACTTGAAAATGAGCACCGTGCTCATGGGCATCGCCGTCTGCACCGTCGCGGTGGGCGCCTTCTTCTTCTACCTCATCAGCCAGGATCCGGCCTCGGCCTCGCGGGCGCTGACCATCTCGCTGACCGGCCTGGCCATCGTGTTCATCTTCTCGTTCCTCTTCACCACCGTGGCCGCCCTGGCCACGGCCATGACCGGCAACAATCCCATCTCCGGCATGACCCTGGTGACCCTGATCATCGGCTCCGCCGCCCTGGTGGCGGTGGGCCTGCAGGGCGACTTCGGCAAGTTCGCCGCCATCGTCATGGGCGCGGTGGTCTGCACCGCGCTGGCCCTGAGCGGCGGCTTCGTCACCGATCTCAAGGCGGGCTATTGGCTCGGCTCCACCCCGCGCTACCAGCAGTTATCGAAGGTCATCGGCACCCTGTTCGCCGCCATGGGGGTGGTGCTGACCGTGATGCTGATCCACTTCGCCTACGGCAAGGCCGATCCCCAGACCGGCCAGTTCATCTCGGGCTTCCTGGATACCAACACCATTCCGGCGCCGCAGGCCAACCTCTTCGCCACGATCCTGTCGGGGATCTTCGACCAGCAGCCGGTGACCTGGCTGCTCTACAGCGTGGGGCTGGTGCTGGCCGTGCTGCTGGAAATGATGAAGATTCCACCCCTGGCCTTTGCCATCGGCATGTACCTGCCGCTGCAGATCAACACGCCGCTGTTCATCGGCGGCCTGATTTCCCATTTCGTCTCCAAGAGCAGCCGCGACCCGAAGGTGGCCGAGGCCCGCGTCCAGAAGGGGACGCTGCTGGCCAGCGGGTTCATCGCCGGCGGCGCCATCATGGGCGTGGTGGGCGCGCTCATCGTGCTGGCCGGTTTCCACTCGTACATTGACCTGGCCGTGGGCGAGCACAACGACACCCTGGGCCAGGTGATCTCCCTGGTCATGTTCCTCGGCCTGTGCGGATTCCTGTACTGGGATTCCCGCCGGGCCAAAGCGTCCGTCTAGGAGTCGGCAACCGGCATGAACGTCCTTGTCATCGGCGGCGGCGGCCGCGAGCACGCGCTGGCCTGGCGGCTGGCGCAGGACCCGGAGGTGACGACGGTGACCGCCGCCCCCGGCAGCGACGGCATGTGCCCGCCCGCCGCGCGGGCAACGGCGGACGCCGCAGACGTGGAGGCACTGGTCCGCCTCGCCGTGGACGGCAGCTTCGACCTGGTGGTGGTGGGTCCCGAGGTTCCGCTGGTGGCGGGACTGGCCGACCGGCTGGCGGCGGCCGGCGTGGCGGTGGCCGGACCCGGCGCAGCCGCCGCCCGGCTCGAGGGGAGCAAGATCTTCGCCAAGGACTTCATGGCCCGCCACGCCATCCCCACCGCCCGCTACGAAGTGCACGACCAGGCGGCCGCCGCCCGCCGCTCCCTGGAGGCGGGCCGGTTCGAGTTTCCCGTGGTCATCAAGGCCGACGGGCTGGCCGCCGGCAAGGGTGTAGTGATCGCCGCCGACCCGTCCCAGGCGGCGGCCGCCCTCGACGAGATGATGGAGCGACGCTGCTTCGGCGCGGCCGGCGAACGGGTGGTGCTCGAGGAGTTCCTCCGCGGCGAAGAGGCCTCGTGCATGGCCCTGAGCGACGGCGAGCACGTCCTGCCGCTGCCGCCCGCCCAGGATCACAAGCAGGTGCTCGACGGCGACCGCGGCCCCAACACCGGCGGGATGGGCGCCTACTCCGACGACCGGATCCTGCCGCCGGGCCTGGCCGACGTTATTCTCGACACGATCATCCGCCCCACGGTCCGGGGCATGGCCGCCGAAGGGCACCCCTTCCGCGGGGTGCTCTACGCCGGGCTCATGCTCACCGCGGCCGGCCCCCGGGTGCTGGAGTTCAACGTGCGGTTCGGCGACCCCGAGACCCAGGCGGTGCTCCCCCGCCTGCGCGGCTCGCTGGCCGAGACGCTCCAACTGCTGGCCGAAGGCCGGCTGGACCGCGCCCGGCTGGAGACGGACCCGTGGCCGGCGGTCTGCGTGGTGCTGGCCTCGGGCGGCTACCCGGGCGAGTACGCCAAAGGCAAGCCGATCCACGGGCTGGAACTCGCCGGCCAGCACCCGGACGTGACGGTCTTCCACGCCGGCACGCGGCGCGAGGGGGACCGCTTCGTGACCGCGGGCGGCCGGGTGCTCGGCGTGACCGCCCGCGGCGCCGACCTGGAGGCGGCGGTGATGCGCGCCTACGAGGCCGCAGCCCAGATTCATTTTGACGGAATG
Organism: uncultured Acidobacteriota bacterium; assembly: GCA_937925645.1. GTDB lineage: Bacteria > Acidobacteriota > JAAYUB01 > JAAYUB01 > JAAYUB01 > JAAYUB01. The sequence goes on from CALAMB010000065.1 coordinate 19,102, forward strand.
CACTACCGGCGGGACATCGCCCTGAAAGGCCTGCGCCGCTACCGCTGATCCCGTCGCTCCCACCGGCGGGATTCCCGCCTGTTCACCGAATCAATCGCGCCGGAACAGGCGGCCCAGCAGGCGCAGGAACTGCCGCGGGCCGGGCCTGGGGACGGGCGTGCCCGTCCGCTGGGCCACCAGCAGCGTCTGGTCGTCCTGGGGCGCCCCTCCGTCGCGGTAGCGGTCCACCGCGGCCAGCACGGCCGGGCCGAACTCCGCCGGCGGTCGCGGCGGCATCGTTGCCAGGATGTCCAGCAGGCCGGCTTCGTTGAGCGGATGGCCGTCGGGCGAGTGGGCCTCGATGAACGCGTCGGTGGCGGCCACGACGAGATCGCCGGGATCCAGGTGCACCTCGAACTGGACGTACTCGGTGTCGGGGATGATGCCCAGCGGCAGGTTGGCCACCGGCTGGAAGCCGTAGGAGCCCTTCTCCTCGCGGATCGAGGGACCGGTGTCGGGGGTGGCGTGGTCCAGCGGCCGCCAGCGTCCCAGCCTGGCGCCGTAATGGAAGGGGCGCGGATGGCCGGCGTTGCAGACGATCAGGTGCCCGGTGGGGGCGTAGAAGGTCATGAACAGCATGGTGGCGAATCGGCCGACGCCGGTGTGCCGGGTGTAGGCCGCGTTGACGTCGCGCACCAGCCGGGACTGGTCCAAGTAGTTGATGTGCTCCCGCACCAGGCGGCGGAGCATCCGGGCGGTCTCCTGTGAGGCCTCGCCGTGGCCGGCCACGTCGGCCATGACCATGCGGGTGACGCGGCCGGAGCCGCAGACCGACAGCAGGTGCACGTCGCCGCCGGCCTCGGCGCTGTGGGGCCGGCTGTCCACCCACACGTCCAGGCCGGGCGACCGGATGAGGTAGCTGTCCAAGTGGTTGCCCCCGATCATGTCCATGCATTGCAGGACGGGAACGGGCGCCTTCAGGATTTCCGCCATTGCGCCTCCCGGATGGCCGTCTGGCGGCGCGGCCGTCGCCGCGCCGGAGCGACCGGACCATCATGCCCCGCCGCCCGCCATCGTGTCAACCGCCAACCGTCACAGATCCGGCGTGAGCGGCTGTGCCGCAGCTTTAGATGCAACATCCGTCAGGAGGGATGGCGCAGTTCGTCCAGGACCGCGCCCGAATACATTGAGTTGAGCGGGACTTTATGGTGAAATACCCGCTGAATCCGTCGGGAGGTGTGCGATGGAACAACCGCTGGTGGGCGTGCTCATGGGCAGCCTGTCGGACCTCGAGGTGATGCAGGGCTGTCTCGACACCCTGGCCAAGCTGGAGATCGCGTACGAGGTGGACGTTTCCTCAGCCCACCGCTCGCCCGACAAGACCGCCCGCTATGCCGCCGCCGCCCGGGAGCGGGGGCTGCGGGTGATCGTGGTGGGCGCCGGCGCCGCCGCCCACCTCGGCGGGGTGGTCGCCGCCCACACGACGCTCCCGGTGGTGGGCGTGCCCATCGACTCGTCGCCCCTTCACGGGATGGACGCGCTGCTGGCCACCGTGCAGATGCCGCCGGGCGTGCCGGTGGCGGCCATGGCCGTCGGCAAGGCCGGCGCCCGCAACGCCGCCGTGTTCGCCGCCCAGGTGCTCGCCCTGGCCGACCCGGCCCTGGCGGCCCGCCTCGACCGGTTCAAGGCCGAGCAGGCCGAGGCGGTGGCGGAGCAGTCCCGCCGGCTCCGCGAGCAGCTCGGCTCCGGCGGAGGCACCTGAGCCGGGCCGGCGTTTCCCAAGGCATCCGCCATGCGCTTCCACCTGCACTCGTTCGGCTGCCGCGTCAACCAGGCCGACGGCGACGGCCTGGCCGACGCCCTGGCCGCCCTCGGGCACGTCGCCGTGGATGATCCCGTCGCCGCCGACCTCATCATCCTGAACTCCTGCACCGTCACCCACCGCGGCGACGCCGACCTTCGCCAGACGGCGCGGCGGCTGCATCGCGCCCATCCGTCCGCCCGAATCGCGGTCATCGGCTGCTACGCCGAGCGCGCCCCGCAGGACGCGGCGGCGCTGCCCGGCGTCAGCCTCGTGGCCGGCACCGGCGACCCGGCCCGGCTGGTCGCGGCGCTGGCCGAGGGCCACGAGGTTCCCGGCGCCGCCGGCACGGTTCCGGCCGCCGTAATGGATGTCCCCGTGGCGTGGCGGGGGCACACCCGGCCCATGGTCAAGGTGCAGGACGGCTGCAACGCGGCGTGCGCCTACTGCATCGTCCCC
>CALAMB010000066.1 GCA_937925645.1 uncultured Acidobacteriota bacterium
GGTGATATCGGGATCAACATCACCATCGGCAACCGCCGTGAAGACAACGGTCTTGCCGGCAGGAGTTTCCAGCGCTGCGGTCCAGTTGGTGTAGGTCAAGCCCGCCAGGCCGACGGCGACAGCGTTGGGAGTTTCACCACCTGTCAGAGTCAAGGTTTGTCCATCAAACGTGATGGTGTCGGCGCCGACAATCACCATGCCGCCACTCAGTTCGATCTTGAAGGCCTCCGGCGAGTCGGTCGCAACCGCCGCATTGGCAGTCGCCGTTGCAGACACCTTGAGGATATCACCGGTGGCAAGATCGGTGATGGTGTCGGTTCCGAGATCCGCCCGGAAGGTATCGTTGCCGAGCCCGCCGGTCAGGCTGTCATCACCGGCACCGCCGGTCAGGTCATCTGCGCCGTCGCCGCCGACGATGATGTCGGCGGCGCCACCGCCGGTGATGGTGTCGTTGAAGGCAGAGCCGGTCAGGGTATCGGCAGCGGCTCCACCGTTGAGGATATAGCCAACAGGTCCGCTCGCCAGCGACAGGTCGATAACCCCACCGGCCGCGGCGGCGTTGATGATCGCAGTGCCGTTGTTTGCAGTCACGTTGGTGGCAACGAACGCTGCGACGTTATTGGCCGTTCCGGTGGCTCCGGCACTCACGACCAGCGCATCGCCGGTGGTGAGATCGGTGATGGTGTCGCTGCCCGCATCGGCCCGGAAGATGTCGTTGCCCGGTCCGCCGGTCAGCGTGTCATTGCCACCGCCGCCCGTCAGCTCATCGTCCCCTGAACCGCCGATGAGGGTATCAGCACCCGTGAAGCCGAAGATCAAGAGGTTTTCGGTCTGGGCACTGAAGTCGTAGGTCGCATCTGCGGTGTTGATGACCTCGACCGTCTCGACCTGGACAAGATCCGCATCGAGCAGGTTTGCGGCGGAAACCGCGGCCGCGTAGCGAACCGTGTCATTGTCCGGACCTCCGCCACCGTGGATGAGGGCGTCGGTATCCTCGGCGTAGATGATGTCTGCCCCGCCACCTGCATCATTCACCGTATCGACGCCTTCGCCGGTATAGATGACGTCATTCCCACCGTCGGTGTCGATGAAGTCGTCGCCGGCACCACCATAGACGGTATCCGCACCCAGACCGGTGTAGATGCTGTCCTGGTATTTGGAGCCGATGATGGTGTAGTCGCGGTCGTTGGCGCTGACGTTCATGGTGATGTTGTTGTTTTCCGGGTCGATGAGGTTATCACCGGTTTTGGACATGTCGATCGTCGCTACGTCGAGACCGGCGAAATCGTTCAGCGCGTCATGCTCGGGCGTGATGAGGTACAGCGTACCATCGCCGGTGATGTCGAGCCCGGAAGCCAGATCGTAGGTCAGCGTCAGGCTGGCGCCGGCCGGAATGGTGAAGGTCGTGTCGACCAGGGTCAGTGAATTCAGCTTGCTGAAGTCCACGTCACCCGTGAGGGTCAGAATGACATCCTCGAAGTAGAGATCGCCGGCGCCGAAGGTGGTGGAGCCGTCGATGGTCAGGTTAAGGTCGTTGTCTGTGAAGGTAAAATCAGTACCGAGAATCTTGCCCAAGAATTCCCAGCGCCCTCCGTCCGCCAGCGTCGCGCCGGCCATGGTGGCGAAAGCGTATCCATTGACCGTAGCGGGCGATGTCGTGGTGGGCGTGTCGGCATTGCTAGAAATCTGCAGGGTAAAGTCCATGCCATCCACCGAGTCGATCTCGCCCAGGATGACCGTTCCGCTCGAGCCATCGTCGTTGATCAGGATCAGGCTCAACTGGTCACCGCTGACGCCCGGATTGACCCCCGGCGTACCCAAGGTCACCGTGCCATTGGTGTTGATGATGAGAGTTTCGGTGTTCTGCACCGACATGGCCGGGCTGGTGCCCGGAGCCACGACATTGCCCGTGCCATTGTGGTCGAGAGTCACGTCGGTAATGTGGAGGTCATCCGAGTTTACCGAACCGATGGTCAGATCCGAGTCCCCATTGACGGTGATCAAGGCTTCGACCGTGAAGTCCTTGGTCTGGTTGGAGCGGGTCACGTAGCTCAGCTCCAGCACGCCGTCGATGAGCAGATCGTGGTTGAGGTTGATAACCACGTCGTAGAGGTTGTTCTCGTAAGCCGCGAAGACACCCTGCTGGACCGTGGCCACCGCCAAGGCGTCCGTCAAGGGGTTGAGGCCAGTGGTCAGCACATTGTTGATGTTGAAGGTGAAGTCCGCCAGCATGACGTCGTCGGTGACATTGCCCACGTTCTTGTTGAAGAAGGTCACCACGGTGGTGCCATCGGTGGCAACGCCGACAACGGGCGCATACGCACCGCCGGCGGTCGAAGCGGTGAAATCCGCGACATCGTCGGCGACCGTATTGGTCAGCACCACATTATTGCCCGCGCCGCTGACGACCGGCGCACCGGTCCAATCGGTCGGGGCCGCGTAAGCGCCAGACACCGTCAGGTTCCCGGCGCTGGTCTCCGTGCGGAAGGCCTCGGCGATTTCAGCCGCGGTGGCGGCGCCCGTAGCGGTCACCGTCAACCCGGCGATGGTCAGCGAGTCGCCGGCCACCATGGCGTTGGCGATGGTGAAAGTTGTCGCCTCGGCCGTACCGCCCGCTTCGGCTGTCCAGAACTGGTAGCTTACAGCGGCCAGCTTCTGTGCCACTTCGTGGGCATCGTCGCCGTCCTCGAGACTGACGGTAACGTTGTTGAAGAGGATCTGATCCTCATTGCCGTCGACCAGGGTCGCCGGATCCAGGGTGAGGGTAAAAGTTTCGACCAGGGACTCGTTTACAATGTTCCATGGGCCAATTCCAGCGTCTGCCCTGATGTTGCCGAGAAGCTCGTTGGGACCCGTGTTCAAACCACCGGCGGTTGAAGCCGTGAAGTCGGTCACGTTGCCGAAAACGGTGTTGGTAAAGATGACATCGTTGCCGGACGCGGTGACAACCGGTGTTCCCGTCCAACCCGCCGGCGTGGCCGGCGTCCCGGTCAGGGTCAACCCGGGCACCGCAACGCCGGTGAAGGCCTGGGCGATCTGGGCCGGAGTGATACTGTCCACGGTAGCGGTCACGGTCAGGCCGCCGATGGTCAGAAAATCGCCGACTTCCATACCCTGAGTCAAAGAGAAGGTAGAAATCTCGGCTGTACCCGTGGTCCCTTGGGTGACAGTTACTGTAGGCGCAATGGGGGCGAGACCGACTCCGTAAGCCACAGCTGTAAAGTCAGGAGCATCCCCGGTAACTGTGTTGGTGAGTCTAATCGTACTTACACCTTCAAGCGTGACGATCGGAGTACCCGTCCAGCCCGTGGGCGTGGCCCACGTGCCGGTAATCCCCAGGCCGGCAACTGTACCACCGGCAAATACGGATGCGACCTGCGCGGCAGTAAAGGTTGTGGAACCACCCAACGTCGGCGAAATGGGCAGGGTAACGGAAACAGTTACCCCGTCGATGGTGATATAGTCCTGGGCCTGGTAATTGGAAATGGCGAATCCGCCGAAGTTATTGATAGTGAATGCGGTGGATTCGGGTCCAGGGCCGCTACCGGTGCCATCCGTCACCGTGGCCGTCACCGGTTCGTACGCTTCCAGTTCCGAGTTGATGGTCAGCGTCTTGAAGAAGCCAGGCAGTTTGTTGTCCGGCTGCCCATCGACCGGATTCACATCCTGCGACAAAGTATCCTGCGGATTTTTGTCCTGCTTCAGGACCAGATCGCCCGTGATGGTCGAATTGCCGAGGAAGGTCAGATCCAGAGAGCCAACCTCGCGGCCGTCCTGCAGCTCCATGAACGCCGCGTTGGCATCGAGGGTGGTTTCCCGGTCGATCACCACGTAACGATCGGTGATCTCGATAGCATCCGGATCGACGTAGCCCAGATCCAGCAGGGTATCGTCGTCGTAAACGGTCACCACCAGAACGTCGCTGTTGCCGGCCACATCGCGGAGGTTGAACAGAATTTCCTCGAAGTTGTTCAACTCCGTAAGCCCGGTGACGGCGTTCTCGATGTAGCTGTTGAGGATCCAAACGTTCTCGACGTCGAAGTAGGAGGCGTCCATCCAGTCATTCGCATCGCCGGCATCAGGGTTGCTGAAGCCGAGGATGAGGTAGGTGTCGTCAAAGAGGCCCCCGTCCACCCCACGGCCGTCGGCCTGGGTCTCGCTGGACAAGGTCAGCTTCTGGTCGTCCGCGCTGAGTACGAAATCGAACTTGGGATCGATGGCATTGGTGCCGTCAAGAATCGCCGTGCTTTGCAGCACGACGAGAGCGGCAGCCGGATCCAGGGTGATGGTGCCGGCCTGGGCGGAAACCGTGCTCAGGTCGATACTGGCGTTGTCGTTGTCGAAGTGGGTGATGTTCAGTATGCCGTCGCCGGAGACCGTCACCGAGGCCATGATCTGCTCGTACTGGTCGGCGGTCATGTTCAAGGTGGTGCCCGCCGGAATGATGATCTCCTCGACCCGAGAGAAGTCCGTACCGGCATTGACAGTAACCGCCGTATCGGTGTCCAGCACCTGAAGGACCATGACCACATTGTTCGGAAGGTTGGCGGTATTGAGCAGCACCGCGGGCTCGTATCCGGTCACGATCACGCTTTCCATCACGCCGCCCGTAGTCCCGGAGAAGTCACCGGCATCGAGCGCGGCATCGCCGGGGCCGACGTTCAGCATCTGGGTGAAGCTCAGGGTCAGATCGACGCCTTCGGCGAGCACGACGCTGAAGCCGCCGAAGTTGCTGGTCGGATCGAGTGTAGCGTCGGCCGGCACGTTGGCGATGAGCGTGTCGCCGTTGATGTTGGTCAGAATCATCGGATCGCCGTCTACGTTGTTGACGATCACGGTGGTGTTGTCCGCGTTGTCCGACACATTGGCCTGGTGGGCCTCGTTGGCATCGAACACCAGGGTCAGGTTGTCGGCCTGCATGTCAAACACACACGAAGGAGCGTTCAAGGTGCCGGTGAACGTCACCGTGTCAGCGGAGGTGTCATCGCTGTCGGTGATCACCACCCTCATGTTCGAACCCAGATCGGCGCCCAGAATAACGTCGCCGTCGGAGTCGAGCAGGGCGGTTTCGACGTCGGACACGATGGCGGACAGATCCGCGTCGGGCCTATCCTCGAGGCCGGTGACCGTGACCGAGGTCACGTTGGCGGGAACGACTTCCGTAATGCTCCGGCCGTCGGCCTGAGCCGCGCTGAGGGTCAGATCGACCAGATCGTCCAGCGTGACCGCAAAGCCGCCCAGGTTGGTGGCCGGATCCAGGGTGGCATCCGCCGGAACGTTGGCAATCATGCGGCCGGCATCGATCTTGCTCAGGTCGGTGTAACCGGCGCCCAGCTCACGGACAAGGACCTGGCCCTCGGCACCGCCACTGGCGCCGAGGATGGTCTGCCCGCTGGCCTGGGCGGCTGTGAGGATGACCGTCTGGAACGGGGTCGTCGGATCCGCGTCGAAGGCCGCCGGATCGCCGTAAAGCGTCGGGAAGTCGATCATTCCCACTTCGGCGTTGGTGACCAGGCGGATCGTTTCCGCGGTGACATGGCTCAGATCCGCGGTGATGGGGGTGTCGGGCGGGGCCACTGCATCGTTGCGGGCGTCGTTCTCGTCGTCCACCATCAGCATTGCGTTTTCGCCGGTGATGTACTGACCGTCAACCACCGATCCGGCCGCCGTCAACGTCACGTTGGCGGCGATGGTGGTCACGCGGCCAGGACCGGCCGCACCGAGATCATCGAGACTATCGAGGACCAATCCGTTGGTATTGACGGCGATGTTGACGAAGGCGGAGTTCACCCCTGCCAGGTTGAGCGGTTCATCGAAAGCCGGCGCCGCGGCGATATCCAGCACGTTGGTGGTGCCGAGAC
>CALAMB010000067.1 GCA_937925645.1 uncultured Acidobacteriota bacterium
CTTCGTGGTGAATGTCCGGCTCCCCCGATGTCCGATTTCCGATGTCCGATGCCCGATTACGAGCACGAGACTACGGGGCAGCGAGGATGGTCGTCCAGGTGCGGCCGGAGGAGGAGACGGTGACCCGCACGCCAGCGGCGGCCGCCTCGCGCACGGCGGCCTCGGACGCGGCGGTTCCAATACCGCCGCGGTCCATCGGGGCGAAGAAGCAGACGCAGCGGCAGGGGCCGGTGAATTCCAGCACCAGCGCGTTGCCGGTCCAGCGCGCTGCCACCTCGCCGGCGGAGCGGACCACGCCGACGCTCCGCAGGCGCCCAGCCGCGCCCGAAAGCCGCACTGTGGCCGGCGCGTCCGCCGCCAGCTCCAGCCCCACCGCGAGGTAGGCCGGGGAGCGCGACAGCCGGGCGCGGCCGCCGGCGGCGGGGAGCGCCACGTCCGCCTCGGCCACCGTCCGGAAACCCCGCGCCGCCGGGTCGAGGAGCGTGCCGGCCACGGCGTCGAGTCCCGGCTCGCCGGCCGGTCCGCCCGCGAGCAGCAGGCTCGCGGCGACGCCCAGCGCCAGCCCGAGCGCCAGGGCCAGCCCGAACTGCACCACCGGACGGAGGTGCAGGCCCCACGGCAGCCAGCGCGCCGGCGCGGTCGGGTAGCGGCCGGCGGGGAGCGCGGCCATGATGTCGTCCTTGAGGTCCGGCGGCGGCGGCACGGGCGTCACGCGCGCCAGCGCCGCGGCCAGCGCCGCCAGCTCCTCGTAGCGGGCCCGGGCTTGCGGATCCCGGGACAGAATGTCCTGCAGCCGGGCGCTGTCGGCGGCGCTGGTGGCGCCGTCGATCTCCCGCTGCATCAGGTCGTCGATGGTATGGTCAGCCATGAATTTCCATCCCTCGCCGCGACAGGATGTCCCGCATGCGGTGGCGGGCGGTGAACAGCCGCGACTTGACCGTCTTTTCGGGCACGCCCAGGACGTCGGCGATCCGGCGGTACGAGCAGTTCAGGAAGTGACGCATCACGATGACGATCCGGTAGTCCACCTTGATCCGCCGCAGCGCGTCCAGGAGCCGACCCTCGGCCTCGCCGGCGGCGCAGGCGGCCTCGGGGTCGCGCGCATCAAAGGGCGCGTTGGCCTCCGACAGCTCCACCAGCCGGCGGCTGCGCTTCAGGCAGTTGATGGACTCGTTCACCGCGATCCGGAACACCCAGCTGAAGAATTCGTGGCGCGGCTGGTAACGGTCCAAATGGGTATAGGCCTTGACAAAGACCGTCTGGGTGACGTCGCGGGCGTCCTCGGCCGTGCCGGTGATCCGGTAGGCGGCGTTGTAAACAACTCCCTGGTAGCGGTCCACCAGTTCGGCGAAGGCCGCCAGCTGGCCGTCCAGGCACGCCCGCACGAGTTGCGCGTCAGCCAGTTCCTTCATCTCAATTACAACCCACCAGCGCCGGGGTTGGTCCAACCGGTCAATATTTCCGGTCCAGCATGTAAATCTGCCACAGGTCGCGGCTCCGCGCCTGCAGCACCGGCGCCAGCGCCAGGCGCCCGGTGCGGCCGATGCTGCGGACGAGGAAGTCGATCTCCTTGAACTTGGCGGCGATCTCGGGGTCCTCCGGCGCGGGCAGCCCCATGCCCCGCAGCATCAGGAGGCCCTTGGCGCGGATCCAGAGCTCCACGTGCAGCCGGATGTAGCAGAGCATGTCCGCCACCACCGGCCCGGGGAAGCGGGCCCGCAGCGCCTGGAGGTAGCGCCCCATGGGCGAGTCGGGGAACTCACCCGACTCGATGAGCTCCAGCAGGGCGGTGTCGGCGTCGAAACCGGCGCCGAGCCAGCGCCGCAGCGCCCGCTCGCTGCGCACGAACACCAGCGAGATCAGGGCGGGGAACACCAGCAGGATGACGAGGGTGGACACCGCCGGCGAGAAGAAGAAGTGGTTGAACACCGAGTGCAGCGCCACCGCCGCGGCCAGCCCCGGCAGAAAGTCGGCGGCCAGCGCGGCGGCGCCGCCGCGGGCCCGGGCCGGCGCGGGATTCGCCGCAGCCGCATCCGGTGCCGCCGGCGCGGCGGCGGCCGCCTCCCCGCGGCGACCCTCCAGCGTCTTGGCGATGATCCCGCAGATGGCCGTGGCGCCGCCGTGCATGGTGGCGGTGCCAAAGCCGCGCACCACCCAGACGAACGGGGTGGCGTCGGGCAGGGCGTTGATGTAGATGGCATTCTCCACGACGGCGAACCCCGTGCCCAGGGCGAACCCGTAGATGGCCGCGTCCACCATGAAACCGATCCGTCCCGCGGCCATGAGCAGCACCAGCGGCGCGGCCTTGGCCGCCTCCTCGACGACCGGCGCACCGTAGCGGGTGTACAGGGTCAGGTCCCCGCCGAAGAGCGCCAACAGCGGCGGGCCGGCCCACCAGGTCGCGCCCGCGGCCAGGCCGCCGGCGGCGATCGCCAGCAGCACCGCCGGCAGGCGGACGAGCTTGTAGCTGTCGAGCAGCAGCAGCCCGCCGAGGAACAGCAGGATGGGCAGGACGGCCAGGATCATCAGAATATCTTCAGCGAGATCATGATCTCGTCCACGGGTTTGTGTCCGTCTTCGAAGGCCATGGCGTAACCCAGCGAAAATGTCAGGTTCATGGTGGACAGCACGATGATCCGGAAATCCATCTGCGCGCCGACGTCGAGCACCTTGCGCCGGAAGTCGGCGTTGTCGAAGTCGGTGGCGAGCGCCGCCACGAACAGCCCCGGGCGGGCCCAGGTGGCGAAACACTGGGTGGTGCCCAGGTGCTGGAAGCGCAGCGGCGGCAGGCACCACTCCACCATCGCCTTGCCGTAGGTCTTGCCGCCTACCTCGTTGAGCTCCACGCCGGGGAAGCTGTAGTACTCGCGGTAACGCTGCACCTCCTGGTGGTCCACCCAGTTGTTGCCGAAGCCGCCGAAGAAGAAGTTGGCGAACGGGTCGGTCCGCCCGCCGTAGCAGTAGCCGGCCGACGTGCGCAGCCACAGCGAGGAATGGGCCGGCCCGAACGGGACGCCGACGTCGAAGTTGGTCAGGGCGCGAGGGTAGGCCGACCCGCTCACCACGCTGCACCCGGCGGCGATGTCCCAGTCGTAGCCCTTCTCGTAGTTCACCGAGCCGAGCGAGGAGCGGCAGTTCGTGTAGTTCCACGTCGCGCCGAATTCCAGCATCTTGTCGTAGGGCGCCACGACGTTCTGGTAGTCGGGCAGGCGGTCCAGCCCGCCGTAGGCGGCCACCTCGAGGGTGTAGTCCATGGTGCGCGGCTCGTCGTAGATAAGGTTGCGGCGGTACTCCACCGCACCGGAGTACCCCTTGCGGCTCGTCTTGGTGGGGCCGAACAGGTCGTAGAAGTCGCCGGCGTTGTACTTGGCGGTGACCTTCCAGTTCATGTAGGCGTAGTGGGCGTTCACGTGGAATCGTTCGTCGGAGGGGAGCGCCGTGTCGGGCGAGTAGGACAAGGTGACGTCCAGGTTGTGGAGCGCCATGGGGCCGAGGAAATGCAGCCGGGCGCCCACGGCGGCGGTGTCCTTGTACCCCTCCACCACCGGGTAGGCGGAGGCCAGGCGGATGTTGGACAGGCCCTGGAACGGTCCCTCGTAGCGCGTGAGCGCCGGCAGGTCGATGTCGGCGGGGGAGCCGGCTTTCCAGGTCTTGACGATGGGGTGGGTCTCCACCACCTCCTGTCCGAGGAACCGGATGGCCGCCGCCTGCGCCGGAGCGGGGCGCTCGATTTCCACCGGCAGGAAGCCCTGACTCGTGTAGCGCATGGCCAGCAGCCGGCCGTCGGCCAGGGGCACCGGGCGGAAATAGCCCGTCTCGCAGTTGGTGAGGATGGCCATCTCCTTCGTGGCCAGATCGTAGCGGAACAGGTTGGAGGCGCCGGTGTAGTAGGAGGAGCCCACCAGGCCGCGGCCGTCGGGGGTGAACACGAAGTCGGCGGGGACGGAGTTCTCGAAATCGAACAGCGTCTCGTAGTCCTTGCCGCCGGCGAGCACGGCGGCCGTGTCCATTCGGATGAGCGTCTGGCGGCCGGTGATCTCGCCGAGCGCCGCGCAGATGGACGCCCCGTCGGGCGAGACCGCCAGGCCGTAGATGTCCTTGCCGTAGGGGAAGGTGAAGACTTGGTTCCACTCGGTGTACGGATGGGGTATCCGCACCACCGTGGCGATGCCGTTATAGTGCCGCACGCCCCAGAGGGAGCGATCGGCGGGGTTGAAGGCCAGGTCGCCCACCCGGACGTCCTTGAGGAGGGTCCGGTCCTGGCCGGTGCGCACGTCCACGGCCCGGATGTCCCGCCAGTCGTTGTTGTCGGTGGTGTAGAAGAGCGTGCCCGAGGCCGGGTCGAAGGCGAGCGAGGCGACGAAAAACATCGCCGGCCCCTTGACGTCGAGCAGCTTGCGCACGGTGCCGCGCTCGGTGTCGATGGCCGCCAGATGGGCGATCTGCCCGGGATAGTTCACCGCCGCGTACAGTGTCCGGGTCGCCGGGTCGTAGGCGGGCCGCGAGACCGAGCCCAGCGGGAGCGGCGAGAGCGCCCGGTCGGCGGTGACCGGATGGGCCCGGATGGCGGCCAGGTTCTTCGCCTGGAATTCCTTCTCCCAGCGGATCCAGTCGGCCCAGACCTCGTGGACGGAGCGGCCGAACACCTGCCTGAACTGCCCGACGAAATAGGCAGCGCTGCCGTCGGTGCGTTTCACCCACCCGATGACTTTTTCGGGGCCGTAGGTGAGCGCCAGGTAGCTCATGAAACGGGTGCCGTACAGGTAGGAATTCACCCCGACGAGGAAGTCGATCTTGGTGCCGGCGGCCTCCAGGGCGACCAGGTCGAAGATGGGCTTGTTGTCCAGCACCATGGCGCGGAAGGCCATTTCGTCGTAGGCCCCCATGGCCCGGCCGAGGCCGCCGGCGAGCCACGTCTCCATGAAGACGGCGATCCCCTCGTGGTACCAGCGAGGCGCGTACTCGCGCGGGCTGGTCATGTACCCGTAGAGGAGCGACAGCGGGTTGTCGTCGACGGGGCGGACCTTGCCGAAGAACAGGCTCCGGCTGGTGCGGTCGCCGCCGGCGGCCTGGTCGGAGGCAACCACGTGGACGAGCTCATGGTTCATGATGGCGTTCATGCTCTCGTTCACGCTCATGGTCTCGAAGTCGTGGGCGAAGGGGGCCAGTCCCAGCATGACGTGGTTCACGGGGATGGCGCCGCCCGAGGCGTTGGCATAATCGTTGAAGTCGTGGAGCAGGACGGTGATCCTGCCGGTGGGCTCGTAGCCGAAGACCTCCCGGTGGGTCTTGAGGGAGTTCTCCAGGCAGCGGGCCACGTGGGGGACGATGTACGCGTGCAGCTTGCCGAAGTAGATGAGCCGGAGGTTGTCCGTCTCGATAGTCTGCAACCCGCCCCGGACCGGAACGGCGGCCAGCACGGCCGCCAGGAACGCCACCATCCACGCCCGCCGGCAACTGCGCATGGTTCACCCCCGGGTGGATTTCAGGCCGCCGGCGACGCGCCGGCCAAACAGGACCGCCGGCGGTCCAAACCCGACCGGGAGCAAGTCCGTCTTCAATCCGGATGCGCTCCCGTGTCGGGCGAACCGTCGGCCGGATCAACGCATGCATCCGCGCCAGACGTCAAAAGCCGGACCGGGGCTCGGCGCCCCGGTCCGGAGGAGGTTCGGGAAGTTCTACTTCCCCTCGTTGGCTCTCAGGTCCCGGCTCATCATGTTGCTGAAGAAATCCCGGCTGCCCATCGCCGCGGCGAAGTTCCGGTCGGACACGGCGGCGGCGAAGTTCTTGTCAGCCATCACCGCAGCGAAGTCCTTGTTGGCCATGGCGGCGAGGAAGTCGCGGTTGCCCAGGGCGGCGG
>CALAMB010000068.1 GCA_937925645.1 uncultured Acidobacteriota bacterium
TCTTTTTTATGTTTTGAGCCCGGCTCTGAAACTGTCTCCAACGCTCCGATTCACCCATTCACCCATTCACCCATTCACCCATTCACCCATTCACCCATTCACCGATTTATCCTCCGTTTTGACCAATGACAAATGACCAATGAAAAATGATCAATGGAAGCCGAGTGATCCCTTTGTGTGCTTTGTGCCTTCGTGGTGAATCCGGCCGTCCCGAATCCCCCCCGATTTCGCCGCGACTTCATTCTGTCTTCACAAGCGGCCGCCATGATGGTCGCCGGCGGGACCCGTGACCGCCCACATTTCCACCGGAGGTGACCATGCGTCCCGTCATCCGCATCCTGGCCATCGGGCTGATTTTCGTCGCCACCGCCGTCGCCTGGCTGGCGCTCAGCGGCACCATCGTCTACCGGACCGAGAGCCAGCAGGACAAGCTCCGCCACGCCGTGGACCAGCTCTGGGGCTCCCCCCAGACCCAGCCGGCCCCTACCGCGTGCTACCACGAGCCGGTCAAACGCCAGGTGACCGTATGGCGCGACAAGCAAGCGGTGGTCGAGGAGAAGGTTGAGGAAGTGGGGCGCGCCCTCCCCCTGGCCGGCAGCGACATCCGGGTCCGACTCGCGGTGGACCACCGCCGCAAGGGCCTCCTCTGGTACGCCACCTACCGGGTGCATTTCGAGGCGGCTTACCGCTTCCGCAACACCACCGCGGAGGCGCGCGACGTGTGGATCACCTTCCCCTTCCCCGCCGGCGACGCCCGCCTCGACAACTTCCGCCTGGCGGTGGCCGGCCAACCCGTCACGGACGCGCCCGTCACCGACGGCAAGATCCGGGCCGTCGCACGGGTGGCGCCGGGCGAGGAGGCCCGGGTGGAGGTGGCCTACGACTCCCAGGGCCTCGACGAGTGGAGATACCGCTTCGGCGAAAAGGTCGCGCAGGTCCGGGACTTCACCCTGACCATGGACACCGACTTCGACGGCTTCGACTTCCCCGCCGGCGGCATCTCGCCGGCCAGCAAGGAGCGCCGCGACGGCGGCTGGCGCCTCACCTGGCGGTTCACCAACATCTTCACCGACGACCGCGTGGGCATCGCCCTGCCCCACCGCCTGAACCCGGGGCCGTGGGTAGCCGCCGTCACCGCCGCCGCGCCCGTGTCGCTGTTCCTCTTCTTCTTCCTCGTGCTCATCCTCACCACCCGCCGCGGGATCACCCTGCATCCCATGCACTACTTCTTCCTCGCCGCGGCGTTCTTCAGCTTCCACCTGCTGCTGGCCTATCTGGTGGACCACGTGGACATCCACGTCGCGTTCGCCGTCTGCGCCGCCGTCTCCCTGCTGCTGGTGTTCACCTACATCCGCCTCGTGGCCGGCGTGCGGTTCGCCCTGGTGGAGGTGGGCGTCTCCCAACTCGTGTACCAGGTGGGTTTCTCCTACACGTTCTTCTTCGAGGGGTACACCGGACTGGTGATCAGCGCGCTCTGCGTCGTCACCCTGTTCGCCACCATGCAGCTCACCGCCCGCCTGGACTGGGACGAGGTCTTCCGGCGGCAGGCCTGAGCCGGACGGGGATCGGGAACGAGGCTCGGGGCTCGGGGCTCGGGGCTTGTTACCGATCCCTCAGGGGATGGTTATGAGTTGAGAGTTGACGAGCGGTTGCAGATCCCCCGACTGCGGGCCGGCCGCCCGTTCGCCGCATCGCCGGTTCGCTCCCCTCTGCGGCGCGGCGCCCCCTCAGTCGTGCGGGCCGACGGAGATCCCGTTATCCCAATGCACCCTCGGCCGCCTTCCCATCGGGAACTCGCGGCGCAGCGAGCGCCGGTGGGGCGCCAGGGCGGCCAGGGCCGGCTCGATGGCGGCGCCGGCCTCGGCCAGCGCCGCGGCCTCCGCCGCCGTGACAGGGAGCACTGTCCAGTCCTGGGGATCCTCGCCGTTCGCCCAGTCGATGAGCTCCTTGAACACGATGACGAAACGCTGTCCGCAGGCCGCGCAGGCGCGAATGGCGACGGCGAAGTGGGACTCGTCCACGAGTTCGGCCTCCACGGGCAGCGCCAGGAACGCCTCCCAGGCCGCCGACGCCCACGGCGGCCAGCACCGATTGCAGCCGAAGGTCTCCGCGTTCATCTCACGCTCCTCCGTCCCGCAGGCGGCGCTCAATCGCCGTAGGTCACAAATTCCGCGACCTTCGCCACCAGGTCGCCGTTCGGGGCGGCGGACGACAGGAACAGGGCGGCATGGGACATGTTGTAGTGGTTCGTGATGTCCAGGAGGAGATCGAGGGCGCCATCCCGATCCAGGTCGCCCGCCCAGAGCAGGGTCGGCTGCGCATCGCTCGCCACCACCGGCCGGCCGCCGGGGGGATGGTAGACCGAGAAGTTCAGGAGTCGCTGCGACCGGGCCCCTTCGGCCAGTTCCAGCGGGCATTCCCGGAAGTTGTCGGCGGATACGGGGGCCGCCGTGCCGCACGTGACGGCCAGCCGGTAGCGCCGGTCGCCCAGTTGCAGGGTGACGGACCGGCCGATCGCCAGGGGAACGGGCCGGGCGGCGGCCGTCGCCACCGGGCCCGGCCGGAGTCCGCCGACACCCCGGATCAGCACCAGGACCGGTCCGTCGGGCGCGACGGACACCCGCTTGCCAGTTGCCGCACCGTCCGCGTCCTGCAGCGCATCCCGGACGGGATCCACCTGGACGCACGCCTCCGCCAGGGTCCACCCGCCGTCGGCCGCCACCAGGGCCAGCCACTGCTCGCCCGACCGCGCGACGACCTCATTGCCATGAAATGTCCCCGTGCGCATGATCCGCGGCCCCTGCGGCGTCGCCTCACCCTGCGCCACGGCCAGACTCACGGTCAAGATCCAGACGCAGATCGTTCCTGTTTTTCTCATCAGTGCGTGTTGGCTCATTTACTGTTATCCAAAGATGTACCGGCCGGGAATGGGTTGTCAAGTTTCTTCTGCTCACAGGTTCGGGATGGTTGATGGTTGATCATAGATAGTTGATGGTTGATGGTCCGACGTGCCGCCGGCACGTCGGGTCCGCTTCTACCTTACTCGCCTTTCCATGGACAACACAATCTGCTTTGCGTCTTGGCGCCTTCGCGAGCCTTTTGACCGATTCACCGACTCGCCTTGAGATACTCCCCGAACCGGGCGGCGGCGGCGTGCAGGATGCGAACGAGTTCGTGGACGCTGGCCAGCTCCACCCATTCGTCCGCCTTGTGGCAGTCGCGCCCGAGCGGCGACAGGTTCAGGATGGGCACCTCCGGGCGGGCCATGGCAAAGAGGTTCTCATCGGCGTTGGACCAGCCCATGTTGAACGCCCGGAAGCCCACCGTCTCGTCCACGATGCCGCGCACATGCCGCGTGAACGGGTGGTCCGCCGGCGTGCAGAACGCCTCGTTGAAGGGGGTGGGGCGCTGGCGCAGCGACACCCGCACGGGCCGGAACTCGCCGGACACCTTGACCCGCGTCAGCTCGCCGGAGGCGTACATCGCCGCCACCAGGCCCTCGAGGAGCTTGAGGCGGCTGGCCACGGTGACGCCGGGCGTGAGCTGGAAGCTCACCAGGATCCGCCCCGCCGACGGGATGGAGAGCGACCCGTCGCCCGCTTCGACGCGGCTCACGAAGGTGCTGCCGGAGATCTCCCCCGTGGCGTTCGGATCGGGCATGGGCTCGGCGCAGAACGTGAACCGCTCCCGGTACTCGGCGCGGAGGCGCTCCAGCCGCGCGGCGATCTTCACCGTCTCGGCGGCGGCGCTCACGAGCGCCGGGTCATGCGCCTGGGCGCCGTGCCCGCCGATGCCGGCGACATCGATGACGCACTCGCAGCGCCCCAGCCGGCCCAGGGTGATGGTGCCGGTGCCGTGGCGGGTGTTGGGGCCGTCGCCCGTTTCGGGGATGACCACGGCGCGGACGTCGTCGAGAAAGTCGCTGCGCGACAAGACGTAGCCGCCGGTGGAGTAGAACTCCTCGTCCACGCCGAACGCCAGCTTGATGCGCCAGCCGTCGGGCTCCAGCGGCGCCAGCGCCTCGAGCGCCGCGGCCAGCCCCGCCTTCATGTCGTTGGCGCCCAGGCCGGTCATGATCTCGCGGTCCATGCCGTCGATGTGGCGGATGCTCCGCGCCGGCGTGAGGGCCTGCTCGCGGCTCAGCCAGGGCCGGGCCGTGACCGTGTCCATGTGGCCGTAGAAGAGGATCGACGCGGGGCCCCGTCCTTTCTCCGCCAGGAGGTTGTGGTACACCGTGCCGTCAGGCCCTTCGTGCACCGGTTGCCGCCGCACGGCGAAACCCGCGGACCGCAGCAGCGGTTCCAGGTATTCCGCGATGCGGATCTCGTTCCCCTCCAGCTTCCAGGTGGCGGGGTCGTCGGGATCCACCTCGTGGCAGACGAACGGATTTGCCGAGTCGAACCGGATCAGCTCCTCCAGCAATCGTACGGCGTCCATGAATCACTCCTTATGAACCATACTCACCACAAAGGCACTAAGGACACAAAGCATTCATTTCATTTATCATTTATCATTTGTCATATTTCATTTGTCTTTTATTGGTGCATGCAGGTTTGTTTGGTGCTTGATGAAGCGGAAGGCTCTTTTTGCAAGATCGTGCCCACACTCCAACTCTCATCAACTCGCAACAATCAACTATCAACCATCAACAAGCACCCCAGCCCCAGTCGTCCTTTGTGTCCTTCGTGCCTTCGTGGTGAACCTGTTCATCTCTCCATAAATTCCATAACGTCGGCGGCGGGGCGGAGGCCGCCGCGGGCGCCCGGCGCCGTGCAGTTGAGCGCGGCGGCGGCGTTGGCGAAGCGGAGCATCCGCCCCAGGGACCAGCCCTGGAGCAGGGCGTAGATGAACGCGCCATGGAAAACGTCTCCGGCACCGGTGCTGTCCACGCACCGGACCGTGCAGCCGGACACCTCGAAGTACTCGCCGCGCCACACGCCGGCCACCCCGCGGGGGCCCAGGGTCGCGGCCACGAGACCGGGGCAAAGGGCCGCCACGCCGCGGAGCGCCCGCTCCAGGTCCGCCTCGCCCGTGAGCGTGTGGGGGAAACTTTCCGAAGAGATGCAGCAGTCGATGTGGGGCAGGATCTCGCGGGAGCGGGGGCGCACCTTGTCGATGTCGAGCACGGTCACGATGCCCCGGGCGCGGGCGGTGCAGGCGCACTCCACGGCCGTCGCCTCGTCATGCCCATCGACGTGGAGCACCGGCGCGGCGCAGTACTCTTTGGGGCGGATCTCACCGGGGCGGAAGTCGAGGCGCTCCGAGCGTTGCCAGAAAATGGTGCGCTCGCCGGTGGCGGCGTCCACCACGATGAGGGCGGACTGGTTCGGCGTGTCCGGCTCCACGCGGACGCAGGCCGTGTCCAGCCCGCCGGCGGCGAGGCTCTCGAGCTGGATGCGCCCGAAGGCGTCGTCGCCCACCTTGCCGATGTAGCGCACCCGCGGCAGCCCGAGAACGCGCGCCGCCAGCATGGCCGTGGCCACCTGCCCGCCGGGGAGAACCCGCTCGTCGCGGAACGCCACCTTGCCCCCGAGCTCCGGATAACGGTCCACGGTGACGATCCGGTCCACGGCGTTCAGGCCGACGCCCACGGCGTCAAACGCCGCCCCGTCCATCTTTGGAATCAGGATGCGTATGTTATTCAGGTCCATCGTTTGTTCTCAGGTTCACATTACAGGTTGATGGTTGATGGTTGATGGTTGATCGTTCGTGCTCGTAATTCGTAATCGTAATCGTAATCGTGCTCGTATTCGTAATCGAGGCTCGAGGCTCGAGACTCGAGGCTCGTTTCCGATCATCGGACTTCGGGCAGTCCGTCTTCACCACAGAGGCACCGAGGACACAGAGTCTTTTTTATGTTTTGAGCCCGGATCTAAAACTGTCTCCAACGCTCCGATTCACCGATTCACCCATTCACCGATTCACCGTTTCACCCATTTTCCATCCAACCTCGTCCCGCAAGCCCCGACTCGACTTCAAATAGCCAATAAAATATAAGCAATAAGCAATAACCAATAAATGAAAAATGATCAATGGAAACTGAATGCTCCCTTCGTGTCCTCTGTGCCTTCGTGGTGAATCCGGCCGCACCGGCCCTCACTCAAAGACGCGCGCCGGTCCCACGGCCAGGCCAGGGAGCCCGTTCGCCAGGCCGGCCAGGCAAGCCGCCGAACCGACAGCGGCGGCACGCGGTTCATAGACCACGAGGAGCGCCTCGCGGTGCTCGGCGTGAAGGACCACCCGGTGGTCGTCGGTGATGGGCGTGCCGAAGGGACCCTCGCGGTCGGCGAGCACCGGCTTGCCGTCCAGGTCCAGCTCGCCCTTGAAGCCGCGGACCACCTCTCCGGCGGCGCCGCGCCGCAGCACCAGCGGCGGATGCACCGTGTCGGGGCGCATGACGCAGGCCGGGCAGAGCGTGTCGATGGAGACCAGGTTGTTGAGGTCCACCAGCGGCTGGATCCGCGGCAGCGGGTCACCCTTGAGCACGCGCCGCACCAACGCTTCGGACGACGGCCGGTAACGCGACGGGCTCGTGCCGGCCGCCTTGAACAACTCGCGAAGCGCCGCCAGCACCGGGTCGGCGGTCGTGTCGCCGCCGGCGAAGCGATGGCGCAGGTCCGCCTCGGCCGCGGCGAGGCGGGCATCGAGGACGGCCCGGTCGAATGCTTCCCCAAGCGCCAGGTCGGCGAACACCAGCCGCCAGCCAGGCAGTTCCAGGCGGCACGCGAAATCCGGATCGCTCGCGCGGATCATGGGGCCGCCTCCGTCACGGCTGGTCGGGCAGGCAGGCGGCGCCGAGCGCCACCGCGTCGCCGCCCAGCACCGCCTGGGTCAGGGGAATGGTGTGGAGGATTCCCCGCAGCCGCTGCGCCACGAGGAACTCCCGGACTGAGTCGGCCACCTGGGGCAGCTCGTGGACGACGGTGCCGCCCAGCAGCACCATCTCCGGATCGAACAGCGTGACCAGGTTGGTGACCAGCACCCGCAGGGCGAGAATCGCCTTATCCCAGATCTGGCGGGCCACCGGGTCGCCGTCGCTCATGGCCCGCCACACGCCGGAAAGGTTCTTGTCCGCCTCGGCGCATAGTCCGGACTTGGGGTGCGTGCGGCAGGCCCGGATCACCGTCTCGTTGATGAACCGGCCGCCGGCGTACGCCTCGAAGCAGCCGCGCCGGCCGCACCCGCACGCCCGGCCGCCCGGGATGAAGAGCATGTGACCGGCTTCGGCGGCGATGCCCCGCGCGCCCCGCAGCAGGTGGCCGTGGGTGACGATCCCCGCGCCGATCCCCGTGCCGATGAAGAGCCCCACGACGTGCCGCACCCCCTTGGCGGCGCCGAACCGCGTCTCGCCCAGCACGCCGCAGTTCACGTCGTTGTCGAGGTGGATGGGCATGCCCAGGTCCCGCTGCAGTCGATGGCCCAGCGGGACGTTCTCCACCTGCAGGTTGGGCGCGTAGTGGATGTGCCCCGTCGCGTGGTCCACGAACGCGGCGATGCCGATGCAGGCGGCCGCGGGCCGCTCCGGGGCCTCCCCGGTCAGTTTCTGAATCAGGTTCCGGATATCCTGGTACAGCTGTTCGGGGTCCTTCACCGCGCTCTTCTGCCGGACACGGTGCAAAACCCGGCCGGACTCTGTGCACAGCAGCCCCACCGTCTTGGTGGCTCCCACATCCAGGCCGATTCGGACCATGGCGCCTCACCTCCGGCGGTTGTTGAAACGGGATACGGTTTCATTGTAGCCGCCCGGGGCCCCGCCGGGCAACGATTTCCTGCTGAGTTCGGACCGATCCACCACAAAGTCACAAAGGGCACGAAGGGATCATTTAGTTTCATTGATCATTTGTCATTTTTCATTTAATGGTTATTGCTTATTGCTAATATTTTATTGGCTATTTGGAGTCGAGTCCGTATTTGCTGTTCATGGGACCTGGGACCTGGGATCTGGGATCTGGGACCTGTGATCTGGGATCTGGGACTTGGGGACTGAAACCTGGAGACTGGAACCAGAGCTCTGGGAACAAGGAGCTGGGACCTTGGGCCTAGAACCCAAAACCTAGGACCAAGGACCTTGGACCAAGGATCTAGGACCCAGAACCCAGGACCCAGGTCCGAATTCCGATGTCCGATGTCCGAATTCCGATGTCCGGATATCGCATGGCGGGAACGAGCCTCGAGTCTCGAGCCTCGAGTCTCGAGCCTCGATTACGATTACGATTACTCAGTTACTCCCGATTTTCTGCCAATATTTGGCAGGATTTTCGCCGCGCCATCGGACGGGTTGCCCACCCCATCATCGACCGCACCGTCTCTGCATGGCTCTTCGCTTTTTAGTGTGGGTAACGCTATACAAGTCCTGCACTCCTGGTT
>CALAMB010000069.1 GCA_937925645.1 uncultured Acidobacteriota bacterium
CGGTCGGCCTGCACGTCGCTGACGTAGGTGTTGGCCGGCACGCCGGGGAACTCGCCGGCCTTGCGCCAGGCGCGGGCGTCCTCGGAGATCTGGATCAGCCCGTCGTCGGTGCCCACGTACAGGAGGTTCTCGCGCACGGGGGACTCATCCATGGCCAGGATGACGCCGTACTGCGAGAGCGACACATCCTTGGCCACCGCATCGACGCTCCAGTACTTGCCCATGACGGGGATGGTGTTGCGGTCGATCTGGGCGGTCAGGTCGTCGCTGATCACGGTCCAGGTGTCGCCGCGGTCGTCGCTGCGGAACACCTTGTTGGCGGCGCAGTAGAGGCGGGTGGGGGCATGGGGGCTGATCATGAGCGGCGCGTCCCAGTACCAGCGGTAGGTCAATTCACCGGGGCGCGGCTCGGGGCGGATATCCACGCTCTCGCCGCTCTGCCGGTCGTAACGGCACATGTTGCCGTACTGCGCCTCGGCATAGACGATGTTGGGATTTGTCGGATCCACCGCCGTCCAGAAACCGTCGCCGCCCTGGGTGACGAACCAGTCGGCGCTGACGATGCCCTGGTTGCGGGTGGTGCGGGACGGCCCGCCCATGCTGTTGTTGTCCTGGGTGCCGCCGAACACGTAGTAGAAGGGCAGCGAGTTGTCCACGTTCACGCGGTAGAACTGGGTGACCGGCAGGTTGGGCTTGAACTCGTAGGTGGTGCCGGCGTCCCACGATTCGTAGAGACCGCCGTCGCCGCCGATGAGGAAGTGGTCGGTGTCGGCCGGGTCGATCCAGATCACGTGGTCGTCGACGTGCCGGCCGTTGTTGCTCAGCCGCTGCCAGGTCTTGCCGCCGTCGGCGGTCACGAACGAGTACGTCTCGACGGAATAGACCTTGTCCACGTTTTTCGGATCACAGTAGATCTCGTTGTAATACTGGCCGGAGCTGGCGTGGTCGCTCATCTTGGACCACGACTCGCCGCGGTCGGTGGAGCGGTAGAAGCCGCTCTCGTCGTTGGCCGCCTCGATCATGGCGTAGACCACGTCGGGGTTGACCGGCGACACGGCCAGGCCGATGCCGCCCATGTGGCCCGACGGAAGGCCGCTGGTGAGCTTGCGCCAGGTCTTGCCGGCGTCTTCGGACTTGTGGATGGCGGTCTCCGGGCCGCCGCCGATCTTGGTGAAGACGTGGGCGCGGCGCTGCTCCGAGGTGGCGTAGATCCGGTCGGGACAGCGCGGGTCGAGCACCACGTTGTTGACGCCGGTGTGCTCGCTGATCTCCAGCACCTTGGTCCAGGTGGCGCCACCGTCCTCGGTCTTGTACAGGCCGCGGTCGCCGCCGGGGCCCCAGGCGGAGCCCTCGGCGGCCACGTAGACCACCTTGGAGTCGCGCGGGTCGATGGCGATCATCCCGATGTGGCGGGATTCCTTCAGCCCCATGTGCTTCCAGCTCTTGCCGCCGTCGACGGACTTGTACACGCCGTCGCCGTAGCTCACGGAGCGCTGGTGGTTGTTTTCGCCGGTGCCGATCCAGACGACGTTCGTGTTGGTGGGGTCCATGGTCACGCAGCCGATGGAGTAGGCGCCGTGCTTGTCGAACACCGGCGTCCAGGTCGTGCCGGCGTTGACGGTCTTCCAGACGTGGCCCGACGCCACGGCCACGTAGTACTCGCTGGGCTTGTCCGGGTTGACGGCGAGGTCGCCGATCCGGCCGGAGCAGTACGCCGGGCCGATGCTCCGGAACTTCAGGCCGCTGAACGTGCCTGAGACGAAGGGATCCTTCTCCTTGTCCTTGGCGTCCTTCTTTTCGGCCTCGGCGGCGAGGACGGGCAGGGCCAGGAGGCAGATCAGGGCGAGCAGCAACAATCTCAATCGCATGTCGTCTCCTATACACAGGGGATTGAAAAGCTAGTATACGCAAATCCGGGCAGGGGGTTGGAAAAAAATGTGAAGCCCTGACCGCGGGTGGTTCGGTGGGGATGGCGCAGCGGCGGGTTGGGCGGAAACGGGTTTGCGGATATAATGAGGCTTACCGAGACAGCGACCGGATCCATTCGGGGAGCGCGCGCATGACCCATGACTTTCCGGTGCCCGGCTGGGATCGTTACGAAGCCATCGAGTTCATCGGCGAAGGCGGGATGGGACGCGTGTACCGGGCCCGCGACCCGCGGCTGGGGCGCTGGGTGGCCATCAAGATCATCCGGCTGGGCAGCGCGGACATCCAGGAGCGGTTCGTGCGCGAGGCCCGGGCCCAGGCCCGGATCGAGCATCCCCACGTCTGCCCTATCCACGAGGTGGGCACCGTGGGCGACTTCCCGTACATCGCCATGCACTATGTTCAGGGGGAGTCGCTGGAAAAGGCCAGTGCGCGGCTGACGCTGGATCAGAAGGTGGCCCTCCTGGCTCAGGTGGCCGACGCGATCCACGCCGCCCACCGGCTGGGGATCGTGCACCGGGACCTCAAGCCGGCCAACATCATGCTGGAGCCAGGCGCCGACGGCGGCTGGCACCCGTTCGTGACCGACTTCGGCCTGGCCCGTGACACCGAGGCAGACGGGACCACCGTGACGGGATCCGTGCTGGGCTCGCCGCTGTTCATGGCGCCTGAGCAGGCCAGGGGATCGTTGAGCCGCGTGGACCGGCGGACGGACGTGTATGGCCTCGGCGCCACGCTGTACTTCCTGCTCACCGGCCGTCCCCCGGTGGAAGGCGACAATGTGTTCCAGGTTATCCTGCGGCTGGCGCACGAGGAGCCCGTACCGCCTCGCCGGCATGACGCCAGCATCCCTCGCGACCTCGAGACCGTGGTGCTCAAGTGTCTGGAGAAGGAGCCCCAGCGACGGTACGAGTCGGCCCAGGCGCTGGCGGCGGACCTGCGCCGCTACCTCGACGGCGAGCCCATCGCCGCACACCGGGCCGGCCTGTGGTACCGCGGCGTGAAGCTGGTCCGCAAGCACCGGCTGGCGTCGGCGGTGATCGCGGTGGCCGCCGTGGCGGTGCTGGCGGCGGTCCTGATGGTGGTGAAGGCCCGTCAGGATTCCTCTCGCCAAGCGGTGCTGGCTCAGCAGTTCGGCGCCGCCGCCAAGGAGACCGAGGGCTTCTTGCGCGTCGCCCACATGTTGCCGCTCCACGACATCCGGCGCGAGCGGACGGTGATCCGGGAACGAATGGCGCAGGTGCGGCAAGCCATGCGTGAGGCCGGCCGCCTGGCGGACGGACCCGGCTATTACGCCCTGGGCCGGGGACACCTGGCGCTGCAGGAGTACGAAGCGGCCCGCGAGGCGCTCCGCCAGGCGTGGGACGCTGGCTTCCGGACTCCCGACGCCGCCTACGCCACCGGCCTGCTGCTGGGCCTGCTGTACCAGGTGGAGCGCGAAGCGGCTGACCGGATCACTAACGCCGAGCTGCGGGCGGCCCGGCTCGAGGAGATCGAGCATGAGTACCGGCTGCCCGCGCTGGACTTTCTGCGACGCGGCGCAGGCGCCCAGGTGGAATCGCCGCTCTACGTGGAAGGCCTCATCGCCCTGTACGAGGGCCGTCACGACGACGCCCTGGAGCTGGCCGGGCGCGGTTTCCAACAGTCGCCTTGGATGTACGAACTCAAGCGCCTGGAAGGGGACGTTCACCTGAGCCGCGGCCGCGACCGCGTCAACGCCGGTCAGTACGAGCCGGCCGAGGAGGATTTCCAGCGGGCCGGCGCGGCGTATCACGCGGCCGGGGAGATGGCGCACAGCGACCCCGCGCTCTATGAGCAGCTCGCCGCCCTGCAACTGGCCCGGGCCTACCGGGCGCGCGGCGAATTGGAACAGATACGGGCGATCACCGATGACGGGCAGCGGGCCTGCGACATGGCGCTTCAGGCCGATCCGGAACGGGGGACAGCGTACAGCCTGAAATCCGAAATCATCCGGTTGCTGGCCGAAGCCCTGGCCGAACGCGGACAGGACCCCATGCCGGAACTCGCCCGGGCCGCGGCGGCGGCCGAGCAGGGCATCCGCCTTAACAGGAGCCGCGCCGCGGCCTGGATCACCCTGGGCGACTCCTTACAGCGAAAGGGCGTCTTTCTCAGCTACCGGGGTGAGGACCCCACGCCGGCTCTGACAGAGGCGATCGGGCGGTACGGGCAGGCGCTGCAGTTGAATCCCCGGCAATTCCTCGCCCATCATCGCCTGGGACAGAGCCACCGCCTCATCGCCGAACACCTGCTGAACCAGGGGCAGGATCCCCTGGCGGAGCTGGCTCAGGCGTCGCGGGAGCTGGAGCGGGCCCGCGAGCTGGCCCCCCGGGTTTTCAGCCTGTACAACACGCTGGGCAACACGCACGCCTTGGAGGCGGAATACCGGTCGGACCATGACCAGGATCCGCGGCCCGCGCTGGAGCATGCCGTTCGGGCGTACGAGCGGGGGCTGGCGCTCAACCCCCGGCTCACCAAGCTGCGGTGCAACCGCGGCATGGCCTTCGAGACGCAGGCGCGGTACGAGGCCCGCCACGGCATCGACCCGGCGCCCGCGCTGCGGCAGGCCATCGCGGACCACCGCCGCGCCGATGCCGAGGAACCTGACTCGGCATGGATCCTCAACAGTTTCGGATTCGCCAATGCCCAGCTTGCCTGGGACAACCTGCAGAACGGGCGGGATCCGGCGCCACCGCTGGCCGAGGCGCTGCGCGCCCTGGAGCGCGCCCACGCCATCAACCCGGAGGACAGCTACATCGTCGACAATCTCGCCTTTGCCCACCTGATCCAGGCGCGCGGGGAATGGGCGCGGAACGGCTCTCCCGGCGCCGGGCTGCAGCGTGCCGGCGTCCTGTTGCAGCGGGAGCTGGAGCTCAACGCCGAGGAGCGTTGGCCCTACGTTGGGCTGGCCCGCCGGGCCCTGTTCGAGGCGCAACTGGCCGCGGACGCGGGCCGTAACGCCGCCGCCCTGTTCCAGCAGGCGCGGGGATGGGCCGAGCGCGGCGTCGCCCGCTGTGGCGGCATTCCGGAGTTGCACCTGCTGGCGGCGGAAGTGGAACTGGCCCGGGCGGCGTGGACGCAACGCCGCGGCCGGGACGCGCGAGCCGCGCTGGCGGAGGCGGCCCGGTTGCTGGAGGCCGACGCCGTTCGCGGCGCCGACCGGGCGGAACGGTTGCTGTTGCTGGCCGAGTGTTTGCTCCGTCAATCCCTCGCTGCGGACGATGGCGAGACCGTCCGGGAGCGGTTGGCGCGGGTGGAACAGACGCTGGACGAATCGGCCGCGATCAACCGCCGGCGGGCGCGGCTGGACGCCGTGCGCGCGGCCCTGCTGTCGAGGCGGGCGGCGGCGGCGCCGGCCGGCGAGCGTGAGGCGCTGCGGGCGGACGCCCGGCGGCTGCACGCGGAGGCGTTCCGCCTCAATCCGCTGCTCCGGCTGGAAGTCGGGGATCTGTTCGCGGGCTGGTGAGCGGCCCGCGGCGGAAATCGTTGCCGGGTGGCGCGTGGAGCGGCAAGCCGCGCCATCGGTCGGATGAATTCTGTCCCGGCGGCGCGGGATTTCCATTACAATAGGCGCTCGGCCGGCACCCTAGACAGAAGCCGCAGTGCCGGTTCATTTCATCCGGAGGCGATCCAGGTCCATGAGCACGGAACCCAACAAGGTCATCTACTCCATGATCGGCGTGGGCAAGTTCCACGGCCAGCGCGCGGTCCTCAAGGATATCTACCTGTCGTACTTTTTCGGCGCCAAGATCGGCGTCATCGGCCTCAACGGCTCCGGCAAGAGCACGCTGCTCCGCATCATGGCCGGCGTCGAGAAGGACTTCGTGGGCGAGACCGTCTGTGCGCCGGGCTTCACCATCGGCTTCCTGGAGCAGGAGCCGAAGCTGGATCCCGCCAAGACCGTCCGCGAGGTGGTGGCCGAGGGAGTGGCGGAGACGGCGGCGCTGCTGGAGGAGTTCAACCGCATCAGCGACCGCCTCAGCGAACCTATAGACGACGACGAGATGACGAAACTCCTTGAGAAACAGGGCGCTATCCAGGAGCAGATCGACGCCCGCGACGCCTGGGACCTGGACAGCCGCCTCGAGATGGCCATGGACGCGCTGCGCTGCCCGCCGGGCGACACGCCGGTGAAGGTGCTTTCGGGAGGCGAGCTGCGCCGCGTGGCCCTCTGCCGGCTGCTCCTCACCCGGCCCGACATCCTGCTCCTGGACGAGCCCACGAACCATCTCGACGCCGAGTCGGTGGCGTGGCTGGAACATCACCTGCAGGGGTACCCGGGCACCGTCATCGCCGTGACCCACGACCGCTACTTCCTGGACAACGTGGCCGGCTGGATCCTGGAGCTGGACCGCGGCCAGGGGATCCCGTGGAAGGGGAACTACTCGTCGTGGCTGGACCAGAAGCGCACCCGCCTGCAGCAGGAGGAGAAGGCGGAGAGCCAGCGCCAGAAGACCCTCCAGCGCGAGCTCGAATGGATCCATATGTCGCCCAAGGCCCGCCAGGCCAAGGGGAAGGCCCGCCTCACCGCCTACGAGCGGCTGCTGGCGCAGGAGAGCGAGAAGCAGGCGCCGGAGCTGGAGATCTTCATCCCGCCGGGGCCGCGCCTTGGCGACGTGGTGATCGAGGCCAAAGAGGTCCGCAAGGGCTACGGCGAGCGCCTGCTGGTGGACAAGCTGTCATTCGCCATTCCGCCCAACGCCATCGTCGGAATCATCGGTCCCAACGGGGCGGGGAAGACCACCCTGTTCCGGATGATCACGGGGCAGGAACAGCCGGACGGCGGCGCCATCCGGCTGGGTGAGACGGTCCAGCTGGCCTACGTGGACCAGAGCCGCGACACCCTGAATCCCGAGCGGTCGGTCTGGGAGGAGATCACGGGCGGCACGGAGACCATCGACCTCGGCGGCCGGCAGGTGAACTCGCGGGGCTACGTGGGCCGGTTCAACTTCGCCGGCGGCGACCAGCAGAAGAAGGTGGGTCAGCTCTCGGGCGGCGAGCGCAATCGCGTCCACCTGGCCAAGATGCTCAAGTCCGGCGCCAATGTTCTGCTCCTGGACGAGCCCACCAACGACCTGGACGTGAACACGCTCCGGGCGCTGGAGGACGCGCTGGAGAACTTCGCCGGCTGCGCCGTCGTCATCAGCCACGACCGCTGGTTCCTGGACCGCATCGCCACCCACATCCTCGCCTTCGAAGACGAGAGCCAGGCGGTTTGGTTCCAGGGAAACTACTCCGATTACGCCGCCGACCGCCGGGCGCGCCTCGGCGCCGCCGCCGAGATCCCCCACCGCATCAAGTACCGCCAGCTCACGCGCGACTAGCATTCAACGGTTGATGGTTGATAGTAGATGGTTGATGGTTCGTGCTCGTAATTCGTAATCGTACTCGTAATCGGGGCTCGAGGCTCGAGACTCGAGGCTCGTTCCCGTAATGCGGACATCGGACATCGGACTTCGGATTTCGTGCTCGTAATCGTGCTCGTAATCGTACTCGTAATCGAACGCATGATCAGCTGATCGAAATCAGAACCAGGAGGTCACCGCCATGGCCGCAACAGGACCACCCGGCGCTCCCCCGCCGCCCGGGCCTGCCACAGGCGGGGAGTTTGTTCTTTCCCCCGAGGATCGGGGGCTCGGCGCCGTCTGCTATTTGGGCATATTCCCCATCCTGGTGCCGCTCATCGTCCTGTTGACCCAGCCGCCGGAGAAACGGGCCCTGCGCTTCCACGCCCTGCAGGGCCTGGTGCTCCACGTGATCTTCCTGGCGGTGTGGATGGTGCTCCTGGTGCTGCTGATCCTCTTCGGTGTGGTCACCATGGGCTGTGGCGTCCTGATCGGAGTGCCCGTCATACTCCTGCTGTTTCTCGGCTATCTGGGGATCACGATCTCCTGGAGTGTCCGGATTTACAACGACGGCGACATCCGGCTGGCTGCCGTCACCGACTTCGTCCTGAAGCACAAGGACCGGTACATCTGATTGAGGGCCACGGTGCGCTGCAGGGCGGTGTCCTCGGCCTTGTACACCACCCCCATCCCGCCCGCGCCGAGCCTCTCGATGATCCGATAATGGGCAATCGTCTGGCCGATCATTTCGTTTCTTCAGTCGGCAGGTTCATTCGTCGCAGGAGTGCCTGATATCGCGGGTTGGTGTGCAAAGGATCGTGGTATGTCGGCAAACCGATATAAGGTGTGTTGGGATCCCGCTCGTCGCATGCCTTCTCGAAGAAATCCAAAGCCCGGTCATAGTCGCCGGCTTCCAAGTACATATGGGCGATGCCATGTGCGGAAACGGCTCCCGGTCGATCCTGCCGGGCAGCCCAGTAGTCCGCCATATTGCGTTTTCCCACGGCGTACCCGCCTGACGCAACGCCGCGTTCGAACTCGGCCAGGACTTCGGGATTCCGCA
>CALAMB010000070.1 GCA_937925645.1 uncultured Acidobacteriota bacterium
AGAAGAGGAGTTCGGCCAGGTTGAAATCGAGGGTGCGCACGTACATGTTGCAGATGGGACGGTCGATCATGTAGTCCCGGCCATGGAGCTTGCGCCGGCATCTGGCGTAGTGCTCGAGTTCCAGCCGGTCGCGGCTGTCGGGGCGGGCACCCTGGGCGTAGACGGTGAGCCAGACGGAGGAGCCGTCGTCGCCGCTCCGGGGGAAAAGGGGGAGGATATACACATCCTCCCAGATGGTCCGGTCGTCGGACGAGTCCCAGACATGCGGGATGTAGTAGAGCCAGTTCATGGCGGCGTCCCCCTTGGAAAATCAGGGCGTAGTTTGGCGGGGGCGGAAAATATCTCAACCCGGGGAAGATATCGGGCGGATCCGGAGCGATGGCGTTGACACACGGATTCCGGGTGGTATATACCATTTCATTGAAAACGAAAGCGGGGCCGCATCGGGGCGGGAGGAGGATGACATCGCACGCATTTTCATCAGTTACAGCCATCGTGACCGGGCCTGGCTCGAGCGGCTGCAGGTTCATCTCAAGCCGCTGGAGCGGGCCGGCACCCTGGACCGCTGGGACGACACCCGCATTCAGGCAGGCGACTACTGGCGGGATGAAATCCGGAGGGGCTTGCAGGCGGCCGATGCCGCGATCTTGCTGGTGAGCGCCGATTTCCTGGCTTCGGATTTCATCACCACCGAGGAACTGCCCGAGCTCATCCGCGCGGAGAAAGACCGGGGCCTGCCCATCTTTGCGGTGGTGCTCAAGCCGTGCCGGATGGCCGGCACGGCGCTGGCGGAAATCCAGACCGTCCACCCCGTCAACCGGCCGGTGCTGCAGATGTCAGAGGCTGAGCAGGAATCCCTTTGGGCGAAGCTGGTCGATGAGCTCGAAGGGGCCCTGGCCCGCCGGACCGCCGGGCACATGACCCATGACAACGGGCCGTCGGCCGGTGCGCCCGCCTGCCTCTGGAACGTGCCGCTGGAGCAGAATCCCTTTTTCGCCGGCCGGGAAGACCTGCTCGCCTCCCTGCGTCAGGACATGCTGGCGACGGGCCGCGCCGCCCTGACGGGACTGGGCGGGATCGGCAAGACCCAGATCGCCGTGGAGTATGCCACCCGCTACCGGGACCATTACCAACAGGTGTTTTGGACCCGCGCGGCGGCCGAGCCGGACCTGATCGCCGGCTTCGTGGAGATCGGCCGGCTCCTGAACCTGTCCGAGGCGCATGATTCCGACCACGGACGAACCGTTGCGGCGGTGCGGCGCTGGCTCGACGGGCATCGCGGCTGGCTGCTGGTGTTCGACCACGCCGACCGGCCGGAGCTGCTCCGGGACTACCGGCCACGCAACCGCGAGGGCCACGTTCTGGCCACGTCGCGAAACCCGTCGCTGCAGTCGCTGGGCATTCCCCAGCCCATTGCCGTGGAACAGATGACTCCCGACGAGGCGACGGCGTTTCTGCGGCGGCGAACCGCCCGCATCGCCGGCGACCCCCGCGAAGACCAGGCCGTCGAAGAGCTGGGCCGCGAGCTGGGGTACCTGCCCCTGGCGCTGGAGCAGGCGGCCGCCTACATCACCGCCAACCAGACGCGATTCGTCGATTACCTGCGCGGCTATCGAAGCCGCCGCCTGGCCGTGCTCACCGCGGCGCCGGTGGCCGGAGAGTATCCGGAGTCGGTGGCCACCACCTGGGCGCTGAACTTCCGCGAGGTGTCGCAGAGCCCGCCGTCGGCCGAGTTGCTGCGTTTCTCCGCCTTCCTCTTCCCCGATGCCATCCCATTGGAGCTTATCGCCCGCGGCGCGCCGGATTTGGGACCCACCCTCGCGGCGGCGCTGGCCGGCGTCATGGAGGATCCCCTGCTGTTGGACGAGGCGCTGGAGCCGTTGCACCGCTACTCGCTCGTCCGCCGGAACGTGGCCGGACGCACCTACAGCATTCACCCCATCATGCAGGCCGTTCTGCTGGACAGCATGCCCGGCGAGGAACAGCGCATCTGGGTGGAGCGGGTGGTGCGCGCGCTCAAACGGACCTTCCCCCCGCCGGAGCCCGACCACTGGCCCGCCTGCGACCGGCTGCTGCCCCACGCCCAGGTCGTCGCCGGCCTGATCGAGAAATGGCGCCTCGATTTCCCCGAGGCCGGTTTCCTGCTCCTTGATGCGGGCGATTACCTGCGCCGCCGGGCCCGCTTCGCCGAGGCCGCCCAGATCCAGGGGCAGTTGTTGGCGCTGCGGGAGCGCCTGCTCGGGCCCGACCACTCGGCCGTGGCGGAGGCGCTGATCAGTTTGGCCAAACTCCACCGCAACCAGGGCCGCTACAGCGACGCCGAGCCGCTCATGGAGCGGGCGCTGGCGATCATGGAGCGGGCCCACGGCCCGGCGCACCCCGCGGTGGCCCGCGGGTTGAACACCCTGGCGGCGCTCCACGTTAATCTGGGGCGACTTGATGCGGCTGAACAGGTGGTCCGCCGCGGCCTGGCCATTTTCGAAGGATTGCCGGAAGCGGACCCCGTGCTCCTGGCCAAGACACTGACGAACCTGGGCGGGATCCTCAAGGCGCGGGGCGATCTGGCCGGAGCCGAGGCCTGCCTCCGGCGCTCCCTGCAGATCGAGGAGGCCGCGCTCGGCGCCGACAACCACCGCCTGACGGCCAACCTGACCCAGTTGGGTGACCTGTGCCGGATGCTGGGCCGCTTCGACGAGAGCGAGCGGTGTCTGCGCCGCGCCCTGCAACTGGACGAGGAAGCGCTGGGCGCCGATCACCCGGCCCTGGCCTGGAGCCTGTCCGGCCTGGCGGAACTGCACCTGGCGCAGGAGCGATTCGCCGACGCCGAGCCGTTGTTCCGGCGGAGCCTGGCGATCCGGGACAAGGCGTTCGGCGGGGACAACCCGCTGGTGGCCGAGTCGCTGGAGCGGTTGTCGGATCTTCTGCGGAGAATGGGGCGGGAGGGCGAGATCCCCGGATTAACGGCGCTTTCCGCCGGGAACGGCGGCGCCTCCCATTGAAACCAGTGGCTCGCCGGCCGGGGTGTGGAAGACTGCCGGCCGGCGAACACAACCCAAATTACTTGTCCAAGCCGGCGAGTTCGTAAGCCCGCTGGATCCGGTTGAAGGTTTCGGTGGTCAGCTCCGCAACGCTGAATGGCGTCTTCCCGGCCGAATCGATGTTGTTTTCCGCTCCCTCGAGCTGCTGCTCCGCCGCCTGATATGTCTCCTTGACCAGCCCGCCCTTCACGTTGCCGAGGCGTTTCTTGGCGTCCTTCAGAACCACGTCCTGGAGCAACTCCACCGTGACCTTTCGATACTCCTTCTCGGCGTGCTTGGCTTTCGCCCGCGCCTCCTTGACCTCGTCTTTCTCGCATTTCAGGCAAGCTTCGGAGAAGGATTTTTCCGCGTCCTTGAACGCCGTCTGCTTGAATATTTTTCCCCCGAACGCAAGCGCTTCCCGGCGGACGGTCAGCGTGTCCTTGAGCGCGGCGCGGGTCAACCCGGCGGCGTCGTCCGCCGCCTTCAGGGCGGCCATCGCCTGGTCGGCTTTCCGGCGGAGCTTGTCCGGCTTGTCGCCCTTCTTCGCCGCCTTCTGGTATTCGCTGAACAGCCTGTTGGCGGAGGCGAATTTCTTCGGTGCCAGGATGGCCACGTCGTCAGCCTTCGCCTGGGCGAACGCCGCTTCGACGGCTTGTTTTGCGTCGGCCGGGCGGGAGGTCTGGGCCGTGACGGCGGCCGTCAGGGCCAGCAGGCATCCGGCGGTCAGGGCGCATACCCACAGGAATCGTGCCGCGCGGTGCGTCATGGCGCCTCCAATCCGGCAAGGTTTTCAAGACCGATGGTGGACAAAAACGGGGGTATTGTACCACAACCGGCGACTGTCAGGAGGCGCCGAACTCCCGGTGCGGCGTTCGGCGCCGGCCGCCGTCAGGTCCGGTTCAAATACTGCTTCCAAACCCGCTCCGGTTTCGATAGAATGCGTTTAGTCTTCATGTATTTCTGAACTATTCGTAGAGCCACGCAAGGAGGCATTATGTGCGCCAAGATCCGTGAGCAGGAAGCACTGGATTACCATTCACTCGGGCAGCCGGGCAAGATCGAGGTGGTCTCCTCCAAACCCTGTCTGACCCAGCGGGACCTGTCGCTGGCGTACACCCCCGGCGTCGCGATCCCCTGCCTGCACATCGAGAAAAACCCCGAGGACGTCTTCAAGTACACCAGCCGGGGCAACCTGGTGGCGGTGGTCTCCAACGGCACGGCGGTGCTGGGCCTGGGCGACATCGGCGCGCTGGCCGGCAAGCCGGTCATGGAGGGGAAGGGCGTCCTGTTCAAACGGTTCGCCAATATCGACGTGTTCGACATCGAGCTGGACACCCACGACCCGCAGGAGGTGATCCGCGCCGTCCAGCTCATGGAGCCCACCTTCGGCGGCATCAACCTGGAGGACATCAAGGCGCCCGAGTGCTTCCTCATCGAGGAGGAGCTCAAGCGGACCATGAACATCCCCGTCTTCCATGACGACCAGCACGGCACCGCCATCATCGGCGGCGCCGCGCTCATCAACGCGCTGGAGATCGTCGAGAAGGACATCAGCAAGGTGCGCCTGGTCGTCTGCGGCGCCGGCGCCGCCGGCATCGCCTGCGCCAACATGTTCTGCGACTTGGGAGTCGTGCGGGAAAACATCGTCATGCTGGACACGAAAGGCGTCATCTACAAGGGCCGCAAGGAAGGCATGAATCCGTACAAGGAGATGTACGCCTCGACGACCACCGCCCGCACGCTGGCCGAGGTCATGGAGGGCGCCGACGTCTTCTTCGGCCTGTCGACGAAGGACATGGTTTCCAAGAAGATGGTCCAGTCCATGGCCAAGAACCCCATCATCTTCGCCATGGCCAACCCCGACCCGGAAATCACCTATCCGGACGCCAAGGACGCCCGCCCCGACGTGATCATGGCCACCGGCCGCTCCGACTACCCGAACCAGGTGAACAACGTGCTGGGCTTCCCGTTCATCTTCCGCGGCGCCCTCGACGTGCGGGCCACCAAGATCAACAACGAGATGAAGATCGCCGCCTCGCACGCTCTGGCCAAGCTGGCCAAGGAGGACGTGCCCGACTCGGTCATCAAGGCCTACGGCGGCATCAAGCTCACGTTCGGCCGCGAGTACATCATCCCGAAGCCGTTCGACCCGCGCGTGCTGCTCTATGAGGCGCCCGCCGTGGCCCAGGCGGCCATCGACACGGGCGTGGCCACCAAGCCGTACGATGACATCGAGAAGTACCGCGAGCAGCTCGAGATGATGCTGGGCTTCTCGAAGAAGGTCATGCGCGTGGTCATCAACAAGGCCAAGGAGAAGCGGCAGCGGATCGTCTTCCCCGAGGGCGAGGAGGACAAGATCCTGCGCGCCGCCCAGATCATCGTGGACGAAAGCATCGCCACCCCGGTGCTGCTGGGCAATCAGGAGGTCATCCAGAACAAGATCACCCAGCTGGGCCTGGATCTCCACGATTACGAGGTCATCGATCCCCGGAAGTCCGACCGGGCGGAGTCGTTCGCTGAGCTGCTGGCCGAACGGCGCCGCTACAAGGGGATGACCCCCCGCACCGCCCGCAAGCTCATGCAGGACCCGGTCTATTTCGGCTGCATGCTGCTGGACCAGGGCCTGGCCGACGGCCTGGTCTCCGGCGTGACCTGTTCCTACCCCGAGACCATCCGGCCGGCGCTGCAGATCATCGGCCTCAAGCCCGGCGCCAAGCGCGTGGCCGGCCTCTACATGATGATTCTCAAGGATCGGATCCTGTTCCTGGCCGACACCACCGTCAACCTCAATCCAACCGCCGAGGAGCTAGCCGAGATCGCGGTCATGAGCGCCGACGCCGCCCGCTACTTCGAAATCGAGCCGAGGGTGGCCTTCATGTCCTACTCCAACTTCGGCTCCGTGGTCAACGCCGACATCCAGCGGATCCAGAAAGCCGTGGAGCTGGCCCGCCAGGCGCGGCCCGACCTGATCATCGACGGCGAGATGCAGGCCGACACCGCGCTGGTGGCCGAGCTGGCCCAGCAGAACTTCCCCCATTCCAAGATCCAGGGCGATGCCACCGTGCTTATTTTCCCCGAGCTGTTCAGCGCCAACACCGCCTACAAGCTGGTCCAGCACCTGGGCAAGGCCGACGCCATCGGTCCGATCCTGCTGGGCATGCGCAAGCCAGTCAACGTGATGCACCACAACGTGACCGTGGATGAGATCGTCAACCTGACCTCCATCACGGCGGTGGCCTCGAAGCACATGTAGCCCGCCGCGGCCCCGCTGCTTCACCCCGGCCGCCCCGCTCGCGGGGCGGCCGTTTTTTTGACGGACATCGGACATCGGACATCGGACTTCGGACTTCGGACTTCGGACATAGGACATCGGAGATCGGTCTTCTCATAATTGATGAATCTACCTCACAGCCAATTCACCGACTCACCGATTCACCGATTCACCGACTCACCGACTCACCGATTCACCGATTCACCCTTTGACTGTTCGAGCCGAAATTGGTTGACAACC
>CALAMB010000071.1 GCA_937925645.1 uncultured Acidobacteriota bacterium
CCCGGCTGGGTGGAGACGGACATGGGCGCCGACTACCTGGCCGGTCCGGGCGGCGACGCGATCCGCGGCCAGAGCCCGCTCAACCGCGTGGCCCGTCCCGAGGAGGTGGCCCGGACCGTGCTCTTCCTGGCCACGCCCGGCGCCGAGTTTCTCACCGGCGGCATCATCGACATCAACGGCGCGTCCTACCTGCGCACCTGACGGCGGCCGGCTTCCGGCCGACTGCGGCGTCCGGGCGCCCCATCACTTGAGCGGGGGATAGAGCGCGTTCCACCACTCCGGCTCGCCCTTGAGCCAGCGGTCATACCACGCCATGATCGATTCCGACCAGCGCCGGCGCTTGTCGTGTTCCATGATCAGGTGATCCAGCCCTTCGACCTGCAGGTACTCCACGGGAGTCCCCAACAGCCGCAGGGCGATGAAGAAGGCGTCGCTTTCGCCGACCGGCACATTGGTGTCGGCGGAGCCGTGGGTGAGCAGCAGCGGGGTCCTGACCTTGTCGGCGTGGTACAGGGGGCTCTGCTCCACGTAGATGTCCCGCCGGTTCCAGGGGAAGGAATCGGCCGTGGCCAGGGCGCTGTAGGAATAGCCCCAGTAGCCCTCGCCCCAGTACGAGGCCAGTTGCGAGATGCCGGCGTGGGAGACCGCCGCCGCGTACTGGTCCGTCAGGGTGAGGAGGCGCATGGTCATGAACCCGCCGTACGAGGCGCCGATGCAGCCCACCCGCTTGGGATCGGCGTACGGATGCGCCGCCAGGAACTGGCGGGTTCCCTCGATGATCTCCTGCGCCGAGGTCAGGCCCCAGTCGTTCACGTGCCGGGCGGAGAACTCCTGGCCGTAGCCGGTGGCGCCCGACGGTTGCGGGACGTACACCAGGTAGCCGAGGCTGGCCCACCACTCCTTCGGGTAGCGGGTGCCGAACGCCCGGTTGACGGTGCTGGTGCCGCCATAGTAGTTCACGATCACCGGGTATGTCTTCGCCGGATCGAAGTCGGGCGGGAAGACGATGTAGCCGTCGATGGTCCGGCCCGGAGACATCTCGAAGGACCAGTCTTCCACATGGCCAGTCCTGACGCGGGCCAACTCCGCCTGTGCCGGGCATACGAGGGGCCGGGCGGCGGCCTTCTCCAGGTCCAGGGCGACGAGTGTCTGCGGCTGCCATGGCGATGTGCCCGTGGCCACGCCGGCTAATGCCCAATCGGCCAGAACGAAGCGCTCGGCCACATCCACCGGCAGGGCGATGGGCGTGAAACCCGGCAGCTTTTCGTCGAAGCGGTACAGCCGCACCCGGGTGCCGTCTTCGGCGCTCAGGTAGATGTGGCCGTCGACGTGGTTCCAGGCGGCGCCGGTCACCGACGGATGGAACTCGCGGGTGATGGGCGTCACGGTATCGGCGGCCGGATCCCAGATGTAGAGCTCGCCGTCGCTCTCGTTGGGGATGACACCCCCCGGCACGTTCACTCCCGCCTCACCGAAGGCGGTCGGTCCGGCATGGACCAGCAGGCGCCGTCCGTGCGGGGCGTAGCACACTGCGCTCAGCCAGCCGAAATCCCGCAGCTTGCGGGCGGCGGATGTGGCCAGCTCCAGCTCCCACAGCTCGGTTCGGGAGTACGGCCGCCGACTCACGTCTTCCACGGTCCGGGTGAACAGCAGCCGCCGGCCGTCCGGAGAAATATCGTCGAGAGAGGCGGTCAGGCCGCCGGCGGTGAGCCGCCGAATCATCCCGCCGGGCACGCCGGCCAGGTACAGCGCGCTCTTGTCGCGGTAGTAGGACCAGCGGTCCATCAGCCCTTCCACCCGCTTGATGCCGGTCTTGCCCTTCTCGGCTTCCTGCTCGACGCTGAACACGATGCCGGTGCCGTCGGGGAGCCAGCGGTAGGCGCCCAGGTGTTCCAGCCGGCTCAGGACCGGCGTGGCCGCCTGGGTGTCCAGGTCCAGAAGCCAGACGGTGGCCAGGCTCTTGTCCTTGTCGCGTTCCGTGCTCACGTACGACAGCTTCCGGCCCACCGGCGCCCATTGCACCTGGCCGATGTCCAGACCGCCGCGCCAGGTGAGTTCCAGTTGGCCGTCGAAGATGCGGCGCACCTCCAGCCACGACTCGTCGGATGACGCGCCGGGGGGGCGACGGCGCAAGCCCAGCGCCACGTGCGCGCCGTACGGCGAAACGGCCATGGACTGGATGACCGGCCAGCCGAGGATGTCGTCGATGCTCACGGCTCGGACCGGGTCGGTGGTGGCGTGGACGGCCGGCGCCATCGCCGCAGGGACGGTGCACGCGGCCCCCACGCTCCACTCCGTGGCGATATGCGGATCCAGGACTGTCTTGACCAGGAGCAGATGCCGGCCCGGGGTCAGCTTGGCCGTTGCGGCCACCTTGCCCGCGTCGTCGTCGGACGGCTTGGTCCCGGACGCCATGGGTTCGCCGTCGAGCCAGAAGCGGCGGGAGTGCGTGCCGGTCACGCTGATTTCCATTTCCACCCAGCGCGAGACGTTGATGTAGGCGGCCAGCCACGCCACGGCCGGTGCCGCCGCCGGAAGATCGGGTCTGGACAGGATCACCCGGCCCGGCGCGGTGGCCGCGACGCTTTGCCAGGCAAGGGGCGCGCCGCCGGGACACGTGACGGCCAGACCCTCGACGGGGTCGGTCGGCAGCCGGTCGAAGTCCGGGGACTTGAGCAGGTCTTCCGGCTTGACGCCGCCGACGGCTTCATCGTGGAACACCGGCAGCGGCGCGGCAGCCGGACCCAGCAGCAGCCAATGGTCGACGGCAATCCGAACCGGCGCCTCCTGCTTTGCGGCCGTTTCCGGCGG
The DNA here is from genome assembly GCA_937925645.1 of uncultured Acidobacteriota bacterium. Lineage (GTDB taxonomy): Bacteria > Acidobacteriota > JAAYUB01 > JAAYUB01 > JAAYUB01 > JAAYUB01. The sequence continues at coordinate 2,812 of CALAMB010000071.1, forward strand.
AATGGCGGCCAGTGTCTGAGAACAGCCGATCAGCGCACACAACGTCATGACCAGGCAAACAGTGGTCTTCATGGCTCACCCTTGATCCGTTGGATTTCCATGTCCGGGTCGATGCGCTTGGCGCACCGATGAAAACGATGGATGCGGGACGCGATGATCATACGACATGTTTCGGCGGAAGGTTACTCGCCAAAAGCCATACCTTAGACGAGATCCCGGTATGGCGCAATGGTTTTTGCCTCCGGGGAAAGAAACAAAAAACGGGCGGAGCCGGCGGCTCCGCCCGTTGACGGTTGGGTAAACAGTGACGATTACTTGAGCACCGGCAGCCGGCCCGGGGTCCAGGGGGCGCCGGCGGCTTCGATCTCCCGCTCCAGTTGCGGCAGATCGGTTCCGTGGATTCGGGTGATGGTCTGGAGCATGGGCGGGAATTCCTGCTGGAGGATCTCGTAGGCCGTGCGGGCCGTCCCGGTGGGTTTGGAAGTGGAGCGCCACATGGAGTAGGTGATCGCCGACAGGCGGTCGTTGAGGGGCACCGCCGCCGGCGGGATCTCCTCGGCGCTCGCCTTGGCTTCCTGGCCGCGGAAGGAGAACAGCACCTGATCCAGCTCCAGCGCCAGCTTCCGCGCCTGTTCTGACAGCGCCGGCGGGGCGCCGGGCGTGGCGGCCAGCGCCTGGCGGATGTGCGCCAGCCGCTTGAACATCTCATCGGCCAGTCGCTCGGATCCCATCATGGTCCGGGCCAGCTCGGCCGCCTGCTTCTGAAATGCCACCAGTTCGGCCCGGTCGGGCGCCGGCAGGGTGGCGTTGGCCAGGGCGACGGTCTCGAACGGCACCGGTCCGGCCAGCGGCTTGGTTTGGCCGTCGGAGACCAGGGCCATGCTGACGGTGTACGAGCCGGGCATGGCCAGCACGCCACCCCGGGATTCCGCCAGCGGATCGAACGTGTTGTTCTTGAGCTGGACGGGGGTGGTGGGGGCGTAGCGCAGGTCCCAGGTCACGCGGTTGAAGCCCTTGCCGGCCCGGGCGGCGACGGTGCGCACCACCTGGCCCGACGCGTCGGCGATGGTGAAGAGCAGGTGCGGCTTCTCCTCGCGCTCCTCGGCGCGCAACTCGTCGACGCTTGGCTGCGGGATAGGTTTCCCCTCCTTGAAGAGTTCCGCATCCTTTTCCTGGCGGATCTGGCGGCGGGTCTTGGGGGCTTCCTTCAGATAGTAAGTGAACGTCGCGC
>CALAMB010000072.1 GCA_937925645.1 uncultured Acidobacteriota bacterium
CGGCCGACCGTCCCGCAGCAGGAGAAGGTCGATGAGGATGAACTCGTACCGCTTCCGGCGCTGGGCATCGAGGCAGGCTTCCTTGTTCGGATGGACTTCCACCTTGTATTCCGCCCGCAGACACTCGGTGATGGTTTTGCAGGCCTCTGCGTCGGTGGCGATCACCAGGATGGCCTTCATGCGGTTCTCGCCTCCCCGCCCAGGCAGGACGACTGGACGGTCGCGGCGGCTTCAGGTGATCGGCGAACGGGATACAGGTGACCGGAAAATCGGGACGGCATCCGGGCAGGCTGAAGGTGTGAGGCGTCGGCGCTCATGATGATGACGGAAACGATTCCTTGCGTCCTCCTTGTTCAACAGACCTGATTGTACATCACTCCGCTGAACGGCAACAGGAAAAAGTCGCCGCGGCGGAACGCGCGGCGATTGATGCCCACCGAATCCATGGTGGCGCGCACCAGGCGCGAGTTGTCTAATCGTTGCGTTGAGTTCGCGGCGTGATCGGAAACACCTTGACCGGTTTCATGGCCGGTGGCTCCGCCGCGCGGTCGATCGCCTCGATCATCCGCACGGTCACCTGCACCGCCTGCCGCACGCCGTCCAGTTCCCACTCCGGCCGGAACTCGTCGTCGACCGTGTGGTAGCGGAGCCGGAAGTAATCCGCCTGGTGATTGACGCCCGACGGATAGTCGGTGCCGGGCATCAGCATGACGGCCGGGATGCCCCGCAGCGCGAATGAGAACTGGTCGGAGCGGAAATAGAATCCCTGCTCCTCCAGGAAGGAGCGCGTCATGGCCAGTCCCTCCGTCGCCAGCACGTCGCGCAGCAACTCGCCCAGGGTGGAGTGCTCGGCGCCGATGCCGTGGAAATCGCGGGCCGCCTCGCGCACTGGCACCGACTCCAGGTTCAGGTTGGCGACGATGGCGGCGGCGTCGGCGTGGTCGACGTAGTAGCGCGTGCCCAGCAGGCCCGCCTCTTCCGCCTGGCAGGCCAGGAATGTGATCGTGTGGCGAAGCGGCTCGCTTCGCTCGGCCAGGCGCTTGGCCACCAGCACCATCGTGGCGACCGCCGAGCCGTTGTCCACCGCGCCGTTGAAGATGCGGTCGCCGTCTCCGGTCCGGGCCATGCCGAGATGGTCGATGTGCGCGCTGACTACGATGCGCCGGCCGGTCTGGCCGGGGATTTCGCCGATGATGTTGCTGGTCTGGAACTGGCGAAAGCTGTTCCGGCCGGTGAGCGTGAACCGGCCGCGCAGTGGCACCGGCCGGAAGTCCGGGCGCAGCGACTGCCGGTAGAGCGCGTCGAGGTCGAGGCCTTCGCGGTTCAGCGCCTGCCGCAGCGCCGCCTCGGTGATCCAGCCCCGCAGGCGCAGGTTGTTGTCCAGATCAGCCGGCAGGCAGAACTCCTCGCCGCTCCAGGAGTGGCGCACCACGTCCCAGCCGTAACCGGCCGTCGCGTCGGTGTGGATCAACACGATGCCGGCGGCGCCGCGCCGGGCCGCCTCCTCAACCTTGTAGCGCCAGCGGCCGAAATAGGTCATCCGCCGTCCGTTGAACCGGGCGGGATCGAACAGGCCGGGATCGTTGACACGGACGAAGACCAGCTTGCCCCGGACATCGGCGTCTTTGAAGTCATCCCACTCGTAAGCGGGCGCGTGGATGCCGAACCCGACAAAGACCGCCTCGGCATCGAACCGGAACTGCGCCTCGTCGCGCAAATATGCCAGCATGAAATCTCGGCCGGGTTCCAGGGGGACGCCGCCGCACCGGGCCGCGGGGTCGTGGGTCTCGAATCCCTTCAACACGAAGGGCTGGCGGTACCCGGACCCCTGGCCGGGTTGCAGGCCCAGCAACTGGAACAGACTCTCGAGGTACGCCTCCGCCAGCTCGCCGCCGCGCGTGCCGGGCGCCCGGCCTTCCAGCAGGTCGGATGACAGAAACTGGATAACCGCCCGCATCTCGTCGCGCGACAGCGGGCGCTCCGGCGCCGGCTCCCCGGCGCCGGCAAAGCCGGCCGGTATCAGGATCACAATCATCAGGATCAGCAGGGCAAAATTTGCTTGTCGCACCAAGGCATCCTCCCGACGGAATTGCCGGATGCCGCCGGTTCGCGGCTCCGAACCGTCATCTTATCACGGGGGTCGGTCCGGCTCAAACGGTTGGGGCGGCCGGCGGCCGTGGCGACGCGATTTCCGGAAACGGGCTGTGCCACTGCCAGCCGGTCTTGCCCGTTTGGCGGAACCGCTCCAGCCGGCGGATGGTGATCTCGGCGAAGATCGGATCCACGTCGAAGGTGTACACGCGCCGGCCCGTCAGCTCGCCGGCCAGCAGCGTGGTGCCCGCGTGGGCGAACCCGTCGACCACCCGGTCGCCGGGCCGGCTGCTCGACTCGATGATCCGGCGGATCGCCTTGAGCGGCTTCTGGGCGTAACAGCCGGGCACGTTCTCCTCCAGCCGGTAGAAGACCTGTTGGATGTCCACCCAGACGTTGCCCGCCCGGAGCGTCGGCGCCAGCCCGCGTTCCAGGTTGTGAGTGCGCCGGCCGCCGATGTCCTTGTAATACCCGCCGAGCGTTTTCGGAATGTCCGTGTAGACCACCCGGAAGAACGGCCGGCCGCGGACGTAGTGGAGCAGTTCCTGCCGCACCCACATCCAGTTGGCGCGGGTGCCGTAGCCGCGCTGGTTGCGCAGTGTGATGAAATTGCGGGGAGTGAACCCGGGCTGCTCCCGCATCAGGAGCATGAAGTCGGGCAGCGGCTGAAAGCCGTCGCGCCAGTCGGCGCCCAGCCAGGCGTACAGATGCGCGTCGTCCGCCGCGGCGGCGGCCGCCTGCTCCACCCACCGCCGGCTGAACTCAAGGTAGGCGGCCAGCGACCGCTTGCCCAGCGTCCCGCTGCGGCGTCCGCCGAGCTTCAGGTTGTACGGCGGATCGGCGATGATCAGACCGGCGCGCTCGTCCCCCATGATCCGGGCCGTGTCGGCGCCGCACGTGGCGTCTAGCACGCCGACGCGATGGCCGCGCACCGGGTCCTCCCAGACGCCGCCGGGCGCCAGGCGGCAGAGCGGCAACAGCCGACGGCGCAGCGCCTCGTCGGTGTCCAATCGCCGCAGACGTTCGACAGTTCGCGGTTCGGCGGGCGTGTCCTGAGGCATGGCGTTCACAATCCGACGGTCCGGCGGCGCCGGCGGTCACTGCCGTTTGATGATGATGAAACTGACGTCGTCGGCCGGCCGGCCGAACGCCAGCAGGTGCTCACGGAGGGCGGCGCAGATCTCCCGCGCCGAACGGTGCTTCACCTCGCGAAGCCGCGCCTCCAGGCAGCCCGGGAAATACGGTTCGCCGGCGGCGTTCTCATGTTCGGACAGGCCGTCGGAGTACAGGAGCAGAATGTCCTGGTGTCCCATGAGGCTGATCTCGTTCACGGTGTACTGGTCCTTGTGCCCCAGCAGGCTGGAGTGGCGACGGACATCCACGTCATCCTTCATCGGGACGGTCCCGATGGGCGGGAAGCTGACCAGGCGGTCCTCGGCGATCTCGACGAAGCGGTCGAACTCGAAGCTGAAGATCTTCGGCGGCGGGTGCGCCGCGGAGATGAACCGGAACCGGCCCTGCTCGTGGATCTCCCCGTAGATCATCGTGAGGAACTTGCCCACGGCCGATGACTGGTAAAACCGCTTGTTGATGAATTCAAACAGGCGCACCGTGATGATGCCGCATATCTCGAGCTCGTACTGCACGCCCAACAGGAACGCCTGGTGGAGCATGGCGGTGAGGAGCGCGTCGGTGATCCGGTGGCCGGCGACGTCGGCGAGCAGAATGCCCGCCTGGTGGCAGTTTTCCTCCAGCCGCCGCGCCACGCGCCCGCGCCGGGCCGCCTGCGCCCGGCGGATCCGGGCGGCCAGGTCGAAGCGCTTCTTGAAGTCGATGTAGATGATGTGGTCGCCGCCGATCGGGCCCGCGCACGGGATGACCTCGCCGTGGATGTCGATGCCTTCCAGAACAGGGATCTCGCCGGGCAGGGGCTTGAGCTGGGCGGCGAT
>CALAMB010000073.1 GCA_937925645.1 uncultured Acidobacteriota bacterium
CGGCGCGGCGGCGGGTTGGCCGGGCGACAGAATGGATGGGACCCATCGCCGGGCGTGGATATTCTCAGTTAGAAGTATTTCCTTTTTTCTGGTATCATGCAAAAATAATCCATAAAAGTAGAATAATCCATAAAAATAGATGGAGCAGGAGGGTGTATGAGAGCGTTCGTTCTCTGTTTGATCATCGCGGGTTTGCCATGCGTGTTCGGTGAGGAGATCGCGCCGGTCAAGGGCGACCTGAACGAAGACGGGGTGGTGGACGCCGTGGACGCGGTGTTGCTGGTCAACCTCCAGGCGGGCAACCTGGCGACGCTGTACGCGGCGGGTGACTTTTACCAGGTGGACCGGATCGCGGGCGTGCTGCGCTTCGTGCCCGCGGGGACGTTCACCCAGGGCTCGCCCGCGGATGAGCCGTGCCGCCAATCCGATGAGACCCAGTTCAGCCACACCCTGACCCGGAACCTGGCGGTGATGGAGACGGAGGTGACGCGGCAGATGTGGGCGGACCTGCGGGCGGCGCAGCCGACGCTGCCGGCCGATCCGACGGATACCACGTACGGGGCCGGGATGAGCAACCCTGTTCAGAACAACACCTGGTACGAGGCGGTGCTGTTCGCCAATCTGCTCTCGCTCCAGCAGGGCCTGACGCGGTGCTACTACACCGACGCGGGCTTCACCACGCCCATCGACGCCACCAATTACACGGCGGGCGATTACCACTGCGACTTCGACGCCACCGGCTACCGGCTGTTAACTGAGGGCGAATGGGAGTACTGCTGCCGGGCGGGGACGACGACGCCGTTCTGGATCGCGGAGCCGAATTACAACAGCGGAAACTGTAGTTCCTGTACGTCTGGATTGTTCCCGAATCTGGAGTCCGTGGCGGTGTTCTGCGCCAACGAGCCTGGCTCCACGGTGGAAGTGGCGACGAAACTGTCCAACCCGTGGGGCCTGTATGACACCCACGGCAACGTGTTTGAGTGGTGCTGGGATTGGCATGACACATACCCGACGGGGAGCGCAACCGACCATCCGGGAGCGGGATCGGGCTCCTCCCGGGTGAACCGCGGCAGCGCCTGGAACGGCCTCACCTGGGGCTGCCGGTCGGCCTATCGGTCCAAGCGCACCCCCGGCTACCGCAGCTACAACCTGGGCTTCCGCCTGGCCCGGACGGTGGAGTGAAGACAAGATTTTCCGGCCGCTGCGGGCGGATTCCGCGTTTCCGCTCACCGGGCGACCCGGACCGGCGCGGCGGTGGGTTGGCCGGGCGACAGAATGGATGGGACCCATCGCCGGGCGCAGTAACTTTCAGTTTTATTTATCCCTGCTTTTCTGGTAAATTATAAGATATTCCGGAGAAGAGCGTGACAAACCGAGAGAGGGTGTAACGATGAAACAACTCCTTGTATTGGCTGTGGTGGTGGGACTGGCCGGCGCCGCGGCGGCCCAGGGGGGCATCTCGGGCACCGCCGTGGCGAGCATGGATGTTCCGCTTCTCTGCCTCTACGGCATGCCCATGACCATCGGCATCGCCGTCAGCCTCGACGCCGTCAGCGGCAACGAGACGGTGGGGCTCGGCGGCTTCGCCCTGCCGGTGGGATATGATCCCGGCCGGTTCGTCTATTACGGCGCCATCGCCGGCGAGCTGCCCGGCGACGACGGCGGCAACCCCCCGACCATGGTGTTCGTGCACACCGATCCGGCGGTCGCCGCCACCAACGGCTGGTTCTCGCTGGTCGGCGCCACCAGCGCCGATTCTGTGGGCCCGACTTACTGGGCCGGCCTGTTCACGGGCCGCCTCCTGGCGGTCGGAGACATACCGTTTGATTTGAACCCGGCCGGACTGCCTTCCCACAACCAGATGTCACTCGCCTCGAAATGGACATCCTCCAGCGGCGGGCCGGAGGCCATCACCACCAACGCAACCGATGCCACCGTCAGCCCGTACGGCAAGATCATCCTTCACTCCGGCGACTACAGCACGCCGGCCAACGGCACCTCGGAAATTGCCGTCTACCGACCCGCCAACGGGACCTGGTACATCGACGGCGTGGGGACCTACGCCCTCGGCGGCGAGTCGGACTACCCGGCGCCCGGCGATTACGACGGTGACGGGATCACCGACGTCGCCGTTTACAAGCCGGCCAACGGCAAGTGGGAAGTGCGCCTCTCCTCGACGGGGGCCCAGCAAAACGTCTACTACGGCGGTGCCAGCGACATCCCCGTGCCGGGGGACTACGACGGCGACGGGTTCACGGATTTCGCCCTCTACCGTCCCGCCACGCACCAGTGGCTGATCCGGTACAACGCGGGCGGCACCTATTCGGTTTACTTCGGCATCGACGGGGACATCCCGGTGCCGGGCCGTTTCGACGGCGACACGAAGACGGACATCACCGTGTACCGGCCGTCCATCGGCCGCTGGCTGGGCATCCTCTCGGGCGGCGGACAGCTGTCCCGCTACTTCGGGCTCGCCACCGACGTGCCGATGGTGGACGATTACGACAACGACGGACAGGATGATTTAATCCTGTACCGGCGGGCCGCCGATCCGGGCGGCACATACGGCAAATGGTTCGTCATGGATACCACCACCCAGGCCATCGACACCAAGTGGTACGGCCTGAGCACCGACATCCCGGTGCCCTGCGACCGGAACGGCGACGGCCAGGTGGACCTGGGCCTGTTCCGCAAGACGGGTACCAGCGCCAAGTGGTTCTTCCTGCAGTGGAGCGGGGCGGACTGGACGGTGGCCAGCTCCAAGTGGTACGGCCTGGCCAACGATCTGCCGCTCTGTCGCTGATTGATTTCAGACCTGACGGTAACCGCCGGGTGGGGCTACGCTCTGCCCGGCGGTTTTCTTTTGGCTTCCTGAAACGCCCGGATGGCCTGTTCGTAGATGGCCATGAGCTGCGGGTAGTTCTCCTCCGGGCGGTATTCGGCCTCGTATTGCCGGCGGGCCAGTTCCCCCCGGCGCCGGAGCTCGGCTTCATCCGCCCACACCGCGCGGACGATCCGGGCCAGGTCGCCGGCGTCGCCGGCCTCGTGGAGCCAGCCCGAGGCGCCTTCCCGGACCATCTCCGGGATGTTGCCCAGGCGGGCGCCGATCACCGGCAGGCCGGAGGCGAACGCCTCCACGATGGTGTAGCCGAACGGCTCGTACCATTCCGACGGGAACAGGAACACCCGCGCGTCGCGCATGAGGCGCGCGACGGCGGCCTGGTCCACCACCCCGCCGTACGCCACCCCGGCCGGCGGGTCGTCGCGCAGCAGATGCTCCAGCGGGCCGTTGCCCACGACCTTCAGGGGGATGGGCGGCGACAGCCGGCGCCAGGCCTCGAGCAGCGTGCGGAAGCCCTTGTGCTCCACCAGCCGGCCGGCGTACAGGGCGAAATCACCGGCGTGGGCGCCGGGGGTGAAATCCGGTAGGACGAAGTGCGGCTTGACGGCGATCCGCTCCGGCGCCACTCCGGCCTCGACGAACTTCTGCCGCGTGCAGTGACTCGGCGCGATGAAGCGGTCGATGTGCCGGGCATACGTCCCCAGCAGCCGGTTCAGGCACAGGGTGGCGGCGGCGAAGGCCGACGGCAGGCGCTGCCGGCGGTAGCAGGCATGGCGGATTGCCGGAAAGGGGAACATCCGGCCCACGCACGCTTCGCAGAGCCGTCCGTCGCGGTACAGGGGGGAGGCGGGGCAGATCAGCCGGTAATTGTTCAGGGTCTGCACCACCGGACAGCCGCAGCGGTGCGCCGCCGGGTAGATGGACGGGCTGATGAGCGGGATGGTGTTGTGGACGTGCACCACATCCGGCCGCAGTCGGCGGATCAACCCCTTCGCCTGCCGGTACACCGGGACCGACCACAGCGACTGCAGCGCCAGGACGGATTTCCGCCAGGAGCCGGCTGTGTTGAGGATGGAGTTGTCGACGATCCACTGGCTGACCGTGTGGCCCATCCGGGCCAGCAACTCCCGTTCCGTCTCGACGGTGACGTCCTCGCCGCCGGCGTGGATGTGCCTGTTGTGAACCTGCAGGATGTGCATCTGCGCTGTCGCCGTCCTGGAATCGGGCCCGGGTGGCGGGCGATCCGGCCGGCGCCCATCTTAGTACGGGCGAGGGGCGAAGTCAACGGCGGCTCCGGCGATAAGGTCATATATATCAAGAAAATAAATGCTTGACATCCGATGGTGCCTGAACAACTATTTCGGTGTCAGCCACAGATGCCGGACGGCCTTGACCCCGGACCGCGATCCGTCCGGGAGCCGCGCCTGACGGTGGCGCCGGAACGGCGGCGGGAACGGGGATGAGCGAAGCGATCACCAACGGTCACATCCGATACTTTTTCAAGGGCACCGCGTCCGTCTCGGTGGGCCGGGCCGTGGGTGAGGGGCTTAACTATCTCGGCTTCGTCGCCGTGGCGCAATGGTTCGGGATCGAGATCGCCGGCGTGTTCTTCCTGGCGCTGTCCATCCTGAACGTGGCCTCGACGGCGACGCGTTTCGGCCTGGACGGCTCCCTCGTCAAATTCACGTCGGAGTACCTGTACCGGCAGGCGAGCCGGCGGGTCAGCATCCTGCTGTCCATCGCCGTCATCTGCGTCACCGTGTTCGGCGTCGCCGTGCTCGGCGGCTGGCTGGCGGGGCGGCCCTGGCTGGCGCCGCGCTTCTCCTCGCCGGGCCAGTATTGGATGATCACCGCCGTGCTGACGGCCCTGCCGTTCTTTTCGGTGGCGACGGTGCTCGTGTCCGCCACCCGCGGCGCCAGGAACATCAACTATCACGTCGCGCTGACCTTCGTTCTCTTCCCGGCCGCGTTTCTGCTGGCGCTGCTGCTGAGCCGGGGAACCCGGTGGGGGGATTACGCGCCGTTCGTCAGCTACGCGGCGGCCACCGTCCTGTTCTGCGGCGCGGCGGTGTGGGCCGTCCGCCGGATGTACCGCTTCCGGTTCCGGCTGCGGGTGCTCGGGAGCCGGTTGCGGCAGCGGCTGCTTCTGTACTCCTATCCGCTCTGGATCTCCAGCCTGATCGGGATTCTGTACCTGCGCACCGACCTGTTCTTCGTGTCGCAGTTCTTCGACGATCGGGCCCTGGGAGTATACAGCAGCGGCATCAAGACGGCGGCGGGCATCTCCATCCTGCTGGCGACGTCCAACGTGGTGGTCGCCCCCGTGTTCTCCGAACTCCATGTCCGGCGGGCCTTCGGTGAGATGGGCGTGATTTTCCAGATCATGTGCAAATGGATCTCCGTCATGGGGCTGCTGGCCATGGGCGGATACCTGCTGTTCCTGAACCAGTTTCTGCACTTGTTTCAAATTCGGGGGAACGAATCCCAACTGATTTTCCTGCTGTTGGGCCTCGGCCAGTTGTTCAACGCCGTGACGGGCCCGGTGGGGATGTTGCTGATGATGACGGGTGAACAAAAATTCCTGATGGTCAACGACATCTGCTTCTACGCGGCCGACCTGCTCCTGCTGGCGCTGGGCATCGCCTGGCTGGGCTTGCCGGGCGCGGCCCTGACCACGGCGGTGATCATCCTGCTGATGAACGTGTCGCGGGCGGTGCAGGTGTACCGGAAATTCGCCATCCACATGTTCAACCGGCAGAACGCCGCCCTGCTCGTTTTCGGGGCGGTGTCGCTGGCCCTGCTGGCGTGGCTGCGACTCGGGCCGCTGGATCCGGTCATGAACTGGTGGGTCTCGGGGATCGGGTTCCTGGTGTACGCGGCCGTCATGGGGCTGTTCGTGTGGGCGTTCTGCCTGCAACGGGAAGACCGGGAACTGATCGACCGGCTGCGTCGCCGGCTGGGAGCGGCGTGATGCCGGACGCGTCCACTGAAGCTGCGCCCCGTGTTGAAACGGCCGCCGAAACGGCCATTCCGGTGGCTCTGGGCGTCATCGCCCTGCTGGCCGGCACCATCTTCTTGTGGCAATACGGCGAGAAGGTCAACCTGTCCGCGTCGGTCAGTCTGCTGGATGTGCTGACCGGGGCCATCCTGCTCACGCTGGTGGGCCTGCTCGTCACGCAACGGCGGATCCGCTTCGCTCCGTACCAGGTGGCGTTCGGGCTGTTTCTGGCGGGGACGCTGCCGGCGGTGTTTCGGACAGAGCCGCCGCTGATGGCGCTGTCGCCCTTCGGCAAGTACGCGCTGTTTTTGCTCCTGTCGCTGGCGGCGGCATCGGCGGTCGGCTCTGTCGGCGACGTCGTCATGTCCTGCCGCCTGCTCTTTCTGTCATCCCTCGTGCCGGTGGCGTACGCGATGTACGAGCTGCTCCTGGGGCAGGGCGTCATCCAGCAGGGTTACCACATGCCCACGGGGGGGTATCACCATCCGGGCATCTTCGCCTATTCCCTCCTGTTCCTGGTGCCCGTCTGCCTGTTCCTGATGGATACGGAGTTCGCCGCGCGGGAACAGTGGGTGTGGGCGGTCGTGTTCCTGGCGCTGGCGATCCTGATCATTCTGACCTTCCGCCGGAACGTCTGGGTCGGCCTGCTGTTCGTGCTGGTGGGCCGAAACGCGCTGAAAAAGAAGTGGCTGACCCTGATGGCCATTCCCGCCGTGCTGCTGGCGCTCGTCGTGGCCAGCCCGGCGTTCCGGACCCGGCTGGGAGACTTCTTCAACCTGGGGGAGAAGGTGCTCGCCGGCGAATCCATCCTGGTGCCGGCGAATGACCCGCTGTTTTCCGGCCGCTTCGGCGTGATCCGCGCCAACCTGGTGGAGTTCCGGGACGCGCCGACCGCCGTGAAAATCCTGGGCGGCGGGTTCGAACGGACCGTCATCAACTCGGCGCGGCACGGCATCACCATCGGCGGGCACAACATCTACCTGATCCTGCTCATCGATTGCGGACTGCTGGGGCTGTCGCTGTACGCGCTGGCGCACGCGCTGATGGCCGCGCTGGCCATCCGCCTGTATTTGAGCCCCGTGCATTTCATCCACGCCTTCGGCACGATGTCGCTGATCCTGATCGGCCTGTTTTTGCTGGTTGGCTTGGGCACCCATATCTCATATAATCTGATCCCCGGTGTTTTCATCTACGGCATTGTCGGGGGCTTGATGGTGGCGATGTGGGGAGTGGACGCCAAGCTCAGGCTGGCCCGTTGGCAACTATGCTTGAAAAATCACGCGAAGCACTCATAAATGACGTCAATTATCGCGCGTTCGACTCGCTCTACCGGCAGGGCGTGCTCAAGCAGCGTTTCTCCCATCTGGCGCAGTCGAAGCACCGCACCCTGCGGTTCGGCCTGCGCCGGTGCGGGATCTCCCCCAGGGGATGGCATATCCTGGACATCGGGTTCGGCACCGCCCAGACCCTGCTGTCGTTCCCGCCGGACAACCGCGTCGCGGGAATGGAACTGTCGGACGAAAGCCTGCGGCTGGCCCGAAGCCGGGCCGGCCGGAAGGGTTTCCGGGATGCCGACTTCCGCCGTCCCGGACCGGGCAACGCCGTCCCCTTCGCTGACGCCGACTTCGACCTGGTGATCTGCTCCCACCTGCTGGAGCATCTGCCGGATGATCGGAGCATGCTGCGTGAGATCGGCCGCCTCCTGGCCCCCGGTGGTTTCGGGGCCATTCTGATACCCCTGGATCAAAACGTGGACGGGGTGCTGCCCCGGGAGGCCGTTGAACTGGATGATCTCGCGAGCCTGGAGCGGACCGGGCAGTATCATGTGCGCCGGTACAACGACGACACGTTTCGCTCGATCCTGGCCGAGCAGGGGCTGGCGATCCGCTTCGCCTATCTGAACGAGTACGTGTGGGATCTGGTCAAGGGCTTCTTCCGCCGGCGCCTCCATCGGCGCATCCCGCTGCTGGGCCCGGCGTGTTCGGCCGGGTTCAATATCGGTCTGTCCGTAGCGCCCCACGCGTGCGTCCGTGGCCTCGACCGGCTCTGCAAGCTGGCGGGACGGCGGCCGCGGCAGGGGTTGTACATCGTCCAGCGGGTGGCGGCCGATGGCTAGCCTGCGGCACAAGCCCCGCACGATCCTGCTGGGATTGGACGGAGCGACCTTCCGATTCATCGACCCCCTCCTGGCCGAAGGGCGCCTGCCCACGTTCGGCCGCCTGAAAGCCGACGGCCGGTGGGGATGCCTGCAGTCCACCCTGCCGCCCTACACGCCCCAGGCCTGGACCTCGATCTCCACCGGGGTGAATCCAGGCAAGCACGGGATCTTCGGCTTCTTTCACCACCCCCCGGCTACCGACAAGTACGAGTTCTTCACGTCGCGGAGCGTCAAGGCGCCCAAAATCTGGAACATCATGGACACGCTGGGCGCCCGGTCCCTGGTGCTGAACGTCCCCATGACCTATCCGCCCGAGCGGCTCAACGGCGCCATGATCACGGGGATGATGACGCCCGATCGCGACGCCGTCTTCACTTTCCCTCCGAACCTGAAACAGTGGCTGCTGGAGAAATTTCCCGATTACGTCATCGACCTGGCCGTGGACAACCGGGATCAGAAGCTGTCCGTGCTGGACGAGCTGGAGTTCATGACCCGCCGGCGCGAGGCGGTCCTGTACGCGCTGATGGAGCGCCAGCAGCCGGACTTCGTCTACGTGGTCTTCGTGGTCCTGGACCGGATCCACCACCTGTTCGGCAAGTACCTGGATCCCGCGTATCGGGACGCGTTCCGCGACGGCGAGATCCGGCGCCGGCTGGTGGGGATCTACGAGGCCGTCGACGGGATGCTGGGCCGTCTGCTGGACGCCGCCGCCGGCGCCACTGACGTCGTCATCGTGTCCGACCACGGCTTCGGCGGGGAACGGGGCATCTTCTACACCAACGAATTCCTGCGCCGGGCGGGTTTCCTCCGGCTGAAGGAGGACGTCGGCCGGCGGGCCGTGGGCCGCACGGCGGCGGCGGCCCGGTTGCGGTTCGTCCAACGGCTCATTCCGCGGCGCTGGGTGGGGCGGCTCAAGCAGTACACCGCTTCGGCCGTCGACCGCGCCCACTCGACGGCCTGGGCGGCCCCCATCCCCCAGCAGGGCATCATCGTCAACACGTCCGGCTATGCCGACGAGGCCGGGCGGCGGCAGATCGTCACGGACATCATCCGTCACCTGGAACAGGTGCGGTGCCCGGATGACCCGCTCACCCGCGTCACCCGCATCTGCCGGCGGGAGGAGCTGTATCACGGGCCCTTCCTCCATCACATCCCGGACATCCTGTTCGCGGTCCGGGATTTCGAGTACGACGCCAGCAACAACGTGGTCGGGCAGACGCTGTGCGACGACCGCTCCCGCAATCCCCGCGGCAAGCACATGCCCGACGGCGTGTTTCTGGCGATCGGGCCGCGGATTGAGGGCCGGGGTCTCTGCGGGGACGTGCGCCTGGAGCAGGTGGCTCCGTCCATCCTGGCGACGTACGGCTACACGTCCGAGCGGTTTGACGGGCCCCCCCTCCCGTTCTTCGACGCGGGCGTTCCGGCGAGGGCGGAATGATCCGATTGGGACTGGTGCACACCACGGATTTCCGCGAGTTACCCGTCGGCGGGACGCTGACGTCCCTGCGGCGCTTCCTGGCGCATCACGACCGGCAGGCCTTTCGGACCGATCTCATCGGGTTCGATTTCAACCGGGCGCCGGCGGATGACGTGGTGACCGTCAGCGACCGGACCTTTCGGTTCGTCTCCTGCGGCCGGATCCGGCTCGTCGACGGACGGCGGCCGGTCGTGCCTGTCCGCCTGCGGTCGTTGCTGGCCGGCTGGTTCCGGCGGGGGCGGTTCCGGGCGGGCGGATATGACGTGCTCCTCGTGCACAACGTGGACATCCTGTTCAGTCTGGCGGGCGGCGTGGACTGTCCCATCGTGCTGCAGGCGCACGGCGTTCTGGAAAACGCCGCCCGGTTCTCCCGCTACCGCTTCGCCCGGCTCCGGCTCTTCCAGGCGCTGTACCGGCGCATGGTCGGCCGGGTCCTGCGCCGGTGCGCGTTCATCGTCTCGGTGAACGAGGAGGGACGGGCGTTCTACCTGGAGCGGTATCCGTTCCTGGCGGACCGGCTGGCGGTCGTGCCGTCCATGGTGGACCTGGACCTGTTCCGGCCCGATCCGGACGGCCGCCACCGGACGCGGGCGACGCTGTCGATCGGCGACATCGATCCGGTCCTGCTGTTCGTCGGCCGGCTGTCCGAGGGGAAGAACCTCGGTTTCCTGATCCGCGTGGCGCGCCGGTTGGCCGACCGCCGGCCGAACCTGCATCTGCTCCTGTGCGGCGACGGCGAGTGCCGGCCGGCCCTGCAGGCGCAGGCCCGCGACGCGGGGCTTGAGACGGTGGTCCGATTCATGGGCCGGCTGCCCAACGAGCGCCTGCCGGAGGTGGCGGCCGCCGCCGATGTCTTCGTGCTGCCGTCCCTCGCGGAAGGATTGTCCGTCGCCCTGCTCGAGGCGCTCGCCTGCGGCGTGCCGGCCGTCTGCTCGAACGTGGGCGACCTGGCGCAGGTGGTCGCCAGCGGGGAGAACGGCTATGTCATCCAGGACTACGACGTGGACGCGTACGCCGGCCGCATCGAGGACGTCCTGCGGGACCACGCCCGGTTCTCGCGGCAGGCCCGGGAGTCGGTGCGCCGGTACGATGCGGGCGCCATCACCCGGCAGTTCGAGGAGATCCTGAAGCGCGTCGCCCGGCAATCCGGACGTCCGCCCGATGCGGACGGGCCACACAGGTGAAAGCGGCATGAAACAACTGGTCACCATTTACACCAACGGCGAACTGCGGCTGGAGGAAGTGCCGGTGCCCCGCGCCGGCAGGGGATTCGTAGTCGTGCGGAACGCCTGTTCGGTGGTGTCGGCGGGAACGGAGCTGATGAAGGTGCGCGACGCGGGGCGGACGCTGATCGGCAAAGCCCTGGAGCGGCCGGAGCAGGTTCGCAAGGTCGTGGAGACGGCCCGGCAGATGGGCGTCAAGGCGGCCTACGACAAGGCGGCCAACCGCCTGGCGGAATACACGCCGCTCGGTTACAGTTGCTGCGGCGTGGTGGTGGAGGCGGGCGAGGGCGCCGGCTGGCGGGAGGGCGACTGGGTGGCGTGCGGCGGGGCTGAATTCGCCCACCACGCCGAGTACGTCCGGGTGCCCAAAAACCTGTGCGTCGCCCTGCCGGCCGGGGTCAGTCCCGAGGAGGGCGCCTTCGCCACCATCGGCGCCATCGCCATGCAGGCGCTCCGCCAGGCGGGCGTCGCCCTGGGCGAGACGGTGGCGGTCATCGGACTGGGCCTGCTGGGCCAGATCGCCGTGCAGCTCCTGCACGCGGCCGGCTGCCGCGTGATCGGCATCGACATCGACGAACGGCGCATCGAGCGGGCGCGGTCATTCGGGATCCTGGCCGGCTTCCACCCCGACGCGGACGACGTCGCCGGCCAGGTCCGGCGCGTCACCGGCGGCGTCGGCGCCGACGCGACGCTCATCACGGCCGGCGGCAAGAGCAACCGGCCCGTCGAATTGGCGGCCGAAATCGCGCGCGACCGCGGCCGGGTGGTGGACGTGGGGATCATCTCCCTGAACGTCCCCTGGAAGCCGTACTACGAGAAGGAGCTCTCCCTCGTCATGTCCCGCTCCTACGGCCCGGGCCGGTATGACGCGGAGTATGAGCTCAAAGGCGCGGACTACCCGGTGGGGTACGTCCGCTGGACGGAGGGCCGGAACATGGCGGCGTTCCTCGACCTGTTGCAGGCGCGCCGGATCCGGATGGAGCCGCTCGTCACTCACCGCTTCGAATTCGACTGCAGCGCCGAAGCCCTCCGCCGGATGAGCGAGAATCGCGAGGGGGAGGACTACGTGGGCGTCGTGTTCACGTACCCGGCGGCCCCGGCGCCGCCGGCGGCGGATCCCTTCACGGTCCGCCTGCGGCCGATCAAGCGGGGGGCGGTGAACGTCGGCGTCATCGGGGCCGGCAACTTCATGAAGACGATGATCCTCCCCCACCTGGCGCGGGACCGCCGCGCCGCCCTGGTCGGCATCGCCACCACGCGCGGCGTCTCGTCGCGCAACACCGCCGCGCGGTTCGGGTTCGCGTACTGCGCCACCGATTCCGAGCGGATCCTCGGCGACGAGACCATCGACACGGTGTTCATTGGCACCCGTCATGACGCGCACGCCCGGTTGACGCTGGCCGCGCTGCAGGCGGGGAAAAACGTGTTCGTCGAGAAGCCGCTGGCCATGAACCGCGGGGAGCTGGACGCGTTCCGGACGTTTTACCGGGACCATCCCGCCGCGCCCCGCCTGATGGTGGGCTACAACCGGCGGTTTGCTCCGGCGGCGCGGCAGGCGAAGGCGTTCATCGGTTCGCGGACCGGCCCGCTGCTCCTCCACTACCGGATCAACGCCGGGTCGCTGGAGCCGGGCTCCTGGTATCTCGATCCGGAGGAGGGGGGCGGTCGCATCGTTGGCGAGGTCTGCCATTTCGTGGACCTGCTTCAGTACCTCACGGATTCCACGGTGGTCGATGTGGCCGCTGCCGCCCCGGGAACCGGCCCCGGTACGGCCGCCGTTCCGAACGAAAACCTGGCGGCCACGCTGCGTTTCGCCGACGGCTCGGTGGGGACGATTCTCTACACGGACCTGGGGCACAATCGGTTCCCCAAGGAGCGCCTGGAAGTCTTCGCCGGGGGCAAGGTCGTCGTGCTGGATAACTTCAATTCCCTGGAGCTGTACGGACGGCGCGGCAGGCGGCAGGTGAATTGCCGTCATGACAAGGGGCACCGCGACGAGGTGGCGGCGTTCCTGGCGGCGGTCGCCGACGGGTCCGAATCGCCCATCGATGTGCCCGGCTTGCAGCACACGTCGGAGGTGGTGTTCCGGATCATCGAGGCGTGCCGCGCTGCGCCGCGGGACAGCGGGTCATGAAGCCGCGCTGGTACTGGCACCGGCTCGCCAAGATGTCCCCGCTGGAGATGATCCTGCGGGGACGCCAGCACCTGCGTCAGCAGCGCGACCTGCGGATCCACCAGCACCAGCCGCCGCGGCCGGCTGCGGTGACCGACACAAAACCCCGCCGGCCACCCGTGCCGGAGCCAGCCGAGCTGGCCCGCCAATTCCCCCGGTGGGAGTCCGACGCCGGACCGGTGCCGGCGCCGGGATGGGGGACGCTGCCCCTGTTCCGCCTGGGACCGTGGACGGTCTCCCCGGAGGTGGACTGGCACCGCGACTACCTGTCCGGCCGCTCGGCCCCCGCCGAGCCGGCCTGGCGGATCCCGTTCCGCGATCCCCGGGTGGTGGGCAACATCAAGTACATCTGGGAAATCAACCGCCTGCAGTTTCTCCTCCCCCTGGCGTTCCAAGGTTTCATGACCGGACGCCGGGAGGCAGCCGATGCCGTCAAGGCCTGCATCGGGCAGTGGCGGGCCGCCAATCCGCTGCTGCGCGGCGTGAACTGGACCAGCGCCCTGGAGGCCGGCATCCGCCTGGTTTCCTTTTTTTGGATCTATCTGTTCATCGGCCCGCTGCTGGAGGAGGATGACGGCTTCATGCGCGGGTTCCGGCAGTGCCTCTTCGAGCACTGCTGGTTCATCCGCCGCCATCACGCCTTCGGCTCCTCGGCCAACAACCATCTCATCGGCGAGCTGGCGGGGGTCTACCTTATCGGCCGGTTGCTCCCCTTTGCGCCCGAGATGGCCGGTTATGCCGACTGGGCCGGCCGGGCCCTGCGCCGGGCGGCCCGGCGGCAGATCGCCGCCGACGGCGTCAACCGCGAACAGGCCATCGCCTACCACTGCTTCAGCCTGGATTTCCTCCTGCTGGCCGGCTGGATGGGCGAGGCGGCGGGCGATCCGTTTCCGGCGGAGTACTGGGAGCGGCTCCGCCGCGGGGTCGCGTTTCTGCACGACATCGCCGACGGCGCCGGGAACTATCCCGCGTACGGCGATTCGGATTCGGGCCGGGCCTGGTGGTGGGGGGACGATGACGCGCGCTGCGTCGGCAACTACCGGTCCCTGGTCATCGGGAGCGGGCCGCCCTGGCTGCAGGCACGCGAGCCGTGCCTGAAATGGGCGCTGCTCGGAGCGTCGGCCACGGCCGCGCCGCCCTGTCCGCAGCCCGGCCTGCAGACGGCCCGGTACCCCGACGGCGGGTTTCTGATCGTCCGATCCGCCACGGGCGGACAGGCGCCCGACCTGCACCTGGTCTTTTTCGGGAACCCGCTGGGCCTGCCCCCGCTGAACGCGCACGGGCATGCCGACGCCCTGAGCGTGTGCTTGTCGCTGGACGGTGAGGCGTTCCTCATCGACCCGGGGACGTACGCCTATCATCTCCATCCCGAATGGCGCGACTATTTTCGGAGCACGGCCGCGCACAACGTCGTCCATTGCCCCGACGCCGAGCCCGTCCGGTGGCAGGGCCCCTTCCAGGCGCGCAGCCGCTACCGGGCGGAGCTGCGGCTCCTCCGCCGGGAGGACGACTGCGTGTGCGCGCAGGCAACGCGGTCCCACGGCCGGCGCCGTTTTCGCTGGACGCGGGACCTGCACGTATTCGCCGCGGACGGCGTCGTGGGCCTGCGCGACCGGCTGCGCGAGCCGCCCGGGGTCGCGTATCGCCACTTCCACCTGGCGGACGGCTGCCAGGCGGACGTGCTGGCCGACGGCCGGATCGTGGAGATTCGCCGTCACGCGTTCTGTTACTTGGTGTCGCCGGACCCGCCCGGCTGGCGCCTGTCGGCCGGGGAGCTCCAGCCGCGGCGCGGCTGGTACTCGCCCGGGTTTGACCGGCTGCAACCGGGCGTCACCGCCTGGGCCGGGATGCTCGACGCGGCCGACACGTTCCTGGTGACCAGCCGGGAGCGCTTGACGGCCGATGAAATTCTCCAGAGGTGCAGGGACATTGGCGCCCGATTCGACAACGCCGTTACAGGGTAAGCGAATCCTGATCATCGTCCAGAACCTGCCGGTGCCCTTCGACCGGCGGGTCTGGCTGGAGGCGACCACCCTGCGCCGGCTGGGGGCCGAGGTGACGGTGATCTGCCCCAAGGGGCGGCGCCAGCACCGGGAGTCCCGCCTCGAGCTGGAGGGCGTCCGGATCCGCCGCTATCGCGCGTTCCAGGCCTCCCGCAGCCCGGTCCTGTTCGCGCTCGAGTTCCTGTACTGCTGGCTGCGCACCTTCTGGATCAGCCTGGGCCTGTTCGCGCGGCGGCGGTTCCAGGTCATCCACGCCTGCAATCCGCCGGAGACGTATTTCCTGCTGGCCCGGTTCTACAAGCTGTTCGGTGTCCGCTTCGTGTTCGACCACCACGACCTGTCGCCGGAGATGTACCTGGCCAAATACGACCGCCGGCCGGACCGGCTGTACCGGACGCTGCTGTTCCTCGAACGGTGCACGTTCCGGGCGGCGGACGGCGTCATCACCACCAACGAGTCGCACCGCCGGATCGCCCGGGAGCGGGGCGGGGTGGCGCCGGAGCGGGTGTTCGTCGTCCGCAGCGGACCCGACCTGGACCGGTTGCGGAAGTACCCGCCCGACTCCGGATACAGGGAGGGGCGGGAGCACCTGGTCTGTTATCTCGGCGAGATGTGCGCCCAGGACGGGGTGGACATGCTGCTGCGCGCCGTCCGCTGTTTCGTTGAGGATCTGGGCCGGCGGGACACGCAGTTCATCCTCGTGGGCGGCGGACCGGAGCAGCCGGCGCTGGTGGCGTATGCCCGGGAGCTGGGGATCCAGGACCGGGTCCGCTTCACCGGGCGCGTGACCGATGAGGACCTCTGCCGCATCCTGTCCTCCGCGGACGTGTGTGTCGACCCCGACCCGCCCAACGAGTGGTCGGACAAATCCACCATGAACAAGATCATGGAGTACATGTTCTTCCGGCAGCCCATCGTCGCCTTCGACCTGGCCGAGAACCGGTTCAGCGCCGGGGAGGCCGCCGTGCTGGTCCGCGAGCACTCGGCGAAGGCGCTGGCCGCGGCGGTCGCCGCGCTGCTGGACGACGAGCCGCGGCGGCGGCG
>CALAMB010000074.1 GCA_937925645.1 uncultured Acidobacteriota bacterium
CCGGCAACTACAACAACGAACCCGGACAGTTCATCCAGCTCTTCAGCAACCCCGCGGAGCTGGATGGCCTGTCCATCCCCCGGGACAGCGAAACGTATTTCAACGGCAAGAAGGTCGCCAGCGGATCCATCCAGACGCTGGAACTGAATCCGGCCCGGAATCCCGAGCTGTTCCAAAAACCCGTCAACTGATCGACAATCGGGGGGGCGGCGCCTGAACAGGCCGCCCCCTATTTCCCCTCACCCAGCAGCTCCATCAACAGCCCCTGCAGCTCCCGCATCCGGTCACGCAGCGCCGCCGCCCGTTCGAATTCCTGCTTGCCGGCGGCTTCGAGCATCCGCTGGTGCACCGCGCCGATTTCGCGCTCCAGTTCGTCCGGCGACCGCAATGCCCCGGTGTCGGGCAGCGCCCGGGTCAGATCCACGTAGTCGGCCTCGCACGCCCGCACGAGCTCCTCGTCCATTGGTTTGACGATGCTCCGGGGCGTGATGCCGTGGGCGCGGTTGAACGCCTCCTGGATCTCTCGGCGGCGCCGTGTTTCCCGAATGGCCGTCGCCATGGAGTCGGTGACGGCGTCCGCGTACAGGATGACCGTGCCGCTGAGATGGCGCGCCGCCCGCCCCATGGTCTGGATCAGCGCGGTGGCGGACCGGAGAAATCCCTCCTTGTCGGCGTCCAGCACCGCCACCAGCGACACTTCGGGCAGGTCCAGTCCCTCCCGCAGCAGGTTGATGCCCACCAGCACGTCGTGCACTCCGAGACGCAGGTCCCGCAGGATCTTCATCCGGTCCAGCGTCTCGATCTCCGAGTGGAGATAGGCCACCCGGACGCCCAGCTCGCGCAGGTAATCGGTGAGATCCTCGGCCATCTTCTTCGTCAGCGTGGTCACGAGGGTGCGCTCGCCCGCCTCCGCCCGGCGGCGGACTTCGGCGTACAGGTCGTCGATCTGCCCCTTCACCGGCCGGACGTGGATGACCGGGTCGAGCAGGCCGGTGGGCCGCACGATCTGCTCCACCACCCGCCCGGCGGCCTGCTCGAGCTCGTAGGGCCCCGGCGTGGCCGACACGTACACCGCCTGATGGACGCGGCTCTCGAATTCCTCGAAGTTGAGCGGGCGGTTGTCCAGCGCCGACGGCAGGCGGAACCCGTGCTCCACCAGGGTCAGCTTGCGGGTCCGGTCCCCGTGGTACATGCCCCGCACCTGGGGGATGGACACGTGCGACTCGTCCACGAAAATGAGGTGGTCGGACGGCAGGTAGTCCAGCAGGGTCGGCGGCGGTTGGCCGGCCTTGCGTCCGGTGAGGTGGCGCGAGTAGTTCTCGATGCCGCGGCAGTACCCCAGCTCTTTGATCATCTCCAGATCGTACATGGTGCGCTCGTGCAGGCGCTGGTGCTCCAGCAGCTTCCCCTCGCCGAGCAGGCGCGCCTCGCAGCCCTGCAGCTCGTTCCTGATGCTGGCCACCGCCCGGTCCCACTGGGCGCGGGGGATGACGTAGTGGCTCTTGGGATAGACCGGCAGGCGGTCGTGCTGCGACAGCGTCCGGCCGGTCAGCGGATCCACCATCGCCAGCGCTTCGATCTCGTCGCCGAACAGCTCCACCCGGATCAATCCCTCGCCGTAGGGTGGATAGATGTCGATCACGTCGCCGCGCGCCCGGAAATTACCCATTGCCGGCGCCACGTCGTTGCGGGTGTACTGGAGTTCCACCAGCTTGAGCAGCAGCTCGCGCCGGTGAATGGTTTTCCCCTTCTCCAGAAACAGGACCATGCCGTAATAGGCCTCGGGCGAGCCGAGGCCGTAGATGCAGCTCACGCTCGCCACGATGACGCAGTCGCGTCGTTCGAACAGGCTGCGCGTGGCCGAGTGGCGCAGCCGGTCGATCTCCTCGTTGATCTGGACCTCTTTCTCGATGTAGGTGTCGGTGGCCGGGATGTAGGCCTCCGGCTGGTAGTAGTCGTAGTAGCTGACGAAGTACTCCACCGCGTTGTCGGGAAAGAAATGCCGAAATTCCTGGTAGAGCTGGGCGGCCAGCGTCTTGTTGTGGGCCAGCACCAGCGCGGGCCGACCCATGGCCTCGATCACTCGGGCCATGGAGTACGTCTTGCCGCTGCCGGTGACCCCCAGGAGGACCTGATGCCGGGCGCCCGAACGCAGGTTGGCCGTCAGCGCCTGGAACGCCTGCTCCTGATCGCCTTGGGGCTGGAATCGGGCCTCCAGCCGGAACGGCCGCTCCTTCCCCACCTGTCGGGAATAGGCAATGCCGCGATAATTCAGCCCGTCTTCCGCCACGCTCCGCTCCCGCCGCTGTGTCGATGGCGCCGCAAATGTTCATTCTAGCACATTGCAAATGCTTGATTCTTGTGATATATCGAAGAATCTGGAGCCGTGATGGACGAGATCAAAACCGAATCCTTCGACATCCAGGAATACCTGGCTCTCGTCAAGAAGAACCGCCGGCTGATCCTGGCCTGCGTTCTGGCCGGCGCGTTTCTGGCCCTCATCTTCAACGAATCGCGGACACCCATCTACAGCGCCACCGTCCGGATCGAGGTCCGCTCGGTGCCGCAGGTGCTGCTCACCCAATACGCCTACGTCTCCGACTGGTGGACGAAGGAACGCGACCTGAACACCCAGTTCGAGATCCTGCGCAGCCCCGCCATCATCGAGCGGGTGGTCCGGAAGGCGCGGATCATGGAGCAGGCCGAACCGCCGGGTGACAGCCCCGCCGGCACGGCCCGGTT
Organism: uncultured Acidobacteriota bacterium; assembly: GCA_937925645.1. GTDB lineage: Bacteria > Acidobacteriota > JAAYUB01 > JAAYUB01 > JAAYUB01 > JAAYUB01. The sequence goes on from CALAMB010000074.1 coordinate 2,743, forward strand.
CTTCTCGGGGCTCACCCAGTTCTTCGGCCTGTCGAAGCCGGAGGCGGCCACGCCCACCGACTCGCAGAGCCAACAGCGCTTCGATGCCATGGTGGGCTCCCTCAGCAAGGGCATCACCATCGAGCCGGTCAAGGACACCAACCTGGCGGATATCACCATCAAGCATTCGAACCCGACGGTGGCCTTCCTCGCCGCAGACACCATCGCCAAGGCGTACGAGGATTTCATCCTCGAGACCCGCTTCGACGAGATCCGCCGGATGATGAACATCTACACCGAGCAGTTGGTGACCCTGAAAAAGACACTGCGTGAATCGGAAGAGGAATACCTGGCCTTCATCCAGCGCGCCGGTATCGCCTCCCTCCAGGAGAAGAAAGAGATCACCCTGGAGGGCCTGTCCGATCTCAAGCTCAACTACACCGACACCAAGATCCGCCGCGCCGAGGTTCAGGCGGACCTGGAGACCCTGCGGGGCATCTCCCTGGAAGGCGAGCTGAACCGCCTGCTGCAGGCCCCCCTGCTCGACAAGAACACCACCCTGAACCAGCTCAAGCTGGAGATCCTGAACGTCCAGTTCCAGCTCCAGGACCTGCAGAAACGCTACCGGCCGCAGCATCCCGAAGTGACCAAGAAGGAGAGTCTGCTGCAGTCGCTCGTCGCCAAATTCCGCGGCGAGCTCGACACGTACATCCGCAGCAAGAACGCCGAGCGCGACGCGTTGATCGCCAAGGAGAACGAGCTGGCCCGGGCCATCCGCGAGAACGAGTCCATCGCCATCAAGGATTCCTCGGTGGCGCTGCAGTACAAAAAATTCAAGGACGAGCTCGAATCGAACAAGACGCTGTACGAGACGCTGCTGAACAAGATCAAGGAACTGGACATCACCAAGTCGTCGCGGGAAAGTTCGATCCAGGTCGTCGAGCAGCCCGCCCGGCCCGCGGATCCGATCTCCCCCCGCAAGGGCGTCAACCTGCTGCTGGGCGTGTTGCTGGGCCTGCTCAGCGGCGTCGGTCTCGCATTCGGTCTGGAGTACCTGGACCTGACGCTGCGGAACACCGACCAGGTCAAGCACCTGCTCAAGCTGCCCACCATCGCCATGATCGGCCAACTCACTGATAAAGAGCTGGCGGGCGCCGCCGTCCCCCTCGTCTCCGAGCCGACGATTCCCGGCACGTTCCAGGAGGCGTTCCGTTTCCTCAAGACCAATCTGACCATCGCCACGCTGAACCGGCGGCACACGCTGGTCATGGTCACCAGCACCGGTTCCGGTGAGGGGAAAACCACCACCGCCGTCAACCTGGCGCTCTCTTACGCCCGCGAGGGCAAAGACGTGCTCCTCGTGGATCTGGACCTTCGCCGGCCCAAGGTGCACGCGGCCCTCGGCATCAACAATCGTCAGGGCTTCACCGACCTCATGGTGGACCCGTTCACCTGCATCCCGCTCAGCGGCACCCTGGACAGCATCCCGCTGAGCGATCTGATCTACCTGCTGATCCATCTCGGGCACAGCGGCAGCCTCACGGTCGAGACGCCCGACGGCCGGTACGAGATCGTCCTGGTCAAGGGGCGGATCGCCCTGGTGAACTCCTCGCAGCGCGAGGAACACGACCGGCTGGGCCGCCTGCTGGTCAACAAGTTCGGGTTCCCCGAAGCGAGACTGGCCGATGCCATCCAGGAGGCGGCGCGACGCCGCCAACGCCTCGGCGAGTATCTGTTCGACATCGGCGCCGTGGAACTGGAACCGGTGATCGAAGCGCTGCGGCACCAGTTCACCGCCACGTTCCACCGCCTGCTGCCCGCCACCGCCGGCACGTACCGTTTCGAGGAGCGGGAGGATCTTTTCTTCCATCCCGAGATCCTGCAGCGGCTGGAGGCGGAAAAAGCGCTGGCGGACGATTTGGCGGTGCCCATCGGCAGCGTGGCCAAATTCCACGAACGCTATGGCATCGTGAAAGGCCCTGCCGACGGGCTGTACGTGCTGTCCGCCGGGTCCCGCTCCCCCGAGCCCGACGAAATCCTCGCCTCGGAGCGCTTGTTCACCATGCTGGACATGCTGCGCAAGCACTTCCACACCGTCGTCATCGACTCGCCACCGTCGGCCATGGTTTCCGACTCGAACACCCTGTCGCCCCATGTGGACGGAATCGTCTACGTCGTCCGTTACGGCAAGCTGCCCCGCAAGCTGATCCAAAGCACGGTGGAACGCCTCCGCGCCAACAACGGCAAGATTTTCGGCGTGGTGCTCAACGGGGTTGACATCAAGCGGGAATCGTACGTGGACGAGTACTACTATTACAGCGACTATTACCGCCGCACCGACGAAAGCTGAGCCGTCGCCACCGGTGGCTCGCGCGCTGTCCTCCCCGGGCTACCGCAAGGCGTCCAACTCCCGCCGAACCGTCTCATTGCCCGGATCCGCCTTCATCAACGCGGTGTAGCACTGCCGGGCCTTGTCCCGGTCCCCGGCCAACAGATAGCTCCGGCACACCCTGAGCTGGAGCGCCCGGTCGGACGGCCGCAGGCCGGCCAGCCGCTGGTACACGCCCGCAGCCAGCGCGTACCGGCCCTTCCGCTCGTAGAGGAGCGCCAGATACTCGAGCAGCGCGGCGTTGTCGGGAAACTGCCGCACCGCCATCTCCAGCTCGGGCACCGCCTGCTCCACAAGGTCCTGCGCCACCAGCACGCGGCCCAACTCCAGGTACAGTCCCGGCTCCTCCGGCCGGAGCCGGATCACCCGGCGCAGCGTCTCCTCCGCCCGAACGCGATCGCCGCTCCGGTTGTACAGTTGGTAGAGGCGGTTCAGCGCGTCGGCATCGTCCGGAAAGCGGCGCCGGTACAATTCCAGGACTCGTGCGGCGCCGGCGACGTCACCGTCCGCCTCCGCGGCTTGCGCGGCGAGCAATGCCGCGCGGGGATGCGCTCCGGTGCGGGCGGCGATGGCCGCCAGGAACCGTTCCCGGGCGGCGGCTCGACCCGGCTGGTTGAAAAACGCGTACGCCTGGCGGGCGGCGCCGGCGGACCATTCCTGCGAATCGCCGTACGCCAGCCAGAGGGCGACCGCCTCGACGTCGCGGTCCCGGCTCATCGCCACACCGGCCGCCAGTGCGGTCCGGCGCGGCTCGTTGGCCGCGCCGCGCCGTTTCACGTTCTCCAGGTGGGCGCTTGCCTCGTCCGGCCGGCTCGCGTCGAGCGCCCAGAGTCCCAGCGTCAGATGGATGCCGTCGGGATCGGGCGTCCACCGCAGGGCGGATTGCAAGCCGCGCCGGGCCAGTTCCCGAAAGGCCACATCGCCGAAATACGGCTGGAGCGGCTGGTGGTAACCGAGGTCCGGCAGCAGGGCCACGGCCCGCTCCACGTGCCTTCCGGCCGTGACCTTGTCACCGCGGCGCAGGAAGTGGATCGCGGCGATATCGTGAAAATACGGATTGTTCGGATCCAGTTCCAGGGCCCGCCGGTAGTACCGCCACGGATCCAGCTCGCCGTCGCGAGCGATCCACCGCCGTTCGATCGCCGCCAGGCGGTCCAGCACCGGTCCCATGTCCGCGTCGCTGAGCGGCGCGCGGTGCAGGCCGACCGCGGCCTCCGCCAGCATGCCCGCCCGGAGCCAGGCGAGACCGTGGTGCGGGAACGCCCGGATGGCGTCCAGATAACCCCGCCACGCCGGTTCAAAGGCGCGGCTGCGGTTCAGCCCGAACCGGGCCCGTTGCGCCCAGCGTTCCCCCCACTCGAAATGCGCCTCGGCGTTGTCGGGGTCCAGGCACCGCGTGGCATCGAGCGCCTCGAGCGACGGCGTGTCCCGCTCCAACACGGTCAGCAGCCGGCTCTCCTCCAGCTTCAGGTTGGCGATTCCGAGCCAGGCCGCCGCGGGTACCAGCAGCAGGATCGGCGCGAAGAAAAAGCGCGGCAGCCGGATCGTTTCGCCCGACCGGTTCGCCACGGCGGCGCCCAGCAGTACCGCCAGCGTATAGGCACAGGCCAGGATGTGCATGTGGAAATCAAACGACACTTCGACCAGCAGGGCCACGAGCGCCCCCTGGCTGGCCAGAAACAGGCCCTGTTTGACCGGACGGCGCGCGGCGCGCAGGCCGGACAGCAGCAGCCACGCCAGCACCGCGACGAGACCGACGACCGCCGCGGCGCCGACCACCCCGGCTTCAGCCACCGCCTGCAGATAGTCGCTGTGGGCGAACCAGGCCTGGCTGTTGGCGCCCGGCGCGCGGTACATCGGAAACATCCAGCCGAAAGTGCCCGGCCCGCAGCCGAAGCCGGGGTGAGCCAGGAACATGGCCGTCGCCGACCGCCAGATCGCCACACGCCCGCCGATACTGGCCAGCTGGGCTTCGGAGCCCGTCTGGCCCAATCGCCAATCCAGCGGTTCCAGGCCCAGTTGCACCAGCACCCCGCCGATGATCACGAAGAGCAGCACGCCCAGCCAGAACACCCGGCCGCGGCGGGTCCCCCGGTCCAGCCGCAGCAGCCCCATCACGCCCACTGACGCCAACAATCCCAGCCAGGCGCCGCGCGACAGCGAGAAGGCCACGCCCGCGACGATGAGGCAGTCAGCCACCGCCAGCGCAATCTTCCCGGACAGCGTCCGGGCGCGCAGGTAGAGGATCAGCCCGAACGGAAACAGCAGCGTCAGGTAGCCGGCAAAATGGTTGCGGTTGATGAACGTGCCGTGCGCGCCGCCGCGGTCGAACGCGATCTCCACACCCCACACCTGGCGCACGTCGAGCAGCCAGTTCAGCAGGCCCCACAGCGCGACGGCGGCGGCCAGCGTCACCAGGCCGAGAGCCAGCCGGCGCCACCGCTTCAGGTCGTTGAACAGGGCCATGCCCAGAAAAAATATCAGTCCCAGGCCCGACCAGTACAGGAAGCTCTCCAGCGAGATCCGCCGGTATTCGCTGAACAGGCCGGCGGCGGACAGAGCCGCCACGGTCAGGCAAACCGCGAGCGCCAGAAGGCGCGGACAGGCCGCCTCCATGGCGCGGCCCACCGGAGCGAACGCCAGGGCGGCGACCGCCGCCAGCAGACCCGCCGCCAGCAGGGTGTAGCCCGGGGTCACGCCGCCGAAGTAGAGCGGCGCCGTCACCAGGATGAACAGCGCGGCGCCCCGAGCCGAGGTGGATCGCCAATGCCATGTCATGCCGCGATCCGCTCAGAACCAGCTTTCCGGAACAATGACCTTGTCCCCCGGGACGAGGGGGACATCATGGATTTCGCCCTTCTTGATTTTCTTGATGTTGATTTTGAGCCGTGTGACCGTCTCGCCGTCCACTCGGATCACCTCGGTGCGGTTCTCCGCCGCAAACGGCAGGAATCCGCCGGCCAGCAGGCACAGTTCGTACACGGTCATGCCCGACCGGTATTCATACGCGCCCGGTGATTTCACCTTGCCCTCGATGTAGACCTGGTAGGACTGCGCGTCGGTCTTGCGGGAGGGCACGTTGATGATGTCGTCGGGCAGGATGGGCAGCGCGTCCGGATCCTGCCGGCCGCTGAGCACGTCCTGGAGATTGATCACGTGTTTCTCGCGCCCCTCGGCGCCGGCCGCCGGTTCGGCCACCCGCCGGAACAGGATGGCGTCCGCCGCCGCGTGCTCGGTCATGCCGCCCACGAGCGAGAGGACTTCCAGAATATTGGTCGCATCCTGCCGGAGGAAGTACTCGCCGGGCTTGCGCACCTCGCCCAGCACCAGGATTTTCTTGCTTTTGTACTCCTGGATTTCGACTTTGACGGTGGGATTCAGCAGGTAGTCCCGTTCAAGAATCTCCCGGATCCTGTCCCGGGCCTCGGTCAGGGTAAGCCCCCCCACTTCGATCTCGCCGGCCAGCTTGACGGTGACGGTACCGCGCGGGCTGATCGGAAACACTCCGGTCAGATCCGCTTCGCCCACCACTTCGATTTTCAGCACGTCGTTGGCGCCGAGATGATAGGTTTCCGCCGCGCCCGCCCACCCGGCGGCGGCGATCCACGCCAGCGCGCAGCAAGCGGCCACGACGGGTCGACAGTCATGAAGAAATGCGGTCAGCATGCGTTCACCGCCCGGGACAGCCGGCACGGCGGGCTCCCGGCAAGGCGCCGGGCCGTCCGTCCGGCGCTCAGAAAATCACGTACCGAACGCCCACCGAAAACACGTTCTTGCCGAACTCGTAGTCGGCGTCGTTGGAGTCGCGGTTCATGAACCGGTAGCGGGACTCGATGAACCAGCGGTCCTGCATCTGGCGGGCGTAGCCGACGCCGATGAACTGGTAGTCGTCCTCGCGGGTGGCGTCCGCGCCCGGATCGCCGGCGGCCAGAACCTCGAAATCGTTCCAGCGCAGGCCGAACTCCAGAAACAGGTTGTCCCGGGCGGTCACCAGCCAGCTGCCCCGCCCCTGGAGATAATAGTCCGTGTAGAAGTCCGCGCTGTAATTGGGCGCCTGGCTGCGTTCCCGGCCGACGGCCACATTCAGGCCGGAGCGTTCGCGCTGCATCTCGACGCCGAAATTGTAGTACAGGTTGGCGCCGCTGGCCCAGGCGTCGCCTTCGACGTCGCGGTCCTGGGCGCCGATCTCGCCGGTCAGGCTCCAGGCGTCGGAGAACTGCCGGGCGAAGACGCCACCGAAGGTGTTGTCGGTGTAGTCCATATACTCGGCATCGGGGAAGTTCCGGTCGTAATAGCGATAGATGAAACCGGCCCGGGTGCGGGTGTTGAAGTGATAGTTCAGGGCCGCGTTGAACTGGTGCCCCCGCGAGTTGATGAAGTCGTGGTCGGGGCTGTCGTCGTCGCGGTAATAGTCGACCACCGCATTGCCGTATCCCACGGCGATTTCCAGGTGATCGGTCGTCTTGAAGACCAGGTCCGCGAGCAGGTCGTTCTGGATGAACCGGCCGTACACCATTTCGTCCACGAGGCGGAAATCGGGACGGTTCGTGTTGTCCAGGTTATCCCGCAGGCGGAACAGCACGCGGTCGGTGAGCCGGTACCCGAAGTTTAACCGGAGGTAGTTGTTGTAGATGTCCGAGCTCTCCAGTTCCTGACCGGGCAGGGCGGATTCGGTATCCAGGTACAGGTCGCCTTGACCGCGGTAACCGATGTTGAAGAACGACCGGGCGCCCTCCCGGCTCCACTCCAGGTCCGGCGCGATGGTGAACACCCACGTGCTGACCTCCGTGCCGTCCGGGCTGTAGTACACGTTGTCGTCGTACTGGGGCATCACGGCCACGCTGAACTTGAACCCCTTGGCGGGCGTCGCCGCGGTTGCATGGCCGGCCAGCAGCATCAGGCCCAGTATTTGTCCGATGAATATCCGTCTCACGCGCGGGACCTCCCTTCCATCGAATTGCGCCGAGGTTTGAACCGGATCACTTTTTCCGGGAAGGATAAATGGGGCTGGCGGTTTCCTCGGTAACGTTCTTCAGCCGGTAATTGCCGAAGGGATCCGTCAGCAGGTCGCCCGGTTGGGTGCCCAGGGGTTTGCCCGCCGCATAGGCGGCCACCGCGGCGGTGAACGCGGGCAACTGCATCAGCCGGAGCACGTCATTGGCCGGCAGGCACTGCCCGGGTTCGCCCGGCGTGATGAAACCGGCCTCGGCCAGGAGACGGATCTTGTCGTCGCACGTTACGGCCGTGAAGTTGTATTGCCGCCGCACCAGTTCGAAGGTGACCTCCGCCACCAGGCAACGGGTGACGCACCGGGAGCAGTCCGCGTCGGCGAAGGCTTCGAGACCATGGGCTACCAGAACGGCCCGCCGCACCCCGCAGGCCTCATCGGGGATCATCCCCTTGTAGGCGTCCGGAAGCCGGCTCTCAAGACCCAGCGCGGGAACCAGCAACTCGGTATACCGGCTGACGGTCATGGATGCGCCCGGGCTGTCGGCGGCCCATGCGACTCCGGCACCCACCAACAGGATACACGCTGCCAGCGTTTTGATGTTCATGCGCGCACACCCTCGGTCAAGATACACATCTCCTAAAAAATGTGTCAAAGCAAATGTAGCAAATACTTGGGTATACCTGCAAGAAAAATATGGGAACGAAGCGGCGATTTTCCAATATTGGTAAACATTTACTGATTGTACGGTTGACACGCTATTTGGCCGGGGTATAACATGAAATTCGAATTATTCATCCTCGCGGGCCGTTACAGCTGCTTCCAAGCGACCGGTTCCGCGGCAGTTCGAGGAGGATCAGTCGATCATGAGCATCAGTCAACTGGCCCGGTCGATCGCCGAGTCGCCGACCCTGAAGCTGAACCAGGCCGCCCGGGTGCTCCAGGCGAAGGGAGAACCGGTGATCCATCTCGGCGCCGGCGAACCCAAAAGCAAGGTGCCCGTCGAAGCCATCCGCGCGTCCATCGCCCAGCTCAACACCGGTGAGGTGCGTTACACGCCCACCAGCGGCATTCCGGAGCTCAAGCGGGCGATCGTCGGGTACACTGAACAGCAATACGGCCGGACCGTCGCGCCTGAAAACGTCATCGTTTCAGGCGGCGCCAAGCAATCGCTCTCCGTGCTGCTGTTCACCCTGCTCAACCCGCAGGACGAGGTGATCATCCTGGCCCCCTACTGGGTCAGCTATCCGGACATGGTCAAGATGGTGTACGGCGTCCCGGTGATCGTCAAGCCGGAGGACGGCGGCTTCGAACCCCGCTTTGAGGAGATCACCCGCGCGGTGACGGCCTACACGAAAGCCATCATCATCAACAGCCCCAACAATCCGTCCGGAGCCGTCTATTCCGAAGAACTGGTCGCCCAGATCGTCCGGTTCTGCGAAAAGAAGAACATCTACGTCATCATGGACGACATTTACCACCAGTTGGTGTTCGACGGGAAGCACGCCGCCAACGCCTACCAGTGGGCCAGGGAGGACCTGGAGAGTTCCAAGGTCATCGTGATCAACGGCGTCTCCAAACTGTACGCCATGACCGGCTTCCGGATCGGCTGGACCATCGCGCCGCGCGCGATCGTCTCGGTGATGATCAACGTGCAGGGTCAGACCACCTCCTGCACCGCGACTCCCTCCCAGCACGCCTCCTTGGGCGCGCTGACCGGTGAGCAGAGCTGCGTCGAAAGCCTCCGCCTGACGCTCCAGAACAACCGCGACGTGATGGTCAAGGAGTTCGCGGCGTTCGACGGCGTCCGCCTGATCAAACCCGAGGGCACGTTTTACTGCCTGCCCGACTTCTCCGCCTTCAATCGCAACTCGGTGGAGCTGTCCAATTTCCTGCTGGAAAAAGTTTTGGTCGTGACCGTGCCCGGGCGCGAGTTCGGCATGGAGGGCCACCTCCGCCTGAGTTACTGCGGCTCCGTCAAGGACGTCACCGAAGGCATCGAGCGGATCAAGTGGGCGCTGGACCCCAGCGCCCCGAGCGAGCTGTACATCGGTGACCGAAAAATAGTCAAAGACTGGTCATGAAGCACTTCCTCGACATAAAAACGCCCGCGCAGGGCTTGGCCCAGGAGCGGGCCAGCTCCTTCACCCTGAAGAATCAGGGATTCCCCAAACTCAACCGGGTCTATTGGAACCTGCCCATCCCGGCCCTGTATGAGGAAATCGTGTTTCGCGGCGAGGGCCGGCTGGCCGCCGACGGGCCCGTGATGGTGTCCACCGGGCGGCACACGGAACGGTCAGCCACCGACACGTTCGTCACCCGCGAAGCGTCCACCGAAGAGCACGTCTGGTGGGGCCAGCACAACCGGCCGTTCAGCCCGGCGAAATTCAGCGGCCTTCTGAACCGGCTTCAGGCCTACTTGATGGACCGGGACGTGTTCGTCCAGGACGTCCACGCGGGCGCTGATCCCAACCGCCGCCTGAAAATCCGCGTGATCACCGAACTCGCCTGGCACAGTCTGTTCGCCCGCCACCTGTTTTTTCCCACTGAAACGACGGACGAACAACGCGCTTTCACCCCCGACTTCACCGTCCTCTGCGTTCCCTCGTTCCATGGCACGCCGGAGATCGACGGCTCACAGTCGCAGACTTTCATCGCCATGAGCCTCGGCCAGAGACTGGCGCTCATCGGCAATACGGCCTACGCCGGCGAGATCAAGCGGGCGGTGTTCACCTATCTGAACTACACGTTGTCCATGGCCGGCGTCCTGAGTCTGAACTGCGCGGCCAATGTCGGCCCCAGGGGGGATCCGGCGCTGTTCTTCGGCTTGTCGGGCACCGGCAAGACCGCCCTGGCGGCCGACCCGTCCCGCCGTCTTATCGGCGACGACGCGCACGGCTGGAGCGACGAGGGGGTTTTCAATCTCGAAAACGGGTGCTACATCAGGACGCTCGGGCTCAACGCCGCCGAGCCGCTGCTCCACGCCTGCACCCGCCGGTTCGGCAGCATTCTGGAAAACGTCGGGCTCGATCCGGTGAGCCGGATCCCCGAGCTGAACGACGCGTCCCGCACCGACAACGCGCGCTGCGCCTGCCCCCTGGCGTTCATCGACCAGGCGGTGCCCGAGAGAATGGCCGGGCACCCGAAGCACATCGTCATGCTCACCTGCGACGCCTCGGGCACCATGCCGCCCATCGCCCGGCTCACGCCTGACCAGGCGGCCTACCATTTCATCGCCGGCTACTCGACCCGGATCAGCGAAGGCCGGACCGCCAAAGGGGCGGATCCGGAGGCCGTCTTCAGCCCCTGCTTCGGCGCCCCGTTCATGGTCCTGCCGCCGGGCTTCTACGCCGACCTGCTGCTGCGCAAGATCACCCGCCACGGCATCAGTTGCTGGCTACTGAACACCGGCTGGATGGGCAAATACGGCCCGGGGAAGCGCATCGGTCTCCAGCATTCCCGCCGCCTGCTGCGCGCGGCCATCGCGGGGGATCTCGACAAGGTCAAGTACCGCAAGGATCCCGTGTTCCGGTTCTCCGTCCCCCTCGCCTGCCCCGACGTGCCTGAAAACCTGTTGTATCCCGAACGGGCCTGGCGCGGCAAGGAGGCGTACGCGAGGAGCTACCGCGCGCTGGCCTTCCGGTTCGCGGAAAATTTCAAGAAATACAAGGACCAGTGTCCCGCCGGCGTGGCCAAAGCCGGGCCGAAACCGTGATCCGGCCGGCCATCCGCCCGCCGTTTTCATTTTCAAGCAATCAGCCGCGCGATCGGGAGCCGCGGGATTCGTCGGCCGGCTCCGCCGGCTCCAGGTGCGCTGTCACCAGCGCCAGGTTGGCCGTGTCATCCTCCCCCCAGTCGCGCGTGTCCAGGAGCGCCGCCCGGACAACGAACCGGCTGAACGGCCACGGCAGGCGGGTCCGGTCCCACGAATTGAAGGTGATCCGCGGCCGCGGATCGAATCCCAGCGTGACCACCATCGCCCCGGCGCGCCGCGCCAGCAGGGCCGCACCCGGCTTCCCCACCCGGCGGGGTCCCCGGGGCCCGTCCAGGGCCAGCGCGGCGCAGTGGGGGTGTGGATCGGGCGGCATGGCCAGCCAGTGTTTCAGCTCGACAAGCCCGCCCACCGCCCCGCGGCTGGACGATCCCCGCACGGCCTTCAAGCCGAGTCGCTCCATCACCTGGGTCAGAATTTCACCATCCCGGGACCGGCTGATCATGACCGCGACACGGCCCTCCGGCCCGGCCCGGAGGTTGACGATTTCGATATTGAACAGGTCCTCGTGCCAGAACGCGAACACGATGGGTCGTCCGGACGCCTTCGCCGCTTCGAAATATGCCAGGCCCTCGATTCGCAGCCGCTGAGTGGCCGCCAGCGTCCGGATGTAACCGGCGATGAGCGGTACGCCGAGGCGCCGGATCAGCCGGTCGGTCGGCTTTACAGGCCGACGGACGACCGGCGCCGGATTGCCCGGTTGCGGGAATTCGGCGGTCATACCGGTTGTTCCTGAATCGGCAGAATGCGGCCCATGGCCGGATTATACGGGATGCGCCGGACGGCGCCAAGAGTTTCCCGAAGCGGGCGGGACTTGATCCCCGGGGCCGGTCCGTCTACAATCGGCCGGGAAGTAACCGTGACCATGAATCCGCCGAATCAGTCGCAGTCCCCTTCACCGGTTCCGCGTCCGGCGCCCGCCGATCCGCTGGACCGCGGCGCGTTGCGCCGCTTTCTCTACGGCTTCGGGGCGCCGTGGCGCGGCCTGCGTTTCCTGTTCACCCATCCCCGGCTGCTGCTGCAGATCATCGTCCCGGCGGCCATCAACATGATCCTGGTCCTGCTGGTGGCGGCGGCAGCGCTGATCTGGACGCCGGAACTGGTTGGGGCGCTTTGGGAGCGGCCGGCGGGGGCCGGTTTCGGCGCCATGCTCCTCACCGGCATGTGGCTGGCCGGCGTGGCCTTCGTCGCCCTGTTCCTGATCGCGCTGGGCATCATCTGCGTTTACGGCGTGGCGGGACTCATCCTGACCCCGTTTCTGGACTACCTGTCGGAGCGGGTGGAGACGCTGGCCGTTGGACCGCGCCCCGAGGGTTTCGCCTGGCCGGTGTTCTTCCGGCAGGTCAGCGTCTCCATCTGGCACTCTCTGCTGAATTTCGCCCTCTACCTGGTGGTGATGGGTCTGCTGCTCCTGCTCAACCTGATCCCCGCGGCGGGCCAGGTGCTGTTCCTGGCGGGGAGCTCGGTGGCCTCGTCTTTCTTCCTGGCCCGCGAGATGCTGGACGGCCCGCTGACCCGCGACCGCCTCCGCTGGACGGACAAGTACCGCGTGGTCTGGCGGCACAAGGCGGCGACGCTGGGCCTGGGCGCGGCCACGGCGGCGATGCTCTGGATCCCGCTGCTGAACTTCGTCTGCCTCCCCGTCGCCGTCACGGGCGGCACCCTGCTCTACGCCCACCTGCGCCTCACCGGCCGCCTGCCATCCAACTCGTGAGTCGTAATCGTAATTCGTAATTCGTAATTCGTAATCGTAATCGTAATTCGTAATCGTCATCGTAATTCGTAATCGTGATCGGGGCTTGCTGTTCGGGGCTCGTTCCCGGTTCCCATGCTCGAGCTCGAGCCTCGATGACGAGTACGATTACTCAGTTACTCCCGTTTTTCTGCCAATTTTTGGCAGGATTTTTTTCTGAAGCCATGAGCACAATCAAACAGCCGGCAAGCGGGAGGTACCGCGAGCGGCAGCGAGCGGCGCGATGGGCCAGCCGCCGCGATGTCCCGACGCCGCGACACCATTCCATCACGGTGGCGGC
>CALAMB010000075.1 GCA_937925645.1 uncultured Acidobacteriota bacterium
GCTCATCGGCGAGCCGGGCGTCGGCAAGACGGCCATCGTCGAGGGGCTGGCCCAGCGGATCGTCGACGGCAAGGTCCCGCCGTTTCTCGCCAACAAGCGCATCATCGCGCTGGACCTGTCGCTGGTCGTGGCCGGAACGAAGTACCGCGGCCAGTTCGAGGAGCGCCTCAAGTCCATCATGAAGGAGCTCATCGAGAACAAGGACTTCATCGTCTTCATCGACGAGCTGCACACGCTGGTGGGGGCCGGTTCAGCGGAGGGGTCGCTCGACGCCGCCAACATCCTGAAGCCGTCGCTGTCCCGGGGCGAGCTGCAGTGCATCGGGTCCACCACGCCGGCCGACTTCCGCAAGTTCATCGAGAAGGACCGCTCGCTGGAGCGCCGCTTCCAGGCGATCAAGGTGGACGCGCCCAACGAGGACGAGACCATCCGCATCCTGCGGGGGATCCGCGAGCGCTACGAGGGTTTCCACAACCTCAAGTACACCGACGACGCGCTGGAATCCTCGGTGTACCTGTCCAACCGGTACATCTCCGACCGCTTTCTGCCCGACAAGGCGATCGACCTGATGGATGAGGCCGGCGCCCGCGTCAAGCTCCGGTACGCCGAGATCCCGGAGGACCTGCTCCGGATCCAGAAGCAGCTCGGCGAGATCAAGCAGCTCATCGAGACGACGGTCCGGCGGCGCGATTACGAAGAGGCCGCCCGGCTCAAGGAGGAGCAGCTGTCCCTGCAGAAGGAGGCCGAGGATTTCCGGACGCGCTGGCACATCGATCTGGACCACCCGGCGGTGGTGACCCGCGGGGATATCGAGGAGGTCGTCGCGCGCTGGACGGGCGTGCCGGTGGCCCAGATCAAGGAAGAGGAGATGAACAAGCTCCTCCGCATGGAGGAGGAACTGCACCGGCACATCATCAGCCAGGACGACGCGATTTCGGCGCTGGCCCGGGCCATCCGGCGCGGCCGCGCCGGGCTCAAGAGCCCGAACCGGCCCGTGGGCTCCTTCCTGTTCCTGGGGCCCACCGGCGTGGGCAAGACCGAGGTGGCCAAGCGGCTCACCGAGTTCCTGTTCGGCTCGGAGCAGGCCCTGATCCGCTTCGACATGTCCGAATACATGGAGAAGCACTCGGTGGCCAAGCTCATCGGTTCGCCGCCGGGCTACGTGGGGCATGAGGAGGGCGGCCAGCTCACCGAGAAGGTCAAGCGCAACCCGTACTCGGTCGTCCTGCTCGACGAGATCGAAAAAGCCCACTTCGAAGTGTACAACATACTGCTGCAGGTGTTCGAGGAGGGCCATCTCACCGACTCGCTGGGCAACCGCATCGATTTCAAGAACACCATCGTGATCATGACCTCGAACATCGGAGCCAAGCATCTCGATCGCCGGGGCTCCGTGGGGTTCCGGGTGGATGAGAAGACCGAGGAGAAAAAATCCCACGACCTGATCCGGAGCGAGGTCAAGAAGATCTTCCGGCCGGAGTTCCTCAACCGGATCGACGAAACGATCATCTTCAAGTCCCTCAACACGGACGACCTGCGGTGCATCGTCCATTTGCTCATCGCCGAGATCAACCGCAACCTCGTCCGCCGCAAGATCACCATCGAGATCGCGCCCGAGGTGGCCGATTTCATCATCGACACAACCTGCACGGACCGCTCCTACGGTGCCCGGCCGCTGCGGCGCGCCATCCAGAAATTCATCGAGGATCCCGTTTCGGAGATTCTGATCCAGGGCCGGATCCAGGAAGGGTCCCACGTCGTGGCCTACGTCGAAATGGGTGACATCGCCTACCGCCTGAGCGGCGAAGGCAGCCAGCAGGGACAACCCCTGCTGGTGAGCCGGTCCCGGTGACCAGTCTCGACCCGCTTTGAACCATTCCCGCCGGAGAATCATCTGAGCGGAGCAGCCAGCTTTTTTTGGGGTGCATTGGGCTCCGGTCAATGATATAATCCAGCGCTTTGAGCGCTCCTGCAACTTAATCGCGTGGAGGTTTAATGAGGTCCGGACTGCGAACAGGTGCCCTGACAGTGCTGTGTCTGGCCCTCCTTGCTTCCGCCGCTACCCCCCTGTTTGGCCAGGTGGGCACGCTCATTGAAAAGGTTGAGATTCGCGGCAACCACCGCATCCCACAGGACACCATCTTCTACTACATCATGACCCGCTCGGGCGACGTCTACGACCGGGACAAGCTCCTCCTCGACTTCCGGGCGCTCCAGAAGACCAACCTGTTCAAGAACATCAAGGTGGACGTCGCCGACGGCGAGACCGGCCGGATCGTCACCTTCATCGTCGAAGAGAAACCCATCATCCGTTCCATCGCCTACGAAGGGGTGAAATCGTTCAAGCAATCGGACATCCTCGACAAGTTCAGCGAGGAGAAACTGGGCCTGACGGTGGATTCCCCTTACGAGCCCACCAAGATCAAGAAGGCCGAAACCATCATCCAGAACCTGCTGGTGCTCAACGGGCGGCCGCTGGGCACCGTCAACACCGCCGTGGAGGAGATCCCGCCCAACTCGGTGAAGATCGCCTTCCAGATTACGGAGGGGGAGAAGGTCCGCATCGGCAAGATCCGGTTCACCGGCAACACGGTGTTCGACAACGGTGACCTCCGGGGCGCGCTCAAGCTCAGCAAGGAACGCGGCCTGATCAGCATGTTCAAGGGTACCGACAAATATCACAAGGACAAGCTCCTCTATGACCTCGAGGAGAACGTCAAGTCCCTGTATCAGGAGCACGGCTACCTGGACATGAAATACGGCCAGCCCGAGGTGGAGATCGTCGAGGGGCCCCGCGGTTTCATGCCGCTCCTCCGGAAGACGAAGAAGCAGTTCTTCATCACCATCCCCGTCGACGAGGGGGCGCAGTACCGGATCAACAGTCTCGACTTCGACGGCAACACCCTGTTCACCGACGAGCAGCTCATGCCCCTGATCGGCCTCAAGAAAGGCGACGTCGCCAACTACAAGGCCGTCAAGCAGGGGATGGACAATATCAAGAAAATCCATGGGATGCAGGGTTACATCGATTTCGACATCCAGCCGCGGCTCAAGACCGATCAGCCCAACCGGCTGGCGGATATCACGTTCACGGTGGAGCAGGGCAAACAGTACCGGGTCAACAAGATCGAGTTCTTCGGCAACACCCGCACCCGCGACAAGGTGCTCCGCCGCGAGTTCATGCTGGTGGAGCAGGAGACGTT
>CALAMB010000076.1 GCA_937925645.1 uncultured Acidobacteriota bacterium
TTCGCCGATTTACCCTCTCGTCATTCCATTGACAAAAAGAACCGCTTGGCGTCTTGGCGCCTTCGCGAGCCGATTTCTCCCTCCGCGCCCGGGGAAACTCCGACCCCTCGTCGGATTACGATTTCATCGTGCTGACAGCCCGCCCCATCCCCGCGGAAACCGACGCCCGGTTGCAGGACGCCATCTACGACTTCGAGTTGGACCGACAGGTGGTGTTCTCGCTCCTGGTCTTTTCGCGCGACCAGTGGGACACTCCCGGCACGGTGGCGGCTCCCTTCCGCCGTCGGGTGGAGCGCGAGGCGGTCGCCCTGTGAACCCGGACGACCAGACCACCGTCCGGTACCGTCTGGATCGGGCCGCGGAGGCGCTGGCGGAAGCGCAGCTCCTGCTGGCTCACGGGCACACCCGCACAGCCATGAATCGACCGTATTTCGCGTGCTTCTACGCGGTCTCCGCCCTGCTGCTGACGTAGGGCCACTCAGCCCCCAAACACAGCGGGATCCGGGCGCTGTTTGATCAGCACTGGATCAAGACCGGCCGCCTGCCCCGGGAATCGGGCAAGTTGTTCCGGCGGCTGTTCGAGGAGCGCCAGCGCAGCGATTACCTGGACCTCGCGGCGTACACGCCGGCCGAAGTCGCCGCCCTGATGGAACAAGTCCCGTCGTTCATCGACTCCATCCGTCAGATCGTGAACGCCGCGACCGGGGATTGATTGTTGACAGTTGATCATTGATGGTTGACAGGTCAACGCTCATGGGATGCCCCCATTTTCTCGACACTCGTCGTGTTGGGCCGAGGATTGAACAGACGAGGATTGTGCAATCCCCCGCTTGCCCCCCAAATAGCCAATCAAATATTCGCAATCATCAATAACCAATAGAACGGATCCTCCGCGCCCTGTGACCTCTGTGGTGAGTTCCATCGCCGGTTAGCCGGTTCGCCGGCTCTTTTCCAAGCTCTACACTCCGATCTCGTGGCTTGCCCGTCCCCCGTCCGCCCCCCGCATGGGGACGCGGCTCCGCGGCGGCGCGTCCGCCCGCTCCACGGGCCCTCGCCAGAGCCGGAAAAGCCAGCCCGCCGTGCGGCACAGCGTGGGCGCCAGCCCGACGATCCCGAACAGCAGCACCGCGGCGTCCGCCAGGTGCGCCTGAGCCAGGTGCGCCAGCCGCCGGGCGACGCGCTTGAGGAAGGGCCGGCGCTCCGCGTCGTCCCCCCACCGCCCCAGCCCCGAGTTTTCGATGACGGCGCGGCTCCGGGAAAAGACCAGGGCCCAGACGGCGCGCAGCGGATTGAAGAACCAGACGTACGCCGCCAGCACCCGGAGCTGTATCACCCACGGCCGCGGATGCCGCGACGCCACCACGTGCATCCCGTTCGTCATCTCGGGTCCCACGGCGCGCCCCGCCGCGGACCGGAAGGCGAACCCCGACGCGTACGCCGCCTCGTACGAGCGGGAGCCGGGCGCGGGGGTGAGCACCAGCATCTGTATGAAGATCGCCCCGGCGCGCCGGAGCCGCCCCAGCTGGTTGATGAGGCCGGCGTGACTGCCGAAGGATACAAGAGGCTGCGCGTCGTGGTGCATGAGCATGGGGACGGGGAAGATGCCGTGCTGCCGGAGCAGGCGGAACGCCTCCTCCGTCCGGTCAGCGTGCTGCCCCTTGCGGACCAGGGCGCCGCTCATGTCCTCCACCCCCAGCCACAGCGCCCACACGCCGGCGCGGCGCACCCGGGCCAGATGGTCCTTCATCTTCAGCGTGTCGTGCACCGAGACTTCGGTGCCCAGGCGGATCTTGGCGTGGGACCGCGAGCCGGCGTCCACGCGGCGGGCCAGCGCCTCGACGATATCCAGCGCCCGCGCCGGGTCGGCGAAGAAGTTGTCGTCGGCGCCGAAGTAGAGGCGGATGTGGAATTCGTCGAACAGCCGCCCGATCTCCTCGGCGACGCGCTCGCCGCTCTTGGCCCGGAGTTGCCGCTGGTTGTAGGCCGGAATGGGGCAGAAATCGCAGCTGAAGCGGCACCCCAGGGTGAGCACCAGCGCGCCGATGGGCGAGTGGCGGCGGACCTCGCCGGCGGGGAGGGGGGCCGCGGCCAGGGTGGGCCCGTCGCCGGCCGGCTCCAGGAGCGCGTAGCCCAGGGCCGGGTGGGGCAGCTCGTCGAGGTCGCCCAGGAGGCGCTGGATGCCCGTGTCCACCAGCTCCTCGACGCGGCCGCGGGCGTCGGTGCGCGCGTAGACCAGCCCCGGCACCGCGTCGAGCGCGCCCGAGTCACGGGCGCGGGCGAAGGCCGACCGGAGCGGCTCGCCCGGGGCGCGCTCCGCCAGCAGCACCTCCAGCAGGTTCAGAAGCACGTACTCCTCGCCCGTGACGGCCACGTCGGCTCCCCACGGGTCGTCGGGGTCGGCGCCGAAGACGCTCCACGGCTCGTAGATGACCCGCGGGCCGCCGGCGATGATCAGGGGCCGCGCCGCCGCCTCCATTCGGCCGGCGTCGCGGATCAACCGCTCGCTCCGGGCGGCGTGCGCCAGCAGGCTCGACACCAGGAACAGGTCGGGCGCCCGCCCGTCGAGCCGCATCGCCGCCGGGCGGAAGTTCCGCTTCCACGCCTGCAGGACGACGCGCGTCCGGGCGAACCCCGCATCGGCCAGGGCCGCGCCGATGGCCCGCGGGCCCGCCGGGGCCATCCTCACGTCGGCGTATAGGAACGGCAGCATCCGGGTGCGCGGGTCGAACGCGCCGGCCACCACGGCGGCCAGATCGTGCGCCGGCGCCACCCGCCGCAGCCGGTCGCGCAGCCGGCCGTACTCGCCCGGCGGGAGCAGCTCGTCGCCTTTGGGGCGGCTGGGCAGTTCCATCCCTACTCCTCCCCCGCCCGCCGGCCGCACGGTGCTGAGGCGCGTATCGGATTCCAGGCAGTGTTCCAACGTTCTCGTCTCATCATGGAATTTGTAGCCGATTTGGCCGCCCGAGTCAAAGCAAACAGCCCGCCTATTTCTCACCGCGGAGGCGCCGAGCCGCGAAGTGGGAGATCGTTGATGGTTGATGGTTGATTGTTGATCGTTGATGGTTCGTGCTCGTAATCGTCATCGTAATTCGTAATCGTAATTCGTAATCGTGCTCGTCATCGGGGCTCGTGGTTCGGGGCTCGCAGCTCGGGACTCGGGACTCGTTCCCAACCCTAAATCTTCTCTGTGCCCTGGTATGTTGAAAGTGTCGAATCGAGTATACACTGATCGCGCCGCGGAAGAGA
>CALAMB010000077.1 GCA_937925645.1 uncultured Acidobacteriota bacterium
CCCTGGGCGGCGGCTGCGAACTGGCGCTGGCGTGCACGCTGCGCGTCGCGGCCGAAACGGCCCGCCTCGGCCAGCCGGAGGTGAAGCTGGGGCTGATCCCCGGCTACGGCGGTACCCAGCGCCTGGCGCGCCTGGTGGGGCCGGGGCGGGCGATGGACCTGCTGCTGACGGGCCGGATGGTGAACGCCGCCGAGGCGCTGGCGATAGGGCTGGTCCACCGCGTGGTGCCGGCCGACCGGCTGCTGGCCGAGACCCGCCAACTGCTCGACGAGGTGCTCAAACAGTCGCCGCTGGCGGTCCGGCTCTGCATCGAGGCGGTGGGCCGCGGGACGAGTTTGGCGCTGGCCGACGGGCTGGCCCTGGAGGCGGATCTGTTCGCGCTGGCGTGCGGCTCTGAGGACAAGCGGGAAGGCACCGCCGCCTTCCTGGCCAAGCGCCCGCCCGCGTTCACCGGACGGTGACGCGGCAATCGCGGCGGCAGGGAGGCGGCATGATCCGGCACATCGTGATCTGGCGGTTTGAGGAGCAGGCGGACGGACGGGACAAGGTGGCGAACCTACGCCTGGCCCGCGACCTGCTGCGGGGGATGGCGGGCAGGGTCGACGGGCTGCTGAACCTCGAAACGGGCATCAACGAGCCGCCGTCGGGCGAGGCGTCGGATCTGGCCCTGGTGGCCGAGTTCCGCGACTGGCCGGCCCTGCGGGTGTACGCGGACCACCCCGTCCACCAGGAGGTGGTGCGGTTCCTGCGACGGGTCCGGACCGAGCGGCGGGTGGTGGATTACGAGATCTGATCGTTGACGGAGGCGGCGGAGAGCGGCAGCATGGCGGCACCCACGCAGACTGACAAACTGGAATTCCGGCGGCTGACCCAACTGGGTCTGGCCGTGCGCCTCGTCAAGGACTGCGCCGCCGGCTGGACCGTCGCGGGCGCGGCCCTGGCGGTGCTGCAGGGCGTCCTGCCGCTGGCGGGACTCTACCTGCTCAAGCTGCTGGTAGACACCCTGACCAGCGGCCCGGCCGGCGGCGACCGGTCGGCGCTGCTGACGCACGCTCTCACCCTCGTCGCCCTGGCCGCCGGCGTGGCGGCCCTGGGCATCCTGCTGCGCAACCTGTCCGCGCTGGCCACCGAGGCCCAGGCGATGGCGGTGACCGACCACGTGGCGGACCAGATCCACCGCCAGTCGACCACCATGGACCTGGCCTACTACGAGACCCCCGCCTACTACGACACCCTGCACCGCGCCCAACTCGAAGCGCCCTACCGGCCGCTGCGCATCGTCACCGGTCTGACCCGGCTGGTCGAGAGCGGTATCCTCATGCTGGCCGTCGCCGGACTGCTCATGACGTTCCACTGGGCGGTGCCGCTCGTGCTGCTGGCGGCGGCGGTGCCCGGCCTGTTCGTGCGGATGCACTTCTCGCGCAAGTTCCACCGCTGGCAGCGGGAACAAACCGAGGCGGACCGGCGGTCCTGGTACTACCACGCCCTGCTGACGGCCGGCGAGTACGCCAAGGAGATCCGGCTGTTCGGCATCGGTCCCCTGCTGGCCGGCTGGTACCGCGACGTCCGGACCCGGCTGCGGAGCGGGCGCTTCCGGCTGACGGCGGAGCGCTCCGCCGCCGACTGCCTGCTGCAGGGCGGTTCCCTGCTGGTGGTCTACGCCGGCTACGCGCTGGCGGCGTACCAGGTCATCGCGGGACGCATCAGTCTGGGCGACCTGGTGATGATCTACCAGGCGTTCCAGCGCGGGATGGCCGCGATTCAGGACGCGTCCGGCGCCCTGGCCGGGCTGTATGACGACAGCCTGTTCCTGTCGAACTACCACGAGTTTCTGGAGCTCAAACCCCGGGTGACCGCGCCCGAGGCGCCCGTGCCGGTGCCGCGGCCGTTCCGCGAGGCGCTGGCGCTGGACGACGTCAGCTTCGCCTATCCCCGCTCGGAACGGCGGGTGCTCGACGGCGTGTCGCTCGCGCTGCGGCCGGGCGAAGTGATCGCCCTGGTGGGGGAGAACGGTGCGGGGAAGACCACTCTGGTCAAGCTCATCTGCCGGCTCTACGACCCGACGGCGGGCGCCGTCACGCTGGACGGGATCGACCTGCGGCGCTTCCGGCCGGAGGCGCTGCGCCGGGAGATCGGGGTCATCTTCCAGGACTTCGCCCGCTACGCCCTGACCGCCCGGGAGAACATCCGGTTGGGCGACCATGAGCTGGCGTCCGACGATCCGCGCCTAGCGGCGGCCGTCCGCCAGGCCGGCGCCGAGTCGGTGATCCGCCACCTGCCCGACGGCCTGGACACCCTGCTGGGCTGCCAGTTCGCCGGCGGCACGGAGCTCAGCGCGGGGCAGTGGCAGAAGATCGCGCTGGCCCGCGCGTTCCTGCGCGATTCGCGCATCGTGGTGCTGGACGAACCCACGAGTTCGCTGGACCCCGTCGCCGAGTACGAGCTGTTCGCCGCGTTCCGCCGGCTGCTGGAGGGGCGGGCGGCCATCCTCATCAGCCACCGGTTCTCCACGGTGCGCATGGCGGACACCATCCACGTTCTGGCCGGCGGGCGCATCGCGGAAAGCGGCTCCCATGAATCCCTCATGGCCGCCGGCGGCCACTATGCCCACATGTTTGAGCTGCAGTCGGCGAATTACCGGTGAGACGGACATCGGACATCGGATATCGGATTTCTGATTCAAGACCTCGGTCTTCGCAAATCCATGCCGTGTTCCGTGCAGCTTCAGCCTGAAGAACGATATCCAGCCGAAATCCGATTTCCGATGTGCGAAGTCCCATATCCGAAGTCCGACCGGCACGGACCAACTCCGAATTCCGAGGCCTCCATCCATATAAAAACATTGTCTTTTCGATTGAAATTCATATAATTAACCCGAATATCGACAAGGAGTGCCCTGACGTGCCGCAAGTATTTGAAGGAAATCTCGATGCCAAGGGATTGCGCTTCGCGCTGGTGGTGAGCCGGTACAACGACGTCATCTGCAACCGGCTGCTGGAAGGGGCGCTCGACGGCCTCCGCCGCACCGGCGCCGAGGACGGCAACCTGACCATCGTCCGCGTGCCGGGCTCGTTCGAGCTCCCGCTCGTGGCGAAGCGCCTGGCCCTGCAGAAGAAGCACGACGCGGTGATCTGCCTGGGCGCCCTGATCCGCGGCGAGACGCCCCATTTCGACCTCATCAGCGCCGAGGTGACCAAGGGGATCGCCCAGGTCGCCCTGGACGCCGACTGCCCCATCACCTTCGGCGTGGTCACCGCCGACACCGTGGAGCAGGCGCTCAACCGGGCCGGTCTCAAGAGCGGCAACAAGGGCTTCGAAGCGGCGCTCGCGGCCGTCGAACTGGCCAATCTGTTGAAGGGGATCTGATTGGATCCGATCGTTCTTTGGCTTTTGCCGGGAGTCAATCGTGGGCACGCGTCGTAAGGGTCGTGAGTGCGCTCTGCAGCTTCTCTACCAGGCGGACTTCTCGCCCATGAATGCGGCGGACGCCAGCAACCTCTACTGGCAGATTCATATCAAGGAAGAAACCGTCCGGACGTACGCCGAATTCCTCTACTTCGGCACGCTCGAGCACAAGGCCGACATCGACACGATCATTCAGAAATTCTCGGAACACTGGCGCCTTGAGCGCATGGCGGTGGTGGACCGCAACATCCTCCGGCTGGCCGTCTTCGAGTTCCTCCATGAGACCGAGACCCCGACGACGGTGGTGATCAACGAGGCGCTGGAGATCGCCCGCAAGTTCAGCACCGAGGAATCCACCCAGTTCATCAACGGCATCCTGGATGCCATCAACAAGAACTACCTGCCGACGGTCCAGTCGTAACCGACCCCGGCGACCGGACCGCGCCGCCGGCCGGCCGCGCGGCCTGCCGGTTCAACCCCAGATAGGAGATCGCGACATGAGCAGTCCGGAAACCGTCCTGATCCAGCACCGCCAGAAGAAACTCGAGGAGATCCGGGCGATGGGCGTCGATCCGTACCCCCACAAGTTCGCCTTCGACGCCACGGTGAGCGAGACGGTGGCCCGCCACGCGACCATGGACCATTCCCAGCTCGACGCGGAGAGCCACCACGTCCGCACCTGCGGCCGGATCCTGGCGCTGCGCGGTTTCGGCAAGGCGGCGTTCTGCCATATCTCCGACGGCGTCGAAAAGATCCAGTTCTACATCAAGAGCGACGTGTCCGAAGCCGACTCCGTCGCCCTGTTCAAGCAGCTGGACCTGGGGGACATCGTCGGCGTCGACGGGCGGCTGTTCCGGACGCGCACCGGCGAGCTCACCATCCTCGTGCAGCGGCTCACCCTGCTGGCCAAGTGCTACCTGCCACTGCCGGAGAAGTGGCACGGGCTCACCGACGTGGAGATCCGCTATCGCCAGCGCTACCTCGATCTCATCGTCAATCCGGAGGCGCGGCGGATCTTCCAGCGGCGCTCCGCCATCGTCCAGCAGCTCCGCCGGTTTCTCGAGGCGCGCGGCTACCTGGAGGTGGAGACGCCCATGATGCACCCGCTGGTGGGCGGCGCCACCGCGCGGCCGTTCATCACTCACCACAACACCCTCGACATGAAGCTCTACCTGCGGATCGCCCCCGAGCTCTACCTCAAGCGGCTGGTGGTGGGGGGAATGGAGCGCGTGTACGAAATCAACCGCAATTTCCGCAACGAGGGGATCTCCACCCAGCACAACCCGGAGTTCACGATGCTGGAGTTCTACCAGGCCTACAGCGACTTCCGCGACCTGATGGCGCTGACCCGGGAGATGTTCACGGAGACCGTGGACGCCGTCTGCGGCACCCGCCTGGTGCCGTTCAAGGAGCATGTCATCGACTTCGACGGCTGGCAGGAGTTCACGCTCCGCGAGGCCATCGTTCACTACTGGACGGCGCCCGGCCCCAGGCCGGAACCGGAGCAGCTGAACACCCGCGCGGGCGTCGTCGCCCTGCTGGAGCGGATCAGCATCGGCTACCCGCCCAAGGAGTCGTACGGCAAGCTGCTGGGGCTGCTGTTCGAGGAAGTGGTGGAGCGCCAGCTCATCCAGCCCACCTTCATCTACGACTACCCCGTGGAGCTGTCCCCGCTGTCCAAGCGGAAGCCCGACGAGCCGGGCTTCGTGGAGCGCTTCGAGCTGTACATCGCCGGCATGGAGATCGCCAACGCCTACTCCGAGCTCAACGACCCCATCGACCAGGGCGAGCGGTTCCGCGAGCAGGTGCGCCAGCGGGAGGGCGGCGACGAGGAGGCGCAGATGATGGACGAGGACTACATCCGCGCCCTGAGCTACGGCATGCCGCCCACGGCCGGCGAGGGGATCGGCATCGACCGCCTGGCCATGATCCTGACCAACTCGCCGTCGATCCGCGACGTGATCCTCTTTCCGCTCATGAAGCCGGAGGCGCCCGCCGCCGCGCCGGACGACGCTGCCGCTGACGCCGCCGCCGCCGGACCGGAAGCGGCCTCGAGCTGAGCGGCGCCCGGAGCCGCGTGAAATCGGAACGGGATGCGCCATGCGCTTTGAACTCTTCATCGCCCGCCGTTACCTGAAGGCCCGCCGGAAGCAGGTGGTGATCAGCTTCATCACCGTGATTTCGGTGCTGGGAGTGATGACGGGCGTGACGGCGTTGATCATCATCCTGTCCATGTACTCCGGCATGAGCCTGGATCTCCAGCAAAAGATCCTGGGCGCCACGGCGCACATCACCGTGCTGCCGCGAGGCGCCGGCGGACTGGCCGGCTACGCGGCCATGGCCGAGGAGATCGCGCGGGTACCGGGCGTGCGCGCCGTCACCCCCGCCGTGTACGTCCAGGCGCTGGCCAGCTCGGGCTCCTCGTCCACGGGGCTTATCCTCAAAGGAGTGGATCCGGCCGCCGAGGCCAAACTGGCGGCCGGCCTGGGCGTGCTCCGGACGGGCCGTTTCGAGGACCTGAACGCCCGTCGCGCCGCCATCCTGGGCAGCCAGCTGGCCCGCCACCTCGGCGTGGAGACCGGCATGCCCGTCACCCTGATCGTACCGAAGGGGACGCTCACGCCCATGGGCCTCATGCCGCGCATCCATCGGTACCGCGTGGCG
>CALAMB010000078.1 GCA_937925645.1 uncultured Acidobacteriota bacterium
GCGTCGCCGATCCCGTCAAGATCGTGCTGTCGATACCCGTGCCGCTGACCGAGAAAATGCCGGATGCCCCCCCGGAGACGCCGTCCGGATCACCACCCGACACCAAACCGAAAGAGGAGGCGCCGTCCACGGTGATGGATCCGAAGATGGCCGCCCACGGAGCTCCCCCGCCCGCTCCGGAAACCGCCAGACCGGACACCCCCGGCGCCCCACCTCCGGCCGCGCCCGAGCCGGCCGCGCCGGAGCCTCCGCCACCCACTCCGCCGCCGGCCACCATGAAAGACGAGCCGCCCGAACCCAAGGCGACCGCCGGGACCAAAGCGTCCGCGACGAAGACTCCGCCGCCGGACGAGGTGAAGACCGGCATGGGCGCGCTGGAATGGATCATCATCGGCGTCGGTGTTCTGACCGTTATCGCCGTCGTCGTGGTCCTGGTAATCTATCTGGTGTGACGATCCCTAGAAATACTTGCGGGTTTCGCCCTGGAGAAATTCGTCCAGGCGCTGGATGCGCCGGTCGAACACCATCTTTCGGAAATCCTCCACCAGCCGGATGGCGTCCAGTTCGGCCAGGATGATGTTGATCTCCCACATGGTCCGTTGCCGCCGGGCGCGGATCTCGTTCCGGTCCCCTTCCAGTTCGGGCGAGCGGAGAACCTGCCGGGTCAGTTCCTTGTACGCCTCGTGTTCGGCCTTCAGCTCCTTGACATGCTTGAAGAGACGCGTCAGCGCGCCCTGGATCCGGGTGGCGGCGTTTTCGCTGGCGCTGACGCTCTGCCGGTAATGCCCGAACGCCTCGCAGATGGCGCGCGCCTGCCCGTCGGTGATGCCGCTCACCGCGGCCAGATCTTTTGATGTCGCCATGAAATACTTGTCCAGCGAATTCATGCCTGCCGCGATGAGCTTGTTGCGGCTGACCGGCCCGATGCCCGGCGTCTTGCGCAGGATGGTGTTGATGATGATGGTGTCCCGGACCGAGCCGCGGGTGGCGTGGGAGCCCGACGTGGCGAAGGCTTCGGGCAGCAGCGTGGTGAGGTTGGCGTACTCCTTCAGCAGCTGGATCCGGATGTCCCGGGAGATGCTCGTGCTCTCGGCGTACTTGGCGTCTATCATCAGCTTCTTGAACCGGTCCAGGATGCGGTTGATTTTCTCGTAGCTCATCTTGGTGCCGGCATCTTCGATGATCTTCAGGGAGCTGAGGCAGATGTCCACCCATTGTTTGCTGGCGGCTCCGGACTGGAGTTCGGCGACGAAATCCTTGACCGGCTGCAAGTACGCGCTGGAGATGGACAGGAACAGTTTCTGGATCTCCCCCTCCTCGGAGGAGGATAGCGCCAGTTGCCCTTCCGCGCGCTGCGCCGCCTCCACCGTCGGCTGGGCCGGTCGCGGCTGGATGATGGCGTCAAACGCATCGTCCAGATCATCCACCAACGAATCAACGAAATCGCCGAAGCCCTCCATTTCGTCGAATGGGTCGTCGACTATGGCCGCCGCCGCGCCGGTCGTCGACGGCGGTTCCGGTGCCACCGTTTTTTCCTGGGCCATCTTCCGGATGAAATTCTTCAATAACGCGGAGTTCTGCGAGGCGAACTTGAAAGCCGGTGCCGGTTCGTCCGGCGGGAGTCCCTGTTGCACGGTAAAGTGCCGCTTCAGGTTCAATGCCAGGTCCTGGATTTCCTCAATGAAAACTTCCATCTGGCGGTTGGAGGCGGCCAGGCCTTTCTCGTCCAGCAATTTGCTGAGCTGGTGGAGATCGTGAGCCGCCTCGCCGACCCCTACCAGCCCGGCCCCCAGTTGTTGGGCGGCCAGGAGAAACTCTCCGCACTGGAGCGCCAGGGCATGGTAGTACGCGCGGTTATCCGGATAAGCCTTGATCCGCGTCGCGTACAGCTCCATCAGACTGATCACATCATCGGTGTTGACGATGAAGTCTTCAAGACGCTTCAGTTGATCCATGGTTTGGCTCTCTGGGAACAGTCGCCATAATAGCGAAAGGGGAAGGATTTTGCAACGCGGAAAAAATCAGTAGACAACGATGCACATTCAAGTAAAATTACAACCGAATCTCGCATTTTGGAAAATTTCGACCTCTGAATTCAGGGGTTTATATGCATCAAGCGCCCACTTACACCCAGTATTTTGCCATTTTTTTATTCATCGCGATCGCCCTCCTTTTTCCGGCAGTTGCGCTGTTGGTCGGCCGGTTGTTGCGTCCGCACCGGCCCGATCCCGCCAAACTGACCCCCTTTGAGTGCGGCATGGAGCCGGTGGGCGACGCCCGGGAGCGCTACCCGGTCCGCTACTATGTCATCGCGCTGTTGTTCCTGATCTTCGATGTTGAGACCATTTTCATCTTCCCCTGGGCGGTGATTTACAAGGGCAACAGTTCCGCGATCACCTTGTTCCTGCTGTTGGAGATGGTGGTTTTCTTCGCCATCGTGATCATCGGATACATCTACATTTGGAAGAAAGGCGCATTGAAATGGGTATAGAAGGCAAGCTGCCCCGCGGCGTCATCACGACCACGGTCGATTTTTTCTACAATTGGGCCCGCCGATCGTCCATCTGGCCGGTCACCTTCGGCCTGGCCTGCTGCGCCATCGAGATGATGGCCGCCGGCGCCTCGCGATGGGATCTGGACCGTTTCGGCATTCTGTACCGGCCGTCGCCCCGACAATCCGACCTCATGGTGGTCGCGGGCACCGTCACCCTCAAGATGGCCCCGGCGGTCAAGCGCATCTATGACCAGATGCCGGATCCGAAGTGGGTGATCGCCATGGGCGCCTGCGCCAATGTCGGCGGTCCGTTCGACTCGTACGCGGTCCTTCAGGGCGTGGACAAGCTGCTGCCGGTGGATGTCTACGTCCCCGGCTGTCCCCCGCGTCCGGAAGCCCTGATCTACGGCCTGATGAAACTCCAGGATAAAATCGGCCGGATGACCATCGCCCGGTAAATTTCAATCGACGGCGGACACGGCATGAACGATCAAGAACCTTCCACCCAACCCAAGGTCGCCGGCGGCGAGACCGCGCCGGCAGGGCCCCGTTTCGAACCGCTCGACCGGAATCCGATCGCCGAAGGGATCAACCAGCGCTGGCCGGGCGGGTGCACCGGCGCCTGGAGTTTTCTGGACCAGTGGTTCCTCGACGTCGCCGCCGACCGCGTGGCGGAAATCGGCCGGTGGCTGCGCGACGAGCTGCGCATCAACATGTGCGCCGACGTCACCGCCGTCCACTATCCTGACCGGGCCAAACCCTTCACGGTGATCCACAACCTCTATTCCGTAGCCGATAACCGGCGGCTCCTGCTCCGCACGGAGCTCGCCGCCGACGAGGCCGTCCCCAGCGTCAGCGCCGTGTGGCCCTCGGCCGCCTGGCCGGAACGGGAGGTTTTCGACATGTTCGGCATCCGCTTCAGCGGCCATCCGGACCTGCGGCGGATCCTCCTGCCCGAGGACTGGACCGGCCATCCGCTGCGGA
>CALAMB010000079.1 GCA_937925645.1 uncultured Acidobacteriota bacterium
CGCGCCGGCGCCACCGTGATCGGCGCCCGGGAGTTCCTGATCGCCTACAACATCAACTTCAACACCCGCGACGCCGCGCTGGTCAACGACATCGCCCTGGAGATCCGCGAGAAGGGCCGGGTGAAGAAGGACGCCAAGGGCGCCATCGTCAAGGACGACCGGGGCGAGAAGGTCTGGGTCCCCGGCCGGTTCAAGGCCGTCAAGGCGATCGGCTGGTACATCGAGCAGTACGGCTGCGCCCAGCTATCCATCAATTTCAACAACTATAAGATTTCCCCTGTCCACGAGGTGTTCGTGGAGGTTTGCCGCCAGGCCGAGGCGCGCGGCCTTCGGGTTACCGGCAGCGAACTGGTGGGCCTCATTCCCAGGCAGGCGCTGCTGGACGCGGGCGCGTTCTTCCTGACCCGCCAGGGCAAGCCGGCCGGCGTGCCGGATGAGGAGCTGATTCACATCGCGGTGAAATCGCTGGGCCTGGCTGAATTGAACCCTTTCGATCCGCTTAAGAAGATCATCGAGGCCAGCGTCGAGGCGGACAACCCGCCGCGGCTTCAGCGCATGAACCTGCGCGAGTTCGCCAACGAACTGTCCTCAGACTCGCCGGCGCCCGGCGGCGGCTCGGTGGCTTCGCTGGCGGGTTCGCTGGCGGCGGCTCTGGCCGCCATGGTGTCGAACCTGACCGCCGGCAAGAAAGGGTACGAGGATCGGCGGGATCGCATGCTGCAGGCGGGCGTCGAGGGCCAGCGGCTCAAGGATGAATTCCTGTACGACATCGACCGCGACACCGAGGCGTTCAACGAGGTCATGGCGGCCATCAAGCTGCCCAAGAAGACCGACGACGAGAAGGCGGCCCGCGGCGCCGCGATGGAAGCCGCGAACAAGGTGGCCACCCTGGTGCCGCTGGGCGTCCTGCGACGCGCCGTGCCCGCGCTGGAACTGGCCCGGGAGATGGCCCGCCACGGCAACCGGAACTCCATCAGCGACGCCGGCGTGGGCGGGCTGATGGGCCTGAGTGCCGCCGAGGGCGCCTACTACAACGTGATGATCAACCTGAAGGGCATCCAGGACGCGGCGTTCGTCGAGGCCACCGGCCGGGAGGCCCGCGCCCTGCTGGACCAGGCGGGCGGGCTGGCCGCCGAAATCCGGGACATCGTTCGTAAAGAATTGGAGGGGTAGGCCCACCGGCCGCCCGCGCGAACTCATCATGCGCCGGAGTCCGCAGGAGCAGTTGACGGACGCCCTGGCCTGCCAGGGACTGTCGCCCATCCGGATGGCCGCCGGGCGCGGGTGCGCTGTCGTGGTGCCTGAACTGGGCGGGCGGGTTGTCTCGGTCGTCCTCGACGGCGTCGAATGTCTCTGGCAGGATCCACGTTTGCTGGACGATCACCACGCGGCCGGCTGGAACACCGGCGGCCAGCGCACCTGGGTCGCGCCGGAGCACGCCCCGCACAGCCTGTTTTATCTTGCCGGCGGCTGGTCCTGCCCGCCGGAAATGGACCCGGGCGGCTATGGGGTGTCCGGCCGGCCGGGTCCGCGGTCACTTCGGCTGGAATCAAGGTTTCAGCTTTCGCCGGAGGGACGCGCTGCCGTGTTCACGATGGCCCGGCGGATCCGCGTGGCCGCCGCCGGTGACGGGTTTCGCCTTCACGTCACCCAACGCGTGACGGTGTCCGAAACCGACGAGCCGGTGAGACCGTTCGGTGCATGGGCGATCCTGCAGGTGCCGGTGCCCGGTCTGGCGGTGGCTGCACTCCGCCGGCGGACGGGACCGGCGCCGGTGTTTCGGGACGACTTCTTCGAGCCGCTGCCCGCAGCCTGGCACGATCAGGGTGACGGCTGGGCGGCTTTCGATCTGACGGGCGATCGGCAGTACAAGGCCGGCCTGCGTGCCGACGCCCTGCCGGGTCGCAGCCGGGTCGACTACTTCCACCCGTTGCCCGGGACCGGCCGCTGGCTGCGCATCGTCCAGCGTTCGGCGGTCGAGCGGCTGGGGCGGTACGCCGATGCGGCGGGCGGCAGTCCGTCGCCGGCCGGCGACGCGGTCCAGTTCTACAACCACATGGACAAGCCGCCCCTTTCCTACGGGGAGATCGAGGCCCACGGCCCTGCCGGCGGGTCCGGCCGGCCGGCCAGCCTGGCGGTGAGCTACGACTTCCATCCACTGTCGGTTCGGCGGCTGCGGGCGTTGCACGGCCGGGCGTCCTGGTGGCCCCGGCTGGAGCGATTCGTGGCTCCCGAGCGGTGAAACCGGGCCGGGCATCCGTTCCGATTCGCAAATACTTCTTGATCATTTGCGGCTTTGTGCATAAAATGGTCCCTTCGAGTGGGCCCGGGCCCACTTTTTTTGTGAATACGAGAGTCCGCCATGAACCAAGAGCTGCTGAATCGACTGGCCCGTACCGCGGCAGATATCTGCCAGGTGCAACTGTACCATCTCGACTGCGCCGCCCGCGGCCGGAAGGCGATCGTCCGGGTGTTCATCGACAAGCCGGGCGGGGTGACCGTCGGCGACTGCGAGCGGGTCAGCCGGGAGCTCAGCGCCCTGCTCGACGTCGAGGACCCCGTTCCGACCACCTATAATCTTGAGGTGTCGTCGCCCGGTCTGGAGCGGCGCCTGTACGTGCCCGAGCATTACCACAGCCAGATCGGCCGGGAAGTCGAGGTCAAGACCGTCCGGGCCTCCGCCGAGGGGCGAAAAAAATGGCTCGGCGTCCTGGAACAGGCGGACGACAACGGGTTCGTCATTCGCTCCGAGGAGGGCGGCCCCGAACGGTTCGAGTACCCGGCCGTCGAGAGTTGCCGGTTGCGGTTCAAATTCTAACTCTAGCGTGAGGTGGCTATGGCCAACTTGCTGATGCAGACCATCGAGCAGGTGAGCCGGGAAAAGAACCTGGACCCGGATATCATCGTGCGCGCCATCGAGGACGCGATGGTCACAGCGGCCAAAAAGTTCTTCAAGACCAAGGAAGAGATTCAGGCCCGCCTGAACAAGGATACGGGAATCATCGAGATCTTCGCCGTCAAGACCGTGGTGCAGGAAGTGGGCAATTCAGCCCTGGAAATGTCCATCGAGGAAGCCAAGCAGGAAGACGAAAGCCTTGAGGAAGGGGACATCGTGGAAATCCCCAAGCCCACCGACTGCCTGGGGCGGATTGCCGCCCAGATCGCCAAGCAGGTGATCATCCAACGCGTCCGCGACGCCGAGCGGGAGCACGTCTACGACAATTTCATCGACAAGAAAGGCAACTTGCTCACCGGCTCGGTGAAGCGATACGAGGACAAGCACGTGGTCTTCGAAGTGGGCGATGCCGAAGCCCATCTGCCGCCCCGCGAGCAGATTCCCGGCGAGAACTACAGCCGCGGCGAGCGCATGCGGCTCCTGGTGCTGGACGTGAGCAAATCGCCCAAGGAACCCCAGATCACGGTGTCGCGCGCCCACCCCGACCTGGTCCGCCGCCTCTTCGAGCTGGAGGTGCCCGAAATTTACGAGGGCACCGTCCAGGTCAAGGCGCTGGTCCGGGAACCCGGCGAGCGGACGAAGATCGCCGTGTTGAGCCGCGAGCCCGACGTCGATCCCGTCGGCGCGTGCGTGGGCATGAAAGGCTCCCGGATCATGACCATCATCAAGGAGCTCCGCGGCGAAAAAATCGACATCATTGAGTGGGCCGAGGATTCGGTCGATTTCGCGGTCAACGCCCTGAGCCCCGCCGAAATCGTCCGCGTGCTCATCAAGGAGCCATCCCGGCGGATCATGGAGGTCATCGTCGACAACGACAACCTGTCGCTGGCCATCGGCAAGAAAGGCCAGAATGTGCGCCTGGCGGCCAAACTGATCGGTTGGCACATCGACATCAAGAGCGAAGAGGAAAAGCGCAAGGAAATCGAGCACGAGATGATGCTCAATACCGCCACGCTCGAGCCGGCCGAACCGGCCGAGGAGGTCCAGCCGGTCGAAGAGGCAGCGC
>CALAMB010000080.1 GCA_937925645.1 uncultured Acidobacteriota bacterium
ACCCGATCTGGAGGCCGAACCCCCACCCCACGGTCTTCCAGCGGATGGCCTTGCGATTGGTAGATAGCAGGTAGGCGATGAGGGGGATGGTGACCAGGCCGACCAAGCCGGTGAGATGCATGGGGTGACCTCCAGACGGAGTGTTTCGTTCCGGCCCGTTATTCCAACCGTTCCCGGATCAGCGCCGGCGCCTCGGCCGGCGTGTCGCTGATGGTGTACGCCGTCTCGACGCGGCGGCGGGCGTCGTCGAAGCGGGCCGCGTCGTTGTACTGGATTTCGGCCAGCGGCTCGCCCGCCTCGACGCGGTCGCCGATCTTGCGGTGGAGTCGCACGGCGACGGCCGGGTCGATGCTGTCCTCTTTGCGCAGGCGGCCGCCGCCCAGGACGACGATGGCCATGCCGACGGCTTCGGCGTCGAGCCGCGCCACCCAGCCGGCCCGGGGTGCCGTGACCACGTGCCGTTGCGAAGCCCGGGGCAGGTATGTGTCCGATTCGGTGACCCGCGGGTCGCCGCCGTGGAATTCGATGCAGCGGGCAAACACCTCGAGGGCCCGTCCCGACGCGATCTGGCGCCGCGCCTCGGCCCGCGCCGCGTCGATGTCCGGCGCCAGGCCGGCCAGCCGGATCATCTCCGCGGCCAGCTCCACCGAAAGCGTTTCCAGATCTGCCGGACCCTCGCCGCGCAGCGTGGCCACCGACTCGGCCACCTCGACGGCGTTGCCGGCCCAGCGGCCCAGCGGCTGGTCCATGTCGGTGATGAGGGCCGACATCCGCTTGCCCACCCGCAGGCCGGTGTCCACCAGGGAGCGGGCCAGACGGCGGGAGTCGTCCAGCGTCTTCATGAAGGCGCCGCGACCGGTCTTGACGTCGAGTACCAGGGCGTCGATTCCCTCGGCCAGCTTCTTGCTCATGATGCTGGCGGTGATCAGGGGGATGGACTCCACGGTTCCGGTGACGTCGCGCAGGGCGTAGATCTTTTTGTCGGCGGGGGCGATCCGGGCGGTCTGGCCGATGAGGCAGAGGCCGATCGTCTCGACGCCCTCGCGGAAGCGCGCCACCGACAGGTTCACGTCGAAGCCGGGAATCGCCTCCAGCTTGTCCAGCGTGCCGCCGGTGTGCCCCAAGCCGCGGCCGCTGATCATGGGCACGCGCACGCCCGCGGCGGCGGCGATGGGCCCCAGGATGAGCGATGTCTTGTCGCCGACGCCGCCGGTGCTGTGCTTGTCCACCTTGACGCCGGGGATGTCGGCGAAATCCAGCACGTCGCCCGAGTGGAGCATCGCCTCGGTGAGCGCCTGGGTCTCGGCCGTGTCCATGCCGTTGATGAGGATGGCCATGAGCAGCGCGCTGACCTGGTAGTCCGGGATCTCGCCGGCGGTGTAGCCGTCCACCATGAAGCGGATCTCATCCGCCGCCAGGGCCGCGCGGTCACGCTTCTTCTTGATGATTTCGAGGGAGTTCACGGGGACCTCGCTTTCGGGCCGTCGTCTGTCCGCCGTCTCCGGCAGGGGGCCGGCCCGTCCGCGCCGGCTGCCGTGAAGACAAAAAGGGCTACCGGAGGAGATCCGGTAGCCCTGAGGAGTGCTCTAGTCCAGCCGGCGCTGGATGTTGCGCATCTTCTTTCTCAGGCGCTTGCGGGCCAGGGCCTGCTTGATGCGCAGTTTCTCGCCGGGTTTCAGGAAGAAGGAGTGCTTCTTGACTTCCTTGATGATATCTTCTTGCTGTACTTTCCGCTTGAACCGGCGCAATGCGCTTTCCAGACTCTCGCCGTCTTGAATGGTGATGTGCGCCAAACGACTCACCTCCTTCTGGCTGATCTCGCAAAAACGGCAGTATAGTGACGGATCCCTTCCCTGTCAAGCACTTTTGCGTTGACCCACCGGCCGTTTTCGGGCCACAATACCGCCACCTTGTCACGCGGGAGGCGCCATGCGGATCATCGTCGGCAGCGACCACGCCGGGTTCGATCTCAAGGAAGCCATCCGGGCCGAGTGCGCCCGCCGCAACCTCGACCTGACCGACGCCGGGCCGGCTTCGGACGCCGCCGTGGACTACCCCGACTTCGGCGCCGCCGTGGCCGGGCGGGTGGCCGCCGGCGAATTCGACCGCGGCATTCTGATCTGCGGCAGCGGCATCGGCATGAGCATCACCGCCAACAAGTTTCGCGGTATCCGGGCCGGGCTCTGCTTCACGCCGGAGATGGCCGAGCTGAGCCGGCGGCACAACGACACGAACATCCTCGTCCTGCCGGGCCGCTTCGTGAGCGTGGAGACGGGCCTGACCATGGTCCGGGCCTGGCTGGACGCGCCCTTCGACGGCGGCCGCCACGCCCGCCGGCTGGAGAAGATCCGCCTCATCGAGGAGCGGCTGGACCAGGCGAAGGGTGAATCGGTGAATGAGTGAATCGGTCAAACGGCAGACGGGAGACGTGAGACGGCAGACGGATCAGTCATCAACGATCAACGATCAACCATCAACCATCAACCGTTACGAACCTGCGAACCTGTGAACTGGTGAACCGGCGTGACGACCTTCATCGGTCGGTCGATCCGGCCGGGCCGCGCCGGGGTCCGCCGTCGGCCGACGGAGTGGCCTCGGGGCCGAAATAACTGCGGGTCAACGCCGTCAGCGGACCGCGCAGTTCGCGGTGCAGCGTCTCCCGGGTCCCGGCCCGGGTTGTCCCGGCCAGCAGAACCAGGCCCAGGCCGGTGATGAGCCGGCCTGGCGGCATCCGGAGCAGGCGCAGTCGCTGTCGCCGCGCTCATGTCATGATGTACCCAGATTAATGGAGCTTGCGGCTTCCGTCAAGCCTCGCCGTGTTCTCCGTTTACCGTTTACTGTTCACTGTTCACTGTTTTACTGTCCAAAGATTCCGGTTCGAAAGATCCCGTGATCCGGCCCTTGGCGATATCCACCCACAGCAGGATGGGCGTCTCGCCTCCGGAGAGCATGACCTGGGCGACGGCGCCGTGCCGGCCCCTGAGCCAGTACACCCGGCCCGCTGGCAGCGGATCGCCGAGCGGCGTGAGGCGGCCGTCCGCCAGATCCACGAGGAGCAGGCGGTCCGCGGGCATGTCCCCGCCTCGCGGCCGGCCCACCAGCAGGGCGCGGTCGCCGAAGCTGACGCCGCCCGAAAGGGCGTGGGGGAAGGGACGCCGGAAGACCGTCTGGCCGTCGGTCCAGCGGCGCAGCTCGACTTGGCCGTTCGCTTCCACGAGCAGGCCGGCCTCGGTGTGGACGGCCACCGCCTGGGGATCCTCGAGTCGCAGCACCCGGACCGCCTGGTCGGCTCGGGCCACGAAGTGCGTGGCGCCGGCAAACGGAATGCCCCGGCACGGGAATGCACCATTCATCACGGTGAACGTGACGGCATCCTCCCGGCGCCCGGCTGGCGCTGCGGGGCCTTCCATGCGGAACGCGCTCTCCCAGCGGCCGGCGTCGGGCTGCCACACCAGGCCCTCGACGGCCGACGGACCGTACCGCCGCACCCAGCACAGGGTGTCGGTGTCCAGGAAGCCGAAATCCTGCCAGTCGATGGCGGGGGCTCCGGCGGGCGCGGCCGGGGCGGCTGCGAACGGCAACACGTTTTCCCGGCCGGACGGCAGCTCGATGCGGCGGAGGTAGCCGGCCTGGACCAGATAGAGCTCGGCGGCGCCGGGGCGCCAGAAGAGCTGGTTGGTGAATGCCCAATCCAGTTCAGCCGGCTGCAGGATGCGGCGGAGCACCGCCCGGCCGGCGGTGTCGAACACGGCGAACCGCAGGCCGGGCGTGCGGGCGGCCGGGCCGGGATATCCCAGCATGGCAACGTAGCGGCCGTCGTCGCTGGCGGTGGCGGATTCCCAGCGCTCCAGCCCGCCGAGGGGGACGAGCGCGTCCCGGCCCGGTTCCATCAGCACCGTGCGTTTCAGGCCGTATGCGTCCGGGAAACCGAGCCGGTCCATCAGCCCGTACAGCCAGGCCGGGCGGTGCCAGTAGCCGTCGACGACCAGCCGGCCGCCGGCCAGCGGCTGGACCCCGACGAGAAACGTCGCCTCCGACCGGTGCGGCGGGGCGAACGCCCCGGCGACCAGGACAGCCGCCATGCCCAGCGTACCCAGCACCAGCGCGATCATGAGCGCGGCCGCCGTCAGGGCGTTGCGCACGGGCCGATGCGGCCGCCGCAGCGCGGACTGCGCCGCCACGGCGCCCACCGTCAATATCATGGCGACCGCGGCGAGTGGCAGCGAAGTCGTGAGGGAATAGATCTTCAGGCAGAGGGCCAGCGCCTGCCAGAGTCCGAGGAGCG
Organism: uncultured Acidobacteriota bacterium; assembly: GCA_937925645.1. GTDB lineage: Bacteria > Acidobacteriota > JAAYUB01 > JAAYUB01 > JAAYUB01 > JAAYUB01. The sequence goes on from CALAMB010000080.1 coordinate 4,286, forward strand.
CGGCCAGTCCGAGCGCCGCCAGCGCCGACAGGACGACCCAGACCACACTCGATCCCAGCGACCCGACCGCCAGTCCGGCGAGCAGGCCCACCCACGCGGCGGTCAAGCCAATCAACACGGCGAGCGTCCATTGCCAACCGGCCATCGGGATCGGCTGGACCAGCGCGGCGCCCGCGGCGACGGCGCCGAGCGCCAGCGCCGCCAGCAGTGCGGCGGCGCCCAGCTTGAGCCCCAGCACGCGGGCCCGGCTCATGGGCAAGGTTTCCACCAGGGTCCAGTGTTCCTGTCCCACCAGACGGAACCCGGTGAGCGCGGCGAGATCGGAAGAGCGTCGTGTAGGGAAAGAGTGTAGATCTCGCTGGGCGCCGTAT
>CALAMB010000081.1 GCA_937925645.1 uncultured Acidobacteriota bacterium
TCGACATTCCCTCCTGAGAAGATGACGCCCACCCGCCGGTCGCGGAACACCTCGGGGTGCTCCAGGATCGCGGCCAGGGGGACCGCCGCCGAGGGTTCCACCACGAGCTTCATCCGCTCCCAGACCAGGCGCATGGCCCGGATGATGCCCTCTTCGCTGACGGTGAGGATCCGCTCCACCAGCCGGCGGATGATGGGATAGGTCCGGTCGCCGAGCGACGTGCGCAACCCGTCGGCCACCGTGACCGGATCGCGGGAGGGGATGATGCGCCCCGCCTGCATGGACTGAAACGCGTCATCAGCGGCCGCCGGCTCGCCGGCCAGCACCCGGATGCCGGGCGAGAGGCCCGTGGCCGCGATCGCGGTGCCGCTCAGCAGACCGCCGCCGCCCACCGGGGCGATGACCATGTCCAGCCCGGGCACGTCGGTGAGGAGCTCCAGCGCGGCGGTGCCCTGGCCGGCGATGACGCGGAGGTCATTGTACGGGTGGATGAAGACGGCGCCGGTGGCCGCGGTCACCTCGGCCAGCGCCGCCTCACGCGCCGCCAGGGTGGGCTCGCAGAAGACGATCCGGCCGCCGTAGCCGGCCACGGCCGCCTGCTTCACCGCCGGCGCGTTGCGAGGCATGACGATGTGCGCCGTCGTCCCCCGCAGCCGGGCGGCCAGGGCCAGCGCGGCGGCGTGGTTGCCCGACGAGTGGGTGGCGACCCCCCGGGCGAGCTCGTCCGCCGGGAGGGAGAACACGGCGTTGCACGCGCCGCGGAACTTGAAGGCGCCCACCTTCTGCAGGTTCTCGCACTTGAAATGGAGCCGGGCGCCGGCGATGGCGTCGAGACCGGCGCAGGTGAGCACGGGCGTGCGGTGGGCGTAAGGCCGGATCCGCTCGGCCGCGGCGCGGACGTCCGCCGGCGTCGGCGTCAGGTCCGCCGGGATGGTGGTGGAAGATTCGGCCGATCGATCGTTCATGGGCGCGCTCCTTGCTCGGACTGGCGTCCGCATTGTAACCCATTTACCCGGGATCCGGGCGCGCGTGTGCCGCCCCACCCGCGGCGGCGGGATATCGTGAACCCGCTCCGACGTCCACCGTATACTCAGCCATCTTCTGAACGGGAGGCGGACGCATGCTGAATCGTCGCGAACTGTGCCGGCGGGCGGTGGGGGCCGGTTTGGCCGCGGGATGCCTGGGCCCGGACGGCGCCGGCACCTGCCTGGCCCAGACCGCCGGCGCGCAGCATGAGAAATCACCGTGCGAGAAGCGGCTGGAATGGACCGAGAACTGGACCCGGCGGTTCTTCGAGACACTGGACGGCCAGGTGGACGAGGCGTCGCGCCGCCGGCTCATGACCGCCAGCGGCCGCGCCTGTTACCGGGAGTCTCACGCGGGCCGGGCGGTCAAGCCGATGCCGGTGGACGAACTCGTATCCAAGCTCCAGGCCTACGCGGGAGAGACGAACTGCCGGCGGGAGGGGGACACGGTCTATTTCACCTTCAAGCCGCATCCGGAACACCGCTGCCTCTGCCCGCTGGTGGAGACTGGACCGGCGAAGCTCTCGCCCACGTTCTGCCTCTGCTCGGTGGGATACGTGACCCAGATGTTCGAAAGCTGCCTGGGTCGGCCGGTGCGGGTGGCGTTGCTGGAGTCGATCCACACCGGCGGCACGGCCTGCCGCTTCCAGGTGGAGCTGGCCTGACCGGTTCGGCTGCCCGACCGCCGGTGAAACCGGCGGATTCTGTCCTTGGCGGAGCGCCGGCGGTGTGGTGAAATAGCCGCGGCGCACTCCGCACCAAGGATGGATTCATGAACCCGACACCCGCAGAACTTGTCACCGTCACGCGCAGCGGACGAGTGGAATGTCGCCACCGGGGCAGCGTCGCCGTCGTGGACGGCGCCGGCCGCCTCACGCATTACGCGGGCGATCCGGAGGCGGTGGCCTACATGCGCTCGGCGGCCAAGCCCATCCAGGCCCTGGCGGTGGTCGCCAGCGGTGCCGCCGACCGTTTCGGCCTCACCGACGAAGAGCTGGCGGTCTGCTGCGCTTCCCACTACGGCGAGCCGGCGCACCGGCAGGCGGTGGCGTCCATCCTGGTCAAAATCGGGCTGACGCCGGACGCCCTCCATTGCGGCACCCCGCCGTCGATCCGGGCCGAGATCGCCCTGGCGCAGGCCCGGGCTGGGGAAGCGCGCACGCCGCTGGTGAGCGACTGCTCGGGCAAGCACGCCGGCATCCTGGCGGTGTGCGTCCACCGGGGCTTTCCCGTGGCCGATTATTACCGGCCAGACCATCCGGTCCAGGGGATGATTCGCGGCATCCTCGCCGCCGTGTCCGGCCTCGCGGAGGAGGCGATCGGCGTGGGCGTGGACGGCTGCACGGTGCCGGTGTTCGCCCTGCCGCTGCACCGCATGGCGCTCGCGTACGCCCGGCTGGCCGATCCCGCCGGCCTGCCGCCGGAGCTGGCCGCCGCGGCGCGGCGCGTCACCCGGGCCATGGCGGCCCATCCGTTCATGCTGGCCGGATCGGGCGGCTTCTGCACCGCGCTGGCTGCCGCCGGCGGCGGCCGCTGGGTGAACAAGCTCGGCGCCGAGGGGGTCTACTGCATCGGGGTGAAGGAGCCGAACCTGGGCATCGCCCTCAAGATCGAGGATGGCGCGCTCCGGGCGGTGCCGCCCGCGGCGATGCGGGCGCTGGACCGGCTGGGGTTGCTCACGCCGGAGGACGCCGCGGCCCTGGCCGAATTCGCGGCGGCGCCCAACCGGAACGATTTGGGTGAGGTGGTCGGCGAGCTACGGGGAGTGTTTGAGCTGTCATTAAGTGAATGAATGATCGGAATGACTGTCTCGACGGGGGCGACGCTGAGTCGATACCTCTTTGGATTATATGTCCTACGTACGATGTCCGGACAATCACGCATACCCCAAGTCCCGAGCGATCAGTTATTCTTGATATACTGTTTATCACAGGCAAGATGTTCGCCGCGCCAACGGCCGGGTTGCCCACTCCATCAACGCCCAGCACTATCCACGCGTTCGCGACGAAATTAGCCAGCAGCAGCCCCGCGCATGCGGGGCAGCGCCTGGTAACATGAACAGCTCAAGCCCCCGACCCGCCGGGCGGGTCGAACATCGGTAGCCCCGGGCGCGAGCCCGGGGTTCGTGTCGCCGACCACCGCCAGGGCGCGACCCGCAAGGCGGGTCGAATGTGGTCCAGCCCACGGAGGAAATTGCGGAGTGCTACGGACGGGCGGCTATGAGCTTGCGGGACTGCCCAGGTAACCTTCATCCCCCCCCTTCATATTCGACCCTCTTCGCGGGTCGCTCCGGCTCAAGACGGGGCGGAACAGACCCCGGGTTTCACCCGGGGCTACCCATGTTCGACCCGCGTGCCGCGGGTCGCCGGAGGGATATCGGTGAGATGTGGCTACACGGGCGCTACCAGCGTGAGGTATTGCCTGCCGGCCCGCTCCACCACCCGCACGATCGCCGGGTTCCTGCTACGCGGAATTGGGATCTAGATCATGCTCATGATCATGATCATGATCACGAATACGATCACAATCGCGAGCACGAGGCAGAGGCACGAACCTGTAGGCACGCCGTGCACGTCGCGGTAGCACTCGTCGTCATGGAGCTGTTCCCAGTGCCGGCGCGCCTCGCTCGCGTCGTCGGTTTCATTGGCCTGCGACTGTTCGGGCGGCAATGCGTCCACCATGATCTGATACCTCCCCCTGAATTGCATCCCCGGCGCCGGTGGTGCGGCCGCACCCGGACGGCGTGACATCACCGGGGCGCAGGGTCGACGATCGGCCCGGCTGATGATCGAAATGGTCACCCCCTCGAGTCGGGCGGACGTCGCGTATACGCGGATGGTTTGCGCGGGCGGCGATTTATGGCAGGCGATTCACCCGAGATGGAATCAGTGTCATGAGCGGGCGCCGCATGGCCGGACGACGTCCGAAGAGCCAGGTGAAAGATGATGGGCAAAGGCGGAACAGCCGATTGGATTTCCTCAAACCAGGCGGGCCAATGTTTCGGCCAGCCGCCGCCCGAGCCCCAGCGCCGCCTCCTGCTCGTTGGCCTTGGCCAGCGAGCCGTCGGGGTTGAACGCCTTGTGGGCGAAGGGCACGACCAGTTGGTCCGGCAGCACCAGCACGGTCAAATGGTTGAGGAACAGCCGGAGCAGCATCAGGCTGCGGATGCCGCCGAAGCCGCCCGGCGAGGCGGCCATGATCACCGCCACCTTGCCCTTGAACGCCATCAGTCCCGGTTCGTCGTCGCTCTCGGCACGGGAAGCCCAGTCCAGGGCGTTCTTGAGCAGCGGGGTGAACGCGCTGTTGTACTCGGGCGAGGCGATGAGAAAACCATCGTGGGCGGCCAGCAGCCGCTTGAAGGCGCGGGCGTGCTCCGGCATGCCGTCGCGGTCTTCCAGGTCCTGGTTGAAGAGCGGCATGGGATAGTCCGCCAGGTTGACCAGGGTGACCTCGGCGCCGGCGGCGCGGGCGCCGGCGGCGGCGACGCCGACCAGCCGCTGGTTGAACGACTCGGCCCGGGCGCTTCCCGAGAAGGCAAGGATTCTGGGCATGGCGGTGTCCTCCGATTGGATTCGCCTTATTGTACCGCGAAAATCCGGCGCTTGTCTCCATGCTGATTTCCGGATTGGGTATTTCGGGCGTTCCGGCGCCCGTGCTTGCGCCCGGCGGGCCGTCACTGTACCATAGGCGCTTCGTGACGGGTCTGGTGGCGCCGTCGTCACATCCGGACGCATGGATTCCGCATGGCAAAGAACTCAGGCAACGCTACGCACCGCCAACTGTCCGGCTGGATGCGGGGAGCCGCGTACGCGGTGGTGGCCGCCGGTCCGCTCCTGGTCATCCCCGGCCTGGCGACGCCGTTCTCGACACCCAAAACCATCATGCTCGCGGCCTGGGTGGCGCTCGGCCTGGCGGCTGTCATCCGGGAGCGGACCAATCCGCTGGCGCGGCTGGACCCGGCGCTGTTCGCCCTGCTGGCCGGCTGGCTGGGGGCGGTCGCCCTGTCGGCCGTGACGGGCGCCGCGGCGTCGCCTGCGGCGCTCCTGGCGGCCGTGCTCCCGGCGACGGCGTTCATCGTGCTGCTGGGGCTGCGACCGGAACCGGAGGGACTGATGCGCGCCGCGGCCGCCGCCGGACTGGCGGTGGCCCTGGTCGCCGTGTTGCAGTGGGCCGGCGCCGATCCGTTCCGCCTGTTCGGGTGGACGGGACCGGCGGGCGGGTCGGACCGGCTGCGGGTGTTCGCCACCCTGGGCAATCCCAACTTCGTCGCCGCGTTCCTCACCGCCGCCCTGCCCGCCGTGTGGGCGACGGCGCGGACGCTGGCGCCGCCGTGGCGCCTGGCCCTCTTTCTGCCGGGTGCCGCCCTGGTGGCCGGCGGCATCCTGGCCACCGGCTCCCGCGCCCCGGTCGCGGCGGTGCTGGCCTGGGCGGGCTGGGCCCTGCTCCGCGGCTCGGCGCGCCGGCCCCGGTTGGCGCTGGGGCTGACGTTGGGGCTGGTGGCGGCGGGCGCGCTCGTCGTGGCGCTTTCGACGGCCCGGCCGTTGGACGAGACCGTGCAGGGGCGCATTCACATCTGGCGGACCGCGCTGCCCCACGTCACCGAGGCGCCGTGGCTCGGCATCGGTCCGGGCGGATTCGAACTCCTCTACCCGCGCTGGGAGACGGACCGGCTGGCCGCGGCGCCCGAAGCCGACCGCCGCTTCGCCGGCCTGGCGGCCCACGCGCACAACGACTACGTCGAGACGCTGGTGGACCACGGCGTCGTCGGCCTGGCGCTGTTCGCGGCCCTGCCCGCGCTGATCCTCTGGCGCTTCGCTCGGGCCCGCGCAGTGGTTCGGTCGCCGGCCGCCGAGGGGGCGGCCGCCGGGGCGCTGGCCGTCCTGGCCGTGGCGCTCGTGGATTTCCCGTTTCACCGGCCGGCTGAAACATTTTTCTACTGGCTCTATCTAAGCATCGTATGCGACGCGATCTTATCTTTTCCGGCGGCACCGATGGAACCGCAGGCGGTCTCCCGGCACGCCGCTCCGGAAGCCAATACAGGAGGACCCGTATGAGTGGCAGTCTGATGCGCAAGGTGACGATGGCCCTGGTGGGCCTGGTTCTGGTGCTGGGGTTTGCCCGGGCGGCGCTGAACAAGTTCCAGCAGCAGCGCCAGGCGATCATCGCCAAGGCCGAGGCGGAGCGCGAACGGCTGGGGATCGACGACCGGAAGACGTTGTTCGGCAAGTACCCGACGCCCGAGATCGGGCTGATGGACACGGTCTGCGTGGCTCCCGGCGGGACCGCCCAGATCGTCGTCAAGGGCCGGTTCCAGCCCGGCACCCGGTTCCTGCTGGAATCGGAGCGGATCGAGGTGGTGACGGAAAACCTGACGGACGCCGAATACCGGGCCACCATCAAGGTGCCGGCGGACCTCGGTCCCGAGTCGGCGAACCTGGAGGTTTACGCGCCGGTCAGCGCCGGCCGGGACGTTCGGAACAACGCCGTCGTGGTCACCGGCAAATACGAATGGAACCTGAAGGCGGCCAACGGCTGGCGGATCCGGGCCTTCCTGTTCGAGGACAACCGGTGCCAGTCAAAGAACGGAACGATGAAGTACACCGTGGAGTTTTACCGCGACGCGGAGACCAAGCCGTTCGAGACCCGCGCCGCGACGCTGCGCTACGACCAGTACACCACCACGACGCCGTACAATTTCGACATTGAGCAGGAGGCTGCCGGGGGCAACGCCCAGAAAGAGATGGAGGAGATCGCCCGCAAGTTCCAGTCGGGCAATTTGTCCGATGCGGAGATGACTAAGCTGATGGCCCGCATGGAAAAAGTGCAGCAGGAACTGCAGGCGGAGTACGCGAAGATGGCCTCGCCGGAGTACGTCCGCCAGCAGGAGCAGAAGAAGCAGCAGTTCGGCTGCGAGGACATGTACCTGAAGGTGACGGGCACGCAGGTCGACGGCTACCTGCGGTGCAGCGAGAAGGTGGGCCGCGAGATCAAGCTCACTGGCACCATCAAGTACCTGGGTCGCTAGGGGACTGACGGGCAATCGTCCGAACGATTCGAATTTTAATATCGGAAGCCGGCCGGGCGTCCGCGAGGACGCCCGGCCGGAGTGGTTTTAACGGTGAATCGGTGAGTCGGTGAGTCGGTGAATGGGTGAGTCGGTGAATCGGTGAGTCGGGAGACGAGAGACGGGAGACGTAAGACGAGCAGCATCAGACAAACGGCAAGACCCGAACCGCGAACCCCGAACCGCGAGACCCGATATCCGATGTCCGATGTCCGAAGTCCGTCAGTTGGGAACAAGCCTCTAGCCTCGAGTCTCGAGCCTCGATTACGATTACGAACACGATTACGAACACGATTACGAATTACGATTACGAACTACAGCCTGAACATATA
>CALAMB010000082.1 GCA_937925645.1 uncultured Acidobacteriota bacterium
ACGCACTATTCAAATAACAACGACTTCCAAAATTATCTATTCCGGTTGAGGTTTCTCGTTGTTTGCCGGAACAGGGAGCTCCGCCGCGATTCGGTCGTAAATCCGGCACTATCCCCGGAGCATTCTTGGGATTACCGAGTGCCGGGGCGGATGCGGGCGGCGTTTCTTCGGCTCCAGACCCCGAGGCGAGTTGGCGGCTAAAAGCGATTGCGGGCGTGCGGTGACCAGCGGCAAGTTGTCAAAGAACCGGGCCGGGAAGGGGCGGGAAGACGCCTTTATTTTAGCAGCTGTTGGCCGCTAAAGAAAGGGCGGGCCGCGGCTTCGGCCGGGCGCCGCCGGGCGCCGGATCGGGCTCCGGGCCGCCGGGAAGGTGACATAATGCTCCCGTTATGTCTAGCCGCGGCCGGGCATCCCGCCGGAGGGGGCGGGACCCGTCGGATAATGCGCATTATCGGATGGGCCGGCCGGGGCGACTTCCCGGCGGCCTACGGTTCGGCGGCGGCCCCGCCGTCCGGCTCGAGGGGCGGCTCGCGGCGGGCCAGGCGGGCGCCGGGGTGGGTGGCGGCGTGGATGGCCTGGAGCTTGCGGATGGAGACCTGGGTGTAGATCTGGGTGGTGTTGAGGTCGGCGTGGCCGAGCATCTGCTGGATGAAGCGGATGTCGGCCCCGCCCTCCAGCATCAGGGTGGCCATGGTGTGGCGGAACAGGTGGCAGGCGCCCGGCTTGCCCACCCCCGAGGCCTCCACGTAGCGGCGCACCAGTTGGGTCAGGAAGTCCTTGGTGAACGGCTCGCCGGCGTTGGTCAGGAAGAGCGTTCCGGGGTCCGGCGCCGCGGCCAGGCGCGGCCGGGCCTCCCGGACGTACCGCTCCAGCCAGGCCGCCGCCCGCTCTCCCAGCGGCAGCAGCCGGTCCTTTTTCCCCTTGCCCTGGCGCACCGCCACCGTGCCCCGCTCCCCGTCCAGGTCGTACACCGTCAGGCGGACCAACTCCCCCCGCCGCATCCCCGTGGCGTAGAGCAGTTCCAGGATGGCCCGGTCGCGCAGCCGCAGCGGCCCCGCGGCCGCCTCGGCCGTTCCGGCGGCCAGGCGGGCGCTCCGCTTCTGGCCCGTCACCGCGAACGGGTCCGCCTCGAAGACGACGGCCAGCACCGCCTCCGCCTCGGCCGCCGAAAGCACCGCCTTGGGCAGCCGCCGCTCCAGCCGCGGCAGCTCCAGCTCCGAGGCCGGGTTGTACAGGATCAGGTTCTGCCGCGCCAGCCACTTGAAGAACCCCCGCACCGGCACCAGCCGCCCGTGCTGGCCGCGGAACGACAGCGGCGCCCCGTCCGCCTTGCGTTAGTGGTAGAGAAAGCGCTGGTAGCGGTCCAGGACCGGCTTCGTCACCTCCGCCGGCCGCTCAATCCCCCGCTCCGCCAGCCACGCCGCCAGCTTGCCCAGGTGGACCCGCCGCGTTTGGACCGTCTCCGCCGAGTAGCCCCGCGCCAGCAGCCCCTCCAGGTAGCTCTCGATCCGGGCCGCCATCTCCGAAAGGGCCGTCCCGGCCGGCGGCATTTTGCGGCCTTTCCCCTTCCGGCTCACCGGCGCACCCCCTCGCCGGCGGCCGCGGCGAAAGAGAAAGCGGCTTCCGTTTCAGCCGCCCCGGCGCCGATGCTACGACGGCCCGGCCGGTACGACGGGTGCTTTTCTCCGTTGTCCCCCGGATGCATTTTCGGAGAGATTTTCGCCGGCTCGTCGCCGGGAACCTGGCCAGTGGCCGCGGCCGGGCCGTCCGAGTCGCTCCCCGATGATGCCCCAACCGGCCCCCAATGGCCCCCCAATGGCCCCCCAAACTCCGGGGCCGCACTCCCCAAACCGGCTTCGACGCCCCCCAAACATCCCGTCGTAGCTTCGGCCGGGAAGTCCCGCCGCAACGCCTCGACATCGATCAAGCCCACCAGGAACGGCTTCCCGTCCTTGCCCTTCCCGTCGTAGAGCAGCTCGTACTCGAAGCTCTGGCCCCGCCCGCCCCGGTGGGTCAGCACGTACTCCAGCTCCACCAGCCGGTCCAGGTGCACCCGGATCTGGTCGTAGCTCCAGCCCGTGTGCTCGCGCACCTCCCGGCGGCTGAAGCGGACGTCGGCCCGGTCCAGCTTCAAGGCGGCGCCCCGCTGCGCTACGAAGGCCTCCAGCAACTCCAGGAACCTTCTCGTCTGCGGCGGCAGTTCGTCCAGGGATCGCCCCAGGACCTCGCCGGCCAGGCGGTTGGCCACCGCGATGTCCTCCGGGGTCACGTCCAGGGCCTGGACCGGCCCGCCGCCCGCCGCCACGCTCCGCGGCGCCCGCTGGTGCTGGTGCAGCAGGGCGATGGCCTCGATCAGGTCGAGATACTTGTCGTGGTCCCGGCGGGTGCGGGTCTTGTCGTCCAGGAACGTCAGCCGCCGGGCGTAGGGGTTGAACACCGGCAGACGCCGCAGCAGCCGCTGGGCATTCCGGTGCAGCTTCAGCAGCCGCTCCCGCTCCCGCTTGATCAGGTAGCCCTCCTGCGTGCGCAGCTCCCGCTGCCGCCGGTGGATGGCCCGCGTCTGGGCCCGGTCCTCGTCCACCGTCAGCACGATGCAGCGGTTCTGCAGCTCCGCGTCGATGGCGATGGAGGTGGTGGTCAGAAAGACGGCCACCGGCCCCTGGACCCGGTATTCGTGCGTCACCAGCCGCCCCGTCGACGGGTCCTTGCCCGTGGAGGCGATGGCCAGCTCCCCCTCGCTCTGCAGCAGCTTTAGGGCGTAGGCGGCCCGCTCCGCCCCCGCCTCCTCGGCGATGGCCAGCACCTTGTGCCGCAGGTCCGTCTCGCCCATGTAAAACAGCGACTGCCCCGTCATGGCCGAGTACTTGACCTTCTCCTCCGCCGGCACGAAGGCCAGCACCGCTTCCAGCAGGGCCGACTTGCCCGCCGCCGACGAGGACTGGATCAGCACCGCCAGCGGCTTGTCCAGCTTGCGGGACACCGCGGCCAGGTACCCCACCAGCTTGTTCGTCTCCTCCCCCACCACCCCGCACCGCTCGAAGTCCCCCAGGATCCGCCCCAGCAGGTCTGGCGAACGCAGCAGTGCCAGCGCCTCCGCCCGCTCCTCCGGCGTCAGCTCGACCGCCGGCTCCTTCGGCGCCAGCGCCCGCCGGATCTGCTCGTCCTGCAGTTCCTCCAGCGCCAGCAGCACCCGCCCCAGGTCGGCCTTCACCACATCCTCCCGCAGGCCCAATTCCACCGCCGCCTGCTTGACGAAGGCCGCCCGGCGCTGGGCCGAGTAGAGATCGAAGGTGTCCACGTGGAAGCCCTCCCCCCGGCTCACCAGCACGTTCACCTTCAGCAGCTCATAGCTCATGTTTTTCGAAAGACCCCGCACCCGCCAGCGGCGGTCGCCCCGGACGATGACGATCTCGTCGCCGTGGATACTGGTTGTGGGCTCGGGGTCGGTGGCTGGCGGACTCAGGAACGGTTCAGGCTGCTCCTCAGGCCGTGAAGCGGCCGGGCCGCTTTCCCCCGCTCCCGCCGGGTCCGCTCCCGGCGCATCGAGCGGCGTTGTCTCGCCGGCGGACGGGACGGCCGGATCCGGATCAGCCGGCGGCGGGGCAGCGGCTAAAAGGGGAGCGGAGAGTTCCGGATCCGCCAACGGCAGCCCGGGCCCGGCCGGGCCGGCCGGCCGCCGCCCCTTCCCCAGCCAGACGGCATGACGGAGAACCAGGTCCAGCGCCTTGGCCGGCGGACTCATCTTCAGGGCGTACTCGTTGGCGTCCAGCCCCTTCGGAAACTGCACCCGGAAACACTCGATCCCTTCGCCCCGCAGCGTTTCGGCCAGCTCGCCGGCGGCCTTGTCCCCGGCCTCGTCCCGGTCGTAGGCGATGTACACCCGCTCCGTGCCGTGTTCCCGGAAGGCGACCCGGTGGTCGGCGGTGAAGCCGTTCACCCCGTAGCTGGCGGTGACGTTCCGGAATCCGTGCGCCCAGAAGGTCAAGGCATCGATCAGCGCCTCGCACAGGATGATCTCTGGCGAAGCCGCAAGCGCCGCCACGTTCCACACTCCCCGGTGCGGCCCCGGCAGGTACAGGTGCGGCGGCGTCCCCGGCCGCAGGTCGTCCCGGATCTTCCGCCCGTACAACCCCCGCACCGCCCCCGCCTCGTCCCGCACCGGCACCACCAGCGACCCGTTGAAGTGCTCGTGGCCGCTCGGGCGCAGGAGCCCCAGGCCTTGCAGCCGCCCCCGGATCTCGGCCCCCGCCTGCCGGTTCTTCGCCGGCAGCCGGTAGGCCAGGGTGCGGTTGGCGTAGCCGAGCTGGAAGCGATCGATCAGCTCCGCCGATCGCAGGCCGCGCCGCTCCAGGTACGAAAGCGCCTCCGGGCTCTGCTTGAGCGTCTCGTGGTAGAAGGCGACCACCCGCCGCTTCAACTCCTCGTCGTCCACCTCCAGCGGCAGCGCCGCCGCCGGCCCCTTCGCCACCGGCAGCGGGGCATGCCCGGCCAGGTCCCGCAGCACCTCCACCGCCCGCCGGAACGACACCTTCTCCCGCCGCATCACCCAGTCGATCACCGACCCGCCCGCCCGGCACGCCCCCAGGCAGTGCCACAGGTTCTTCGACGGCGTGACCACCAACGAGGGCTCGTGGTCGTCGTGGAACGGGCACAACCCCAGCAGGTCTTTCCCGTGTGGCGAGAGCGCCACCCCCGCCGCCTCCACCAGCCGCGGCAGGGACACTTCCTTCTTCAGCCGCTCGATCTCTGCCTCCGGTATCCGCGCCATCGCCGCCTCCTGGAAAAGCTGTCAAGCAAAAAACCGCCGCCCGAATAACAAAGTTGACTCGGCTGTGTATAACAAGTATATTGGTATTTGGCAAGCGATTTTTTCCGAGGAGACCGGCCGCCCCATGAACCCGCTCTATAATCCGCCCATGGCTCGCACCCTCACCAAACCCCGGCCCCGGCAGGGAGAGCTCCTCCGGCAGTTCCGCCTGGCCGCCGGCCTGAGCCAGCGGGAGCTGGCCGGACTCATCGGCGAGACCCAGCAGAACGTCGCCTTCTGGGAGCAGTCGGACAAGCCGCCCCGCTCCGACGTGCTGCCCCGGCTCGCCCAGGCCCTGGGCGTAAGGGTGGAGGACCTTCTCCAGCCCGGCGCGGAGAGTCTCCGGCGCGGCGGCCCGGCCGGCAAGCTCCGCAAGGTGTTCGAGGAAGTGTCCGCCCTGCCGCGGCGGCAGCAGGACAAGGTCGTCGAGTTCGTCTCCGCCTTCGTCTGCCAATACCGGCAGGGCCAGAAAGAGTAACCCCCGCGGCTAAAGGAGAAAGCGGCTCCGTCCCCGTTTCCTCGAATGCAGGATACGCATTTGTCCGGACAAGCGCCGCTTGTCCGCCCCAATGCCGGCCGCCCTCAGCAGCCGCATGCCAGGGGATACCCCTGGAACCCACACGATAATGCTCTCGCCGTTTTCAACTCAATGGAAAAATTTCTTTATAGGATAAAATCAGTTCTCTAATTTACAGGGAAGACAACATCAGCAGTTGGGTTCAAGATTGACCCATCTTTCAGGTAGATTTTTTTTCCATCGAATCCCGAAAATGAGAACTCAGTTACATCTTCCGGTCGCGCCGGCCCACTGATAGCAAATCGGCCCTCTGCCTCAATTTTGCCGGTGAAATCGTTATAGACTGTGCAGAAGTTCAGGCCTGCGGACGGATCAAAAGAGCATTTAATAAAGCTCCCACCATCAGCCCCTCCCGCCCATACAGCATCCGCAGGAACTCCTTTTGGTCGGGGCGGTGGAGACACATGTTCCATGCAACTTGTGACGGCGAAGAGAGAAAGGAGAAGAAGCATCGCAGTTGTTCTCATCAGCGCTGTTCCTCCATTTGCTTGTTTGGTTGAATCGAAGTCTTGTTTGCCGACGGATCATATTTTACTTTATTCCCTGCGGCCCCTTGGAGATCATCGATCTGGCCGGTCGGTTTTGCGCTTAGATCTGAAGGCAATTTCACTCCTCCAGCCTCGATGGTTTTATCCATAAAAGTGGCACAGTTGTTATCGTATAGATCATATGATTCTCTTTTTGGATTGGTGTTCTGTGTCTCGCGCCCTTCGGCGTACTGATTCATTTGGGCGGTCTGTTTATCGTCAGCCTTGAAATAGGCGCCTTCGATTCTGCCACCATGTCCTGCTTGCTGTGAAATTGATCTCAACAAACCGTTCAAAGATTCCTGTGTCGGCCTCCCATTCGAATCCATGGTAACGGTAGGCACATTTCTCCCCCTTACAAGCCCCTTCCCAGCCTCATCATAGCGACCATATTCGAAATATTTTGTCCGACCTTTGCTATCTATCGTAACTACTCCCGCATGTCCAAGTCCTCCGATTTTTCCAACTGGAGTCGCTATCTTATAGTCGGGAAAGATGATTGCGATTGCATCCCGACCATCAGGATCGATATTGGATAGAGGATTATTACGAGCGTAGGAATACAAATTCCACTGTTGCGGGCTTATTATCCGTTGTTTGTTCGAAATCACTGGATCGGACGAAGTAAATCTACAAATACCAGCCCCATAGTATCTTGCCCCGAAGTAATCAAGGCCGCTCTCGATGTCTTTCGGTTTGCCGGTGAAGAGCACGCTCTCCTGTGTGGTCGGGGGGTCTATGACTTCGCCGTAGGGCATCAGGTCGTAGTATTCCTGAATCTGGGGAGCTAGGG
>CALAMB010000083.1 GCA_937925645.1 uncultured Acidobacteriota bacterium
CGCCACGCAGTTCGAAGTCCATGTCATCGGCGCCGTCGGGATCCATGGCGTGGCCATTGACGTTCACCCGCAGGTCCTGACCCTCATCCACCCACACTTGGAACCAGTCCGCGTCCTTGGTGCCCCAGTCATCCATGATGAGGCGCAGGTTGCTGTAGACGCCGGGGATGATCACCGCCGCGGCGGTTTGGTCATCGTTCTCCTCGTAGGCGTCGTCCTGGTCGGTGAGGGTGAAGCGCCAGTCGCTCTCGTCGCTGATCCACGGCTCCGCCGCGCGGCTGACCCGGACCCGGCACTGCTGGGACGAAGCGAAGGGCGCGATCCACAGGTAGGAACCGTCATCGGGCGTGGCCGGCGTCTCCAGGAACCAGAAGCCGCCGCCGTCGGTGCTGTATTCGATGGTCACGTCGCCCAGGTACTCGGAACTGGTCCAGGTGATCTCATGGACCAGGCCCACCGACCAGATCTCCCCGCCGTTGGGCGAGGTGACGGTGATGGTGGGCAGGGGCGGCGACAGGGTGAACGCGCCGTCGCTCACGTCCAGCGGATCGCCGTCGGTCTCGTAGATCCGCACCAGGCAGAGGTCCGACGGCTCGTCGGGCACCGTCCAGTCGTAGGCGCCGTCGTTGGCGGTGGCCGCCGCCACCTCCTGCCAGAGGCCGCCCGAGTCGGTGGAGTACTCGATGCGGACGTCACCCACCGTCCCCGAGGTGCTCCAGGTGACGGACTGGACGGTGCCGGCCAGCCAGTCCTCGCCGCCGTTGGGCGACAGGACCGTCACCGAGGACGCCGGCGTGGCCGTGGACGCCTCGGCGCTGTAAGCGCTGACCACCTGGTTCACGTTCTGGCCGTGGGGCTCCGTCACCGTCTCCACGACGAAATAGTAGGGCGTGGAGGGGTCCAGGCCGGTGACGTCCAGAGAACCGGTGGACTTGTCCGGCGTGGCGCCGGCGGGGCTGTAGCCGCTGCCAGAGGTGGCGCTGACGTACACGCCGTAATGACCGTCGTCGCCCGCGTACGGGATGGGGTCCCAGGACACGCGCACCGAGCTGTTGGTGAGGGGCGCGGCCGCCACGTTGGCCGGGGCGACCGTCTGGGTGTCGGCCCAGTCGGGGTCCTTGCCGCCGAGAAAGGCCTGCAGCGCCGGGTCGCTGGTGGACAGGGCGTTGTAGCCGATGTCGGTTTCGGTATCCTGAAGATTCACCAGGTTGGCCAGCGACGCGGGGATGTCGCCGCTGAACATGTTGCCCCGAAGGTACAACTGCTCCAGGGAAGTCACGGTACCCAGTTCACTGGGGATGGGTCCCGTCAGGGAGTTCTGGGCGACATGCAGCAGCCGGAGCTGGCTGAGGGAACCGATCCAGGCGGGCAGGCCGCCCGTCAGGTCGTTGTCGGAAAGATACAGCTCGACCAGGTTGGTGAGATTGGCCAGCTCCACCGGCAGGCTTCCCGTCAGGTTGTTTTCGCTCAGGTTGATAAAATCCAGATTAGTCAGATATCCGATCTCGGGGGGGATTGGGCCGCTGAAATCATTTCTTTCCAGGCCGAGATAGACGAGCTGGGTCATATTGCTGAACCAGGCGGGCAGATTGCCGTCCAGGAGATTGCCGCCTAAATCGAGCAGAATCATATAGGTCAGACTACCCAGCTCCGTGGGCAGATTGCCGCTGAGCTGGTTGTCGCCCAGGTCCAGATGCTGCAAGAGCGGCAGATTGCCCAACTCGGCCGGGATCGCGCCGTCCAGCTGGTTATGTCGCAGCTCCAAGCCGAGCAGCGAGGAGAGGTTGCCGATCTCCGCGGGGATGCCCCCGGTCAGCAGGTTATTCCTAAGATTCAAACGCTCTAGTGCTGTGAGATTGCCCAGTTGGGTGGGAATACTTCCGAGAAGCTGGTTGTAGCTCAGATTCAGGCGGATGAGCTGCGTCAACGTGCCCAACCAGGTGGGGATAGTGCCGGAAATCTGGTTGCTGTATACATGGAGTTGCTGCAAATTGGTCAGGTTGGACAGCTCCACCGGCAGGCTCCCCGTCAGGTTGTTTTCGCTCAGGTTGATGAAATACAAATTGGTCAGATATCCGATCTCGGGGGGGATCGGGCCGCTGAAATCGTTCCTTTCCAGGCTGAGATGGGCGAGCTGGGTCAAATCACCCAGCCAGACGGGCAGATTGCCGTCCAGGAGATTGACGCCTAAATCGAGCTGATTCAGGTCGGTCAGATAACCCAGCTCCGTGGGCAGATTGCCGCTGAGCTGGTTATCGCCCAGGTCCAACTGCTGCAAGAGCGGCAGATTGCCCAATTCGGCCGGGATCGCGCCGTCCAGCTGGTTATGCCGCAGGTACAGGCCGAGCAGCGAGGAGAGGTTGCCGATCTCCGCGGGGATGCCCCCGGTCAACTGGCAATTGGAGAGATTCAGTAACTGGAGGTTCGTCAGGGCGCCGATGTCGCCCGGGATTTCGCCCAGCAGCGGATTGTCTCTCAAAGACAGAGTTTCCAGCGCGCCCAGGGAGTCGATCCAGACGGGGATGGTGCCGGTGATCTGGTTGTCGCTGATGATCAGCATGCGGAGGTTGACCAGGTTGGACCATTCCACCGGCAGGCTGCCGGTGAAGGCGTTATCGGACAGGTCCAGTTCCTGCAGATTGGTGAGGGTGCCCAGCCAGGCCGGCAGATTGCCCTCGAGAGTGTTCTGTGCCACCCCGAAGTTGCGCAGGTTGATCAGCCCGCCCATGGCGGCCGGAAGCGTGCCCCACAGTTGGTTAGTGGAGAGATCCAGAGTGGACAGGTTGACGCAGTAACCGATCTCGTCTGGGATATTGCCGCTCAACTGGTTTTGGGATAAGCGGAGAGTCATCAGACTCGTGCACAGGCCGATTTCCGTTGGAATGGCGCCGGTCAATCCGTTTTCCTGGAGTGCCAGGTTGATCAGGTTGGCCAGGTTGCCGATCTGGGCGGGAATGGGGTTCGGCAGGTTGTTGCCGATGATCCGTAATGCCTCCAGATAGGCGAAATCACCGATCTCCGGCGGCAGGGCGCCGTCCAGATTGTTGTATCTCAGGTCTATCGCCGTCACGTGATCGGACGACACGGTGATGCCGAACCAGTTTCCCTCGGTGCCGGGCATGGCGAAGCCGTCCAGATCGAGGGGCGGTTCCTTCCAGCCGGTATTGGTATGCCAGCCGTCGCCGCTGGTGTCGTTGTACAAGGCGATGAGGGCCACCCGTTCCGCTGACGGGATGGCGGCGCTGAGCCAACCGGCCATGACCAGCGGAACGACCAGCACGCCCACCCGGCACTTGCGGAATAACTGAATATGAACGTCCATGGAACTCCTCCCTGATTGTTAGCGCCGGACGCGCGGACGGACTTCCGCCATCTTCGATGAATCGCCCCGTGCCGTGCCGGCGCCTGGCTATCAGGCCGGACTGCAGCTCCCGGCCCCGGCGCCTATCAAAAATTGATACATTTAATTTGCTAAATTATATATCCGGAAACTCGAATATGTCAAATGCGCCGAGGCCGGCCAGCCACACCCGGCATCAGAATCACCGTGTCGTTCCAACTGTATGGTTGGTGTCGGAAAATTGGGGTTGGGTGAAAAAGACTCCGCAAAAAGGATCGATCCCGCGCGTTCGGGCGAAATCCGAGTCAGATTTCAGCCACGGAAAACGGCCGCCCCCCGGCGCCCATTGCACAGCCGCTTTGTCCAAAGGCTGGCAGACATCATTATACCGTTTAGGAATTGTTTGATAGGTGGGCAGATTCCAGTGAAGTCTGGCGCCGATTATGCGCAATTATTTTAGACGGGCTGCTAGAATTGAACGATTTTTTGATTTTTGTGGTAAACACCCAGTATGCCTTGGCTGGTTGTATGTTCGATGATGGAACCGGTCAACGCGGATATCCATCGGATAGTTCCACTTGAAGCAGGATCAAATCCAAAATGTTGACTTTGCCGTCTATCCCGATATCGCCCCGGTGGGGATCCTCCAAACTGTGATCACCACTCAGATAACGGCCCAGAAAGTCGGTGTCGGCAACATTGACCTGGCCGTCCGCGTTGACGTCTGAAGAGGCCTGCAGTATCTGGAGACCGTTGCTTGTCCCGGTATAGATATCACCGGAATAATACGGATTCACCACCAGTACTGAAATACCCGGTATCAGGCCTGCGTTGATCGCTCGCCAACTCCAGTAAGATCCGCCGTCCCGGCTCCGATAGACTTTTTTGTAATAACCCGCGTACAATGTGTCGGCGTGTTGTGGATCGAGCGTCAGACTCACTATGTCATGCTCGTACATTGAATTCCAAAGATACTCCCAGTCGACTCCACCATCATCGCTTCGGAATATTCCACTTTCCGCTGGGACTGCATAGAGGATGGCCGGGTCTGCCGGATCAATGGCCATGGTCCGGATATGCCAACGACCGGTCAATCCGCTCTCATACCAGGTCATCCCGCCGTCATGACTGTAAATCACGCCGGTGGTGCCGGGGCAACAGTTCCTCAGACCTGCGTACAGATTCAACGGGTTGACAGGATCGATGATCAACACCTCGATAGACTCGGGCAACACGTACACCCACGTGTCACCCCCGTCCGTGCTTTTATATAAACTGAAATATGTGCCAGCATATAGTTCGAGTGAATTGAGCGAATTGATCGCCAGGCAGTGGACGGATTCCCAGTAGCCCAAATTCAGTTGTTGCCATGTGCCTCCCCCATCGGAGCTGCGACAGACTCCGTTCCCGTCCGTGCCCGCGAAAACCCTGGACGGTTCCAAAGGATCGACGGCCAAGGATAAAATGCGCAAGTTGATCAATCCTGTATTTGCCGGCGACCAGGTGGCTCCCCGGTCATCAGACCGAAACACCCCCCCAGGATTTGCGCCGATGTAGATCGTGTCCGGGTGGAGCGGATCTACGGCGATGCTGCTGATATTCAACGGTTGGAAACCCGCCAGAGGAAACCAGGACTGCCCACCATCCTGACTCTCAAAGACACCGTTTCCCGACGTCCCGACAAAAAGAACTTGTGAATTTGCCGGGGAAAGCACGAGGCAACTCAACCACCGGTTGGTCAGACCATCATCGCATATTTCCCAGTTCATGCCACCGTTGGTGGACTTGAAGAGATTACCCATGCCACCAGTATCACCTGAATCCGCGGCATAGAATACGCCTGGCTGGTCCGGATCGGATTCGAGCGAGCTGATTGACTCCTCAAGGCATGATGACCAGGATTGTCCTCCATTCACACTCTTGAAAATGGAACTATTTTGGCTCGAGATCATCAACAAGGTCAAACTGTCAGACGGATCTACGGCCACATCCCAAATTCTCCTGTCGGAAACACGATTCCAATGGATTCCTTCGTCAGCTGAGATGTATAATCCATTATTTCCACCCGCGTAGATCAGGTTGTCCGGTGGCCCTGCGAACGCGAAACAACGAATCATGACGTTGTCTACTAGTCCCTCGGTCGCAATCGCCCAGCTGGCACCGTCATCCGTGCTGCGATGGATCTTTCCTGGCAGGATCGACGCGAAAACTGTCAGATGATTGAACGGATGAACTGATAAGGTATAGATATCCTGAATGTTGTCATCCAGAAAGACGTCCTGCCAGGAGAGTCCGCCGTTGGTCGTCTTGTAGATGCCTTTGCCATAAACACCGGCGAAGAATGTTCCCGGAATGTCAGGATCCGTCACCACACGTCGAACTGCATAGCCGCCATATGTTTGCTTCGGAATGCCCTCATTTGCCGGGGACCAGGTGTGCCCTTCATCGTCGCTCCGAAACAAGCCGCTGGTGACAGTCCCGACCAGGAGTAACGGCGGATCGCTGGAATCCGCTGCAAGATCCAGTACATGGCCCCCTGAAGGGCCCTCCACGGTCCAGTGATTGATTCCGGCCAGACTGACAATCGATATCATCAGTCCAATGAAGACCGTCGCCACAATTCGCATGATTCCCATCGCCTCCCCTGTTTATCTGTAAATGTTCAGTCGAATTGTGAATGGTGATTTTAGTCTCGATTTCTCATCACAAACAAGAGGATTTGAAAATTTTACTATCGCGCTGAAGCTTTTTGAAGCCGGTTACAACCGGCGTGGGACCGAACGGGCCGGGCGGTTTGCCGCCCCAATCAGTTGAATCACTGATGGAAAGATCGTCCCCGAGCGTTGCCACCCTCCCGCATTCGGGCACAATCCATGAGTCGGATCTGCGATCTCGTCCGGATCACGCACTATCGGCAGGCGGTCGCGTGCAACGCGGTGGCGGTTCTGGCGGATCCGGAACTCTTGTCCCGGACACGGAGGCCCGTTCGGGGCCTGCCGGGAGGCCGGCTGGTTATGGCGCCGCTCGCACCAGCCGGAAGCCGAGGTTGAATCCGCGGCCGTCCGGGGCGCCGACGGTGCGGTGCGCGGAGCGGCACTGGAGGATGTAGTCGTGCCAGCAACCTCCCCGGACGACCCGGCTCGTCCCGCTGTCGCTGCCGCGATAGTCACTGGCGGACCCCGCGGGGTAGGCGCCGTACCAATCCCAACACCATTCGTACACGTTGCCGTGCGCGTCATACAGTCCGGCCGGATTCGGCGCCAGGGACGCCACGGGCTTGGTCGTGTTGTTCCCCATCGCGTCATACCGGTTCGCGCAGAACCAGGCCACGGATTCCACCACCGGCCACGTTCCGGGAGTGGT
>CALAMB010000084.1 GCA_937925645.1 uncultured Acidobacteriota bacterium
CACCCATTCACCCATTCACCCATTCACCCATTCACCCATTCACCCATTCACCCATCTAATCCTCTGTGTCCTTTGTGTCTCTGTGGTGATTCAGACTGCTCTCAACTTCTCGAGGAACGCCGCCTCGTCCAGCACTGCCACGCCGAGCGCCTGCGCCTTGGCCAGCTTCGAGCCGGCGTCGGCGCCCGCCACCACGCAGTGGGTCTTCTTGCTCACCGAGCCGGTGACGGTGCCGCCCCGGGCCCGGATCCGGTCGGCCGCCTCGTCGCGGGTCATGGACGCCAGGGCGCCCGTCAACACAAACGTCTTGCCCGTGAAGAACGAACCCTCGCCGCCTGTGGCAGCCGGCGGGGCCTCCGGCTCCGCCAGGTTGAGGCCGGCGGCGCGGAGCCGCTCCACCAGCGCCCGATTGTCCGGCTCGGCGAAGAAGGCCCGGATGCTCTCGGCCACCACCGGACCCACCTCCTCGGTGGCGAGGAGCTCCTCCTCTGGAGCGTCCATGACGGCGTCCAGGGTGCCGAAACGCCGCGCCAGCAGTTGCGCCGTGCGCTCGCCCACGAAGCGGATGCCCAGGCCGAACAGGAGCCGGTGCAGGGGATGGGCGCGGCTGCCGGCGATCTGGGCGAAGAGGTTCTCGGCCGACTTGCGGCCCATCCGCTCCAGCGCCACGACGGTGTCGAAGTCCAGGGCGTACAGGTCGGCGAGACCGCGCACCAGCCCCTTGTCCACGAGCTGGTCCACCAGCGCCTCGCCCAGGCCCTGGATGTCCATGGCCCGGCGGGAGGCGAAGTGCAGCAGGGAGCCCTTGAGTTTGGCAGGGCAGTCGGCCGACTCGCAGCGCGCCACCGCCTCCCCCTCGGGGCGGTGGACCGTGCCGCCGCAGACCGGACAGCGATCGGGCATGACGAACTCGGGGAGCTCACCCTCGCGGCGGCTGACGATCACCTGGACCACCTTCGGGATGACATCGCCTCCCTTCTCGATGAGCACCCAGTCGCCCACGCGGACGTCCAGCCGGCGGACCTCCTCCGGATTGTGCAGCGTGGCCCGGCTCACCGTGGAGCCGTCCAGCAGCACCGGTTCGAACTCGGCCACGGGGGTGAGCGCCCCGGTGCGGCCTACCTGGACGGCGATGTTCAGGACCCGCGTGGTGGCCTGGCGGGCGGGATACTTGAAGGCGACGGCCCAGCGGGGGATCCTGGCGGTGGCCCCGAGCCGCGCCTGCAGCGCCGCGGCGTTGACCTTGACCACGACGCCGTCGATCTCGAAGGGCAGGCCGGGCATCCGGCCGCGGACCTCCTCGATGAACGCCTCGAGCGCGGCCAGGTCGGCGCATTCGCGGACCAGCGGGCTGGTGCGGAAGCCGTGGCGGTCCAGCCAGCGCAGGGTGTCCACGTGGGTGGGGAGCGGCGCGGCGCCCTCGACGAGGAGCCCGTAGGCGTAGAAGTCGAGCCGGCGGCCGGCCACCACGCGGGCGTCGAGGGTCCGCACGGTGCCGGCGGCGGCGTTGCGAGGATTGGCGAAGGGGGGCTCGCCGGCGTCGCGGCGGGCGCGGTTCAGGCGCTCGAAGCTCGCCAGCGGCATCACCACCTCGCCGCGCACCTCGAGGCGGCCGGCGGCGGACGGCCCCGCCGGTTCCCGCACGCCGGCGCGGGCGTCCCGGTCCTCCAGCACCAGCGGGACGGTCCGGATGGTCCGGATGTTGGCGGTGACCACCTCGCCGCGCAGGCCGTCGCCCCGGGTGACGGCCCGCACCAGCCGGCCGTCCTCGTAACGCAGCGACATGCTCAAACCGTCGAATTTCAGTTCGGCGGCGTAGGCGAACGCCTCGCCGGGGATGAGCTTGCGGGCCCGCGCGTCGAACTCGCGGAGTTCGTCCAGCGAGTACGCGTTGTCGAGACTGAGCATGGGCGCGGCGTGGACGTGGACGTCGAACCCTTCGGCCGGCTCGCCGCCCACGCGCTGCGTGGGCGAGTCGGGGGTGACCAGCTCGGGGTGGGCCGCCTCCAGCTCCTGGAGGCGGCGCAGGAGCTGGTCGAACTCGTAGTCGGAGATCTCCGGCGCGTCCAGCACGTAGTAGCGGTGCTCGTGGTGCCGGATCTCCCGCCGCAGCCGTTCGATGTCCTGTCGGATGTCGCCCATCCCGTCACCGCTTCCACCGTCCCGTCGACCGGACATCGCCCCACTCCGCCGCCGGCGGTGGGGGGCGGCCGGCCGGGCCGGCCGTGGTTGCCGCGCTAGGCTTCCTCGTCTTCGGCCGCCGCGACCGCGCCGTTGCCGGCCGCTGTGACCATGCCCATCTTCTCGCGCACCAGCGGCTCGATCCGGGCCTGGACGTCGGGGTTGTCCTTGAGGAACTGCTTGGCGTTTTCGCGGCCCTGCCCGAGCTTCATGCTGTCGAAAGAGAACCATGAGCCGCTCTTGTCCACGACCTTCAGGTTGATGCCCAGATCCAGCAGATCGCCTTCGCGCGAGATGCCCTCGGAGTAGATGATGTCGAACTCGGTCTCCTTGAAGGGCGGGGCGATCTTGTTCTTGACGATCTTGAGCTTGGTCCGGTTGCCCACGACCTCCTCGCCGATCTTGATGGAGCCGATGCGGCGGATGTCCACCCGGATGCTGGAGTAGAACTTCAGAGCCCGGCCGCCGGTGGTGACCTCGGGGTTGCCGAACATGATGCCGATCTTCTCGCGCACCTGGTTGATGAAGATCAGGCAGGTTTTCGACTTGGCCACGATGGCGGTGAGCTTGCGCAGCGCCTGGCTCATGAGCCGGGCCTGGAGCCCCATGAAGGAGTCGCCCATCTCGCCGTCAAGCTCCGCCTTGGGGACCAGGGCGGCGACGGAGTCGATGACGATGATGTCCACGGCGCCGCTCCGCACCAGCAGCTCGGCGATCTCCAGGGCCTGCTCCCCGTGGTCGGGCTGGGAGACCAGCAGCTCGTCGGTGTCCACGCCCAGCTTCCTGGCGTAGATCGGGTCCAGGGCGTGCTCGGCGTCGATGAAGGCGGCGGAACCGCCCTGCCGCTGGGCGGCGGCGATGGCGTGCAGGGCCAGCGTGGTCTTGCCGCTGGACTCGGGGCCGTAGATCTCGACGATCCGGCCCTTGGGCCAGCCGCCCACGCCGAGGGCGGCGTCGATGGACAGCACGCCGGTGGGGATCACCGGGATGTCCAGGTCGCGGGGCCGGTCGCCCAGCCTCATGATGGATCCCTTGCCGAACTGGCGCTCGATCTGACTCAGCGCCGTCTCGATCGCCTTGCTCTTCTGGTCGCGTTCGTTGGCCATATGCGCTCCTCTGAATGGTTATGGTTCCATGGACTGGATCTCGCTGATGAGCAGGCCCATCAGCGATTCCATCTCCCGGTGCATCCGGGAGGTGAAGATCTTGACCTCGGTCCGCCGCACCTCGGCCGGGTCGCCGGTGCGCACCCGCTCGATCACCGGCTGCCAGCGCGGGTTGTTCCGCACCACCTGTTCGAAGTGGCGCTCGGCCCGCTGCGGCTGGCGCCGCCGCCGCTCGATGAGCCCGGCCAGGAAGTGGAAAAACGCGGTGCGTCCGAGCCGCGGCGTGGCCTTGCGGGTGTCCGCGGCCGCCTCCCGCGTGGCGTCGCCCAGGTAGTAAGCGATGGAGCTCAGGAGCGACACCTGGGGCAGGGGCCGCGCCTGGAAGGCGGTCCGGAACGTCCGGCCCGAGCTCTTGAAATCCTCCGCCAGGAAGCGGGTGACGCCCAGCAGGAACCGGGGCGCGAACGCCCGCGGCGCACGCTGGCCGGCCGACTCCAGGTGCGGCTGCGCGTCGCCGAACCGGCCGCGCTTGAGCTGGATCAGTCCCATGAGCAGATTGGCCGGCGCGTGCTCCGGGCGCAGGCGGAGGAGCCGTTCGAGGCAGCGCCGGGCGGCCGCCGGACGGCCGGCGATGAAGTGCAGCTCGGCGAGCACCCGCAGCACGCCCTCGTTCTCCGCGTCCAGGGCCAGCGCCTGCTCCAGCAACTGCACGCCGCGGCGGTGCCGCGCGGTGTAGAGCAGGGGGACCGCCAGACGGATGTATCGCTTGAACTGGGGCGCCGGGCCGCGGTAGCGGGCCGCCACCGGCTCGAGCCGCCGGGCCAGATCCTGGCGCTGGTCGTGGCCGAAGAGCTGGCCCTTGAGCTCGTCCTTGACGCGGCGCTCCAGCTCCTTGCGCTCCAGCACGCCCCGCTGCTCCAGCGCGTCGATGATCTTCTCCACCGAGATGCTCAGGTAGAGGTTGTTGAGGAACTGCTTCTCCAGATAGCTGACGAGCTCCTCCAGGTTTTTCTCCGAGCTCTTCAGACTGAACTCGATGGTGGAGATCCGCTCCAGGTCGGCGTCGTCCAGGAGATAGTTCACCTCGTCCCGGTACTGGTGGGGCACCACCGGCGGCGTGAGCTCCGCGTGGCACTTCTCGCAGCGCAGGGCGAAATCGGGATTACGGGCGTGACAGCGCTGGCAGATGTTCATGGGTGCGTCGGCGTTCGCCTCCCCGTCAGGACTGGTCGTATTCGTAGAAGCCCCGGCCGGACTTCCGGCCCAGCCAGCCGGCATCGACCATCTTCCGCAGCAGCGGGCACGGCCGGTACTTGGGGTCGCGGAACCCCTCGTGCAGCACATCCAGGATGTTGAGGCAGACGTCCAGGCCGATGAAGTCGGCCAGGGTCAGGGGCCCCATCGGATGGTTCATGCCCAGCTTCATGACGGTGTCGATCGCCTCGCGGCTGGCGACGCCTTCCATCAGGGCGAAGGCGGCCTCATTGATCATGGGCATCAGCACCCGGTTGGAGATGAAGCCCGGGTAGTCGTTGACCTCCACCGGCACCTTGCCGAACTGCTCGGCCAGGCAGCGGGTTTCGGCATAGGTGGCGTCGCTCGTGGCGATGCCGCGGATGATCTCCACCAGCTTCATGAGGGGGACCGGGTTCATGAAGTGCATGCCGATGACGCGGTCGGGCCGGCGGGTGGTCGCCGCCAGGCGGGTGATGGAGATCGAGGAGGTGTTGCTGGCCAGGATGACCTCGGGGCGACACCGCGCGTCCAGCCGCCGGAAAATCTCCTGCTTCGTGGCGAAGTCCTCGAAGACCGCCTCGACGACGAAGTCGGCGTCGGCGCACTCGTCCAGCGACGAGGTGGTCGTGATCCGGCCCAGGGTCTGCGCCCGGGTCTCGTCGGTGATGACGCCTTTCTCGACGAACTTGGCCAGACTCTTGCCGATGGCGGCCATGGCGCGTTCCAGCGGCGTCGCCTGCACGTCCACCAGCTTCACCCGCAGGCCTGCGGCGGCGGCCGTCTGGGCGATGCCGTGGCCCATGGTGCCGGCGCCGATCACGGTGAAGGTTGTGAGAGCCATCGGTGCGTTCCCTCCTGTCATTAATCTATAACGTTTGAACCGGTCGGGTGTTCAGGTCCGGCGACGCGCGCCGGGTCCGCTCACGACGAAATCCCCTTGAACGCCTCCACCCGGTCGTCCGGGCCCACCAGGACGAGCACGTCCGTCTGCTTCAGGACGAAATCCGGACGGGCCAGCACGAAGACGTGGCTGCCGTCCGCCCGCAATTCCTTGATGCCGATGACGTTCAGCAGGTAATCCTTCCGCAGCTTGGCATCCAGAATGGATTTGCCCACCAGAAAGGCGGGCGCCGTCAGCTCCAGGATGGTGACGCCGTCGCCCAGGGAGATCTGGTCCAGCACGTCCTTGTGGCCGTAGCGGTCGGCCGTGCGGATGGCCATCTCCTTTTCGGGGAAGACCACCTCGGTGGCGCCGATCTTCCGGAGGATCTTGCCGTGGGTGTCGTTGACGGCCTTGACCACGATTTTCTGGACGCCCATCTCGGCCAGGTGCAGCGTGATCAGGATCGAATTGTCGATCCGCTCGCCCACGCTGATGATGGCGCAGTCGACGTCCTGCAGCCCCAGCGCCTCCAGCGTCTCGCGGTCGGTGGCGTCGGCGTGGACCGCCTGGGAAGCCGCGTCGCGGACGCGCTGCACCATCTCCTCGCTGATGTCGACGGCGATGACGTCGTGGCCCTTCTCATACAGGGACTGGGCGACATGAAAACCGAAGATTCCCAGTCCGATCACCGCGTAGCGCGCCATGATGAGTGTGCTCCCGGCCCGAAATTCAGTCCGGGATTATACCACAGCGGAAAATGGTCTTGACAATAAAGAACCCCTGCGGTATTAAAGGTGCTCGCTGGACGGATCTTTGCCGTGGGGCTATAGCTCAGCTGGAAGAGCACATGACTGGCAGTCATGGGGTCAGGGGTTCAAATCCCCTTAGCTCCACCAAATACACGAGGCACCCTTCCGGGTGCCTCTTTTTTTCGGACCGCGCCGGCCGGCCAAGCCGGCGGCGCGGCCGCCGCCCGAGGAGATGAACATCATGGAGCCAACCGCCGTCACCGACCGGGACCGGGCCATGGCCCGGCGCTGCGTGGAGTGCCCCGTGTGCAGCCATGCCCGGCGCCGCCAGCGCGGACTCGCCTACTGGTTCGTCCGCCGGATCGAAGGGAGCGTCTGTCCGTATTGCCGCGCCTATGAGCGAGTCTACGGCCGCAAGGCGCACGAGCCGGTCCCGGATGAAACAGACTCCACATCGTTGCGTGGCTGAAGCGTGAATTGCTGACCCGAAGGGCGGTCACGGAACCCGCGCGTCACGTCCCGGCGCCGGCCATGGGCGTCACGCCTCGGGATCGGCGGACGTCGGGGGGGTGCTGGGGGATTTGTCGGGCTTGGCGCCTCCGCCGGAGGCGATGAGCCAACCCATCCCGCCGCCCAGCAGGACGGCGAGGTATGGGTTGCCGGTCATGCCTCAGGTGGATCCGGCGCAGGCGGACAGGTAGTGGACGAGATAGCCTGCGGCGCAACCGGCCAGGATCGCGACAAAGGGCTTGAGGTATTTCACGGCACGATTCTCCCGTTTTGACATGATCGTCCGGGCTGGGGGACTCCCGTTTCGTCATGGGAATGGATGCCGATGCCACCGGTTGGATTCTCGCCACACGACCGGCCGGTTCCCACTCCACCGGCGCCATCCTGCAACGAAGGTCCGGGTCGGCCTGGCTCCACGGAGTTGTCCGGTTCGTGAAAAGGCCGGATCCCGGGTCGTTCGTTCGGTCCGAAGTCAGGGCAGCAGAAGAGTCGTCAGAAATAACAGATCCAGCACGGAAACATCCCCCTCGCCCGTGAGGTCGGCCAGCGCCCGGCCGGCGGGCGTCAACCGGGCATTTCCCGCCAGGTAATTTCGTAAGAGGGCGACATCGGCGGCGTCCACCGTCGCGTCGATGTTGACGTCGCCCGCGGGGGCGTCGCGGACGAGGCGGGCGAAGTTGTCGATGCGGACCACGTCGCCCTGGGGACCCCGGCCCAGGGGATATTCGGACGCGCTGCCGCTTTTCGGATCGCTGCGCTGGGCGCCCGCGCCGTGCACGTCCTCGAGCTGGTACTCGCCGGAGCCGGGCGGGCGCTGCATCAAGCCCAGCCCCCGGCCGAAGCAGATGTAGGCAGCCGGTACTCCGTCCGGGGTGCCGTCACGAAAACTCGTACTGGTCCAGAAGAAGGGAAAGTCCGGCTCGCCGCCTTCGTTGGTGATGGGGGTGCATGAAAAGAGGGGGTTGAGCGCCGCCGACGCCGTGGTATCGGGCGAGCGCGAGTAGTCCACAATGCTGTGGAGTTCCTTGGCATCCGGCAGCCGCCAGTCGCCGTGTTCGCGGTGATTCTGGGCGTTCTTCGCCTGCACCCAGGCCAGGGCCGATCGCCAGTCCATCCCTGAACCGCTGTCCGCCTGGTCCCACATCAGTCCGGTGGCGGCGTCCAGGATGGTCCCGTCCATGTTGTCGACGAACCGGTTGGCGCCGTACGCGGGGTTGCCGCGGACGTAGCGGACGTAGAGCAGGTTATCAGATCCTCCGGCCGAGCCCTGCAGATACTTGGGATAACCCTTGATCCGCCCGTCGGCGAAGTTGACGCCGAACACCGTCTCGACTCCGCCCATGGTTGTGGAGACGTACTCCGTGGCGGACCAGTCCTGGCAGTCGATGACGCGCTCATCGCCGGTCCCCGTGCCGTAGGCGAAATCGAAACAGGCGGTGTCGATGAAGGGGATGTAGCCGGCCGGGCTGGTCAGGCTGGCCCCCTGCGCGCCGGTGAACAGAATGAGGGAATAAAGCTCCTTGATCGTGGGAACGCGCCAGTCGCTGTAGCCGCCGGTGGAGCAGCTCGCGGCGTCCGCCAGCGCTTCGCTCCAGCTGACCTTGGCGCCCCGGGCCTGGATCCACATGAGGCCGGTGACGGTGTCGGTGACGGTGCCGTCGCCGTTGTCGGTGTAGGCGGGGGTGTGGCCGGCGTGCTGGGCGTCCTGGCCGAAGAAATCCTGGCCGGAAGCGGGCGGGACGATTTCGGCGGTGTCGTCGAAGCAGGCGGTCACGCCGGTGTCCACGACGGGGTAGCCGAATCCCGCGGGAGCAGCGGGCAGGGAGTAGCGGATGACATCGTCGGTGGCCGCGTACAAGACACCGCCCGCGTCGTCTGCGACCCGGTGCTTCCAGGTGAGCGTAACCGCCCGTCCAGAGGCGCCCGAGCCGCTGACCTCCACGAGGATGTAACCGAACTGGGCCTCGTGGAACATCCCTGCAGGATCGTATGGATCGTTTGAACCGTTGTAGTTGTACTGGAGGAACTTGTCCCCGCCGCCGGTTCCGGCCACAATCTGGTAGAGGTCGTCGTCCGTCCGGCCGTCCCCGTCGTCGATCCGCGCGGCGTCAAAGAAGTGGTCGTGGCCTGAGAAATAGAGCCGGGCGCCGGCCGCGGCGAGACTCTCCCAGAAGGTGTTGCGGCGCAGGGGATCCGCGTCCAGGCAGTCGGAGTGGAAGACCTTGAAGGCGGGCTCGTGCCCGAAGACGAAGACGTGGGGATGGTCCGGGTCGGCGGCCAGTTGGGTGTCCAGCCATGCCTGGTTCACCGTATGGATCGCCACGTATTGGTCCAGGGCGATGAACCGGGCGTTGTTGCAAACCAGGCTGTAGGTGAGTCCCTCCTCCCCGGCGGGACCGTTGGCGGGCGGGGCGTAGCTTCCGCTGAAGATGGACTTCCAGGTGTCCAGTCCGTTGGCGACATCCGCCTCGTGGTTGCCCCGCACGGGGTACACCCCGATGCCCGCGGCATACAGCGGGGCGAACACCTCACGCCAGGCCAGGAGCTGGTTCCGGAACTGGGTGAGGGACGCGCCGCGCCCGGCCTCGGCCAGGTCTCCGGCTACGAGGACCAGGCTCACGCCGTCCTCCAGGAGGGCGGCGACGATCTCAGACGGGATGGAGGTCTGGCTGGGCGTGACGTGGGTGTCGCCAAAAACGGCGAAGCGCCACGAGTCGTCCGGAGCCGGGTGGGGTGCGGCACAAAGAAGCCCGGCCGTACCGGCGGCCAGGAGCAGGAGCATTGCGTGTTTCATGGCACCTCCGCTCAGAGTCCCTTCGCCGGGTTGTCTCGCGCGCTCAGCCCCGGATCGGAGTCATGCCGGATTGAATCCGGAGAGCGAGGGAAAGTTGCAGCGGGAGGCGCACATCGTGCTTTGGGAAATAAAAAAGGGCTTTTTCAGTTACTGAAAAAGCCCTGAATGGTTGGTGCCGAAGGGGGGACTTGAACCCCCACGGCCACATTGGCCACTAGACCCTGA
>CALAMB010000085.1 GCA_937925645.1 uncultured Acidobacteriota bacterium
CGCTGGCGCTGTTCAGCCTGACGATCCTCAAGGTGCTCATCTGGGACATGGCCGAGGTGAAAACCCCGTACCGCATCATCTCCTGCTTCGTTCTGGGACTGCTCCTCGTCGGCGTGTCCTACCTGTACCATCGCTACAAGGATTGGCTCATGAGTCCGCGGCCCGAAGCCGGAAAGACGGAGGACCGGTCATGAGCCGGCGTCGATGGTTCAGCGTGTTGCTGTCGTGTGTCGCCGGAGCGGCGATGGCTCAGCACGACGCGCCCACCAAGGCGCACTTCCAATACCAGGCGGAAATCCGGGGAGCCATCCGCACGCACGACGTCTGCCGGATCCCGCTGCCGCTTGACCTGCTGGCCCGCAGCCAGTCCGATCTGGCGGATATGCGACTGTTCGACGCGGACGGGCGGGAGATCCCGTACATGGTTCGGTTCAGCCGCCTGCGACCCGAGACAGTGGAAGCGACTCTTGATGTCGCCAGTTACGAACAAGGCCGGGGATGGATCCAGGTGGTCGTCAAGGTGCCCGATGAGCTGAGCGCCTTGAATGGGATCGATTTCGACATTCCGGACCGGGATTTCCGAAAACAGGTCACCGTGTTCGCGAACAGTCCCGCCGGTCCTGTGATCGGCCAGGATACGATCTATGATTTTTCGTCCCACGTGGATCTGCGGCGGGTTCGGGTTGAGTTTCCCGCCACCGATGCGCGCACGCTCGTTCTGCGGATCGCCGATTTCGAAACGGCGTCGGCGGAACGCGATACGCTGCAACTATCCGCCACGGGTCTGGAGATCATCTTCAGCCGGAACTGGGCCAAGCGGCTTCGGATCGACGCCGTCCGCGGACGGTCGGAGCGTACGGAACCCGGCGGTCCCCGCATCGACCGTTGGTCGTTGCGCCCGGTGCCGGTCAGTCAAAGCGACAACCGGCAGACGGTGATCGAAATCCCCACGCGACTTCCCGCGGGCCGGATTCTGTTCGAGGTGGCCACGCCGATCTTCTTTCGGACGGTGACCGTTGAAAGCGGTGCGAACGGCCCTGACGGCAACCGGCGAATCCTCACCAGCGGCACGATCTGTTCATTCCCGCTGGGCGGCCGGCCGGAGCGACGGGAGCATCTGGACCTGCCGGGAACCGGCATCGCGCGTTACCGGATCACCATTGAGAATGGCGACAGCCCGCCTTTGGAAATCCGCTCCCTGACCGTTGAATGCCCCGTCCGGGAGCTGTTCTTTGTGGCTGTCGGCGAGCGGCAACCGTACCGGCTGATGGTGGGCGCCGCATCGATCCGCGCCCCCGATTACGACCTCAATCAGTTCGGAAACAGCGACGCCTGGGCCGAACAGGCCCGCACGCCGGTCACGATAGGGCCGGTCTCCGGCAATCCCGATTACGATCCCCAAGCTGGCGCCTCCCGTCGGGAACAGGTGGAACGGACGATTCTCATCACCGTAATCCTGGCGGCGGTGGCTGGCTTGGGATACTGGCTCTTCTGCCTGCTTCGGAAAGGTGGCACGGGAACGCCTTCCGGAGACAATCCCGCCCCCTGAGGCCGGATTGATCCGCGCGGCTATCATCATCGCGTACCTGACGGCGGTCGCCGGGGCCGGCTTGTGGCATGCCCGGACGGTCCGCCGGCCGGACGACTATTTCGTAGCCGGCCGGCAGAGCTCCTTCTGGCCGGTCTTCGGCAGCCTGGGGGCGACAATCATCGGGGCCTCGGCGACCTTGGGAATTTGTGGTTTGGCGGCGACGATCGGCTTCGAAGCGGCGGTCTGGCTGTGGGGCGGGGCACTGGGCCTGATCGTCGCCGGATGGGTTGCCAAACGTCTCCAACAAACTGACGCGGTATACACGGTGCCGGAATATCTGGGCCGGCAATACGGTCTGCCGGTTCGCCGTTTGTCCGGGCTGCTCATCGTGACGGGCTGGATCGGCGTGATTGCCGCCCAATTGCTGGCCATCGGCTGGATCGTCGGGCCCGTCGCCGGCTGTCCAGCTCCATTGGGAATGTCGATCGCCGCCCTTCTTCTGGGCGCGTACGTGACGTTCGGGGGCCAGAAGGCGTTGTTGCGCACGGACCTGTTTCAGTTTGGAGCGCTGGCCATCGGCCTCATGATGCTGGGCGTGATGGTCTGGCGATCCACGGCGGCTGGCCCGGCTGCGGGGCTTCTGGCGGCGCGCTGGACGGATTTTGTCGCGACGCTCCCGCTCCGGTGCGGCGATTGCGTGTCTTTGGCGCTGGTGACCTTCATCCTCTTTGCCACCGGGCCTGACATATTCTCCAGATTTCTATGCGCCCGGAGCGCGGTGACATTCCGCCGCGCGGCGGTGGCCTGCGGCATCTTTCTGGTGCCGTTCAGCGTATGGATCATCGCCATCGGCGTGCTCGGCGCAACGATTCTGCCCGATGCCCGCGGAGACGCCCTCCTGACGTCCCTCGCCGCCGCCGTTCTGCCGGAATGGGGGCAGGGATTGGTGCTGGCCGGACTTCTGGCGGCGGTCATTTCGTCGGCCGACACGTGCCTGATGACGGCCTCCTCGATCGTTGTCATGGAATTGACGCCGGATCCGGATTTCGCCGACCGGGAGAATTTCCGGCGCCGGATGCGTCTCGTGGCCCCCCTGGTGACGGCCGTTTCATTGGCCGCCGCCCTCGCCTATCCGTCCATCATCGGGGTGCTCCTGGCCGGTTATCAGATCTATGCCGCGGCCGTCAGCCCGCTGCTGCTGCTGGCTGTCACCGGACACGCGCAGCGGTTCAGCAAACGGGCGGCCGCAGGGCTCGGCCTGGTCGGAGCCGCGGTGGGTTTCGGGGCGGTGCTCACCGGCGCCAACTGGCTGCTGGGCGCCTGGTTCGGGTGCGTCGGCTGCTGGGCTTTCGCAACATGGCTTTCGGGCCGGGCAAAAAAAAAGAGCCATCCCGGCGGGATGGCTCTGTGATGGCGGCGTGGGTTACTTGACGTAGATTTCGATGTAATGCTTGGCGACCTTGTCGCCGTTTTCCGCGCGGACACGAACCTTGAACAGGTTCCGCAGAACAAATTCGGGATTGTTCGATTTCACCACTGAGACCATCTCATCATACTCGGGTGTGCCACTGGGGATGTCAGCCGCCTGGGACAGAAAATTGATATAGGCCGCGTGGCGGACGGCTTCATCCGTTGGCATGGCGGAGCTCAACCAGGTGAACCGCTCGTAATACACGATTTCCTTCTTCGTCTTGATGACGATCATTTCCTTGCCGCTGCCGACATAGGCGTTCAGGTCGGGCTTCTGCAGATTGAGCTTCAGGTTCAGTGACTTGGCGTACTCGGAGTCAGTGAACGCGATGGTCGTTTTGCCCAATGCGGCCAACGGTGCAACAGACAAAACCATCACGATCATCAGGGCGGTTGCAGTCAGTTTTTTCATCATGTCTCCTCAACGTGCGGTTTCGATAAAAAAGACGGGTATTTTATCTTAAAGTTTCCCGCCTTGAAACTAATAATTCGGGGGTTTGAAAAACACCGAATGATCCCGAGGCGGTCAATCCGGTATGATGATTTCGTGAGTGATGGCGCACGCCTTGCCAAGCATGGCGGAAACCCCGCAATACTTCTCCTGCGACAGGTTGACGGCCTTCTCCACCTTGTCTCTGGGGATGTCAGCGCCTTCGAAGACATATCGGATGTGGATCCGCGAGAAGACCTTCGGATGGACGTCGGTCAGGTCGGCGGACACATCCACCGAGAAGCGCGTGAATTCGACTTTCATCTTGGACAGGATGCTGACCACATCCATGCCGGTGCAGCCCGCCAGACTGGTCAGCAGGAGCCCCTTGGGCCTCGGGCCGGTGTCGCGGCCGCCGAGCTCGGCGGAGGCGTCCAGCCGGATGGTGTGGCCGTCTTGCGAGGCCACAAATGCCATGCCCCCGTCCCATGCCGCCGTGATGTTCATGCCCGACCTCTCATAATGTGTTCCGATTGAAAACCCGCATCGAGACGTTCTCCCATAGCAATCGGACGAACGAAATCTCGACGTACGACCGAATCGACACGTAGCAGCCGCCGCAAGTGTTGGTGGCCGAGAACTCCCGGACCAGCTGTTCCTGGGTGTCGAAATTGATGCGCTGCAGCGAGCAGGGATTGAGATTGCCCTCCGGACGAACCACCATGAACCGTCTGCCGGCGCTGCAGTTGGGGATGTCGCCTTCCCGCATGAAGCGCAGGATGCCGTCCAGGTTGATATGGGAGTTCACCACGCGGCTGTAAATGCCCCGGCGCCGTTTGCACCGCTCGAAAAGCTGCTCCACGAAACGGAGGTCGTCGGGATTGGTCACGACGTATTCATAATTTTTGGTGCGAAGCGGCGTGTAGACGCTGAAGCTCAGGCAAACGCCCCAGCGTTCGGCGGTTTTAATGATGTCTTCCAGAACCCCGACGTTCGCCGAAGTGATGGCGGTGTTGAGCACCACGTCGCCATGCCCCTCGGCGGCCAGCTGCGGGATCACCTCGTTCAAGGTGTCGTACAAACCGGAGATCTGACGGAAATCGTCATGACGGGAATCGGGGAAATCCAGCGAAATGGAAAACTGGTTCACGCCCGCTTCGCGGAACGCCCGGTATCGCTCCAGCGTCATGAGCGAACCGTTGGAAACCAGGATGGTATATGGAAAGAAGGGATTGATCTTGATGGCTCGAACCACATCGAGCAGATCCTTCCGGAGGAGCGGTTCGCCGCCGGACAACTGGATCACCGGCGGATGGAACTGATCGATGTACTTGCGGAAACCCTCCGGCTTCATGCGGATCTCGTCGGGACGGTG
Source organism: uncultured Acidobacteriota bacterium (assembly GCA_937925645.1). GTDB lineage: Bacteria > Acidobacteriota > JAAYUB01 > JAAYUB01 > JAAYUB01 > JAAYUB01. The sequence continues at coordinate 4,807 of CALAMB010000085.1, forward strand.
GCCTTCGATGTCGCAATGCCGGCAGTTGGCATTGCACGACAACGTGGTTTCAAACGAGATGATCACCGGCCGTCCCGAAAAGAAATTCCGGGTGCCGTGCCAGATCAATTGGGGGGCGTATCTCAGGGGGATATGGGGCATGCTTTCCTCGTTCAGGCAAATAACCGCATATCATAGCCAAAGCGATCCGGAATTGCAATTCGCAAATTGGAATGACCCATGAACCAGACAAGCGGCAGGCTTCAGAACGCCTTCCGGCTGTCGAGGAGAAGGGTGACAGGGCCATCGTTGACCAGTTCCACACCCATCATGGCCTGGAACTCGCCGGTGGCGACCGGAACCGGTCCCTGGCGGGCCAGGCGGACCAGCTCGTCATACAACCGCTCGGCGGCCTGTGGATCCATGGCATCCGAGAAGGACGGACGGCGTCCCTTCCGGCAATCGCCCCACAAGGTGAACTGCGAAACAATCAGCAGCGAGCCGCCGGTATCCCGAACGGATAGATTCATCTTTCCCGAATGATCATTGAAGATTCTCAGTTCAAGTGTTTTATCAAGTATGTACTTCGCGTCATCGATGGTGTCGCCCTGACTGATGCCCACAAGCAGCAGGATCCCGCGTCCGATCTCGCCCACGCGCCGGCCGCCCACGGTTACCGCGGCCCGCGTCACCCGCTGCACCACCCCCCGCACGATGACCTCCTCCGGTCCGATTGGTTTATTTCGCCTGGCTTTCGGCGAGGAAGCGCCGGACCTCGGCCACGAACGCCGCAACCAGATGATCGTTGGATATTTTCTTGATAATCCGTCCTTTCTGCAGGATCAGGGAACCCGCTTTCCCGCAGGCCAGCCCGATGTCGGCCTCGGCAGCTTCACCGGGACCGTTGACCTCGCAGCCCATGACGGCGATCTGGATGGGCGCCTGCACATCGGCCAGTTCCTTCTCCACCGCCTCGGTGACGGCGATCAGGTCCACGGTAGTACGCCCGCATGACGGGCATGAGATGAACCGGGGGCCGCGCTGCCGGATGCCCAGGGCCTTCAATATTTCGAACCCGGCGTCGACCTCCTTTTCCGGCGGAGCGGTGAGCGACACCCGCAGGGTGTCGCCGATGCCGTCCAGCAACAGGGCGCCGATGCCGATGGCCGACACCACGGTGCCTGTCGACAGGGTTCCCGCTTCGGTCACACCCAGGTGGAGGGGGTAGGGCACCCGCCGGGCCATGTCCCGATAGGCGGCAACCGTCGTGGGCACGTCAGACGCTTTCAGGGAGATCACGATGTCGTAAAAATCCATCTCTTCGAGCAGCGTCACGTGCCGCATGGCACTTTCCACCAGCGCCGCCGCCGTGGGGTGGCCGTGTTTTTTCAGGATGTCACGTTCCAGGGACCCGGCGTTGACGCCGATCCGGATGGGCACCTGGCGGGCCTTGGCCTCCTCGACCACTCGGCGCGCTTTCTCACGAGAGCCGATGTTACCCGGGTTGATGCGAATTTTGTGCACGCCGGCGGAGAGCGCCGCCAGCGCCAGGTTGTGATCGAAGTGGATATCCGCCACCAGCGGAACATGGATTTGACGGATGATCGCTTCGAGAGCGGCCGCGGCCTGCCGGTCCACCACCGCGCAGCGGACGAGATCGCACCCGTGCGCTTCCATCCGAAGAATCTGGCCGACGGTAGCGGCCACATCCCGCGTGTCCGTGTTGGTCATGGACTGGATCGAGATCGGTGCGTCGCCGCCGACGGGGACGGTTCCGATCCGAACAGAGCGCGACTGTCGCCGTTCGATGCGCACGGTGCAGCCTCAACCCAGCGCCTTCATGATATCCAGGACGATGACCACGCCCATCAGCATGGCCAGCATCACGAATCCGATCTGGACCGCCCGTTCCTTCAATCGCAGGGGAAGGTCGCGGCGCAGGATCATCTCGATGAGCAGCAGGAAGATCATGCCGCCATCCAGCATCGGGACAGGCAGCAGGTTGACCACCGCCAGGTTGACGCTGATCAGCGCGATGAAGCTGAACACGATCGTGAGTTTCAGCGTTTTCACCGCCTCGCCCGAGGCTTCGGCGATGCCCAGCGGGCCCGAGAGCTGTCGCATGGAAAGCCGGCCGCTGACCACCTTGCCCAGGACGCGATAGGTCATCACCACGAAATTATAGTTGTCCTGCAATGACCGGCGGATTGACTCGATCAGGCCGTAACGTTCTTCCATCCGGTCGATGGCGATGGTGAAGCCCAGAACGCCGCGTTGGGGTTTGTCCGTGGAGAGCGCCGGCTGGCCCGCCAAAGTGAGCAGATCCTGGCCGCGTTTCACCGACAGCGACACCTCGCGGCCCACGCTGCGCTGGATCAGGCGGGAGATGTCCATGTAACCCCTGGCCGTGTGCTGTCCGTCGGTGGCTTCGATGATCTCGTCGCCATGCCGCAGGCCGATCCGATGGGCGGGGAACCCCTCGGCCACCGTGGAAATCCGGGTGGGAATCATGGGCAGGATGCCCGTAATCTCCGACGGATCCTGCAGCGTCTCCGCCAGGACGATCGATGTGCTTCGATCCTGTCCGTCACGTTGATACCGCAGGTTGACAGTCTGCTTGGAGAAACTGATGGCCAGCAATTGAAACTCGGCCCAATCGTTGACCGGCCGGTCGGCCAGGGCGATGATCCGGTCCCCCACGGCCAGACCGGCCGCCTGGGCAGGCGAGCCGTCCACGATGTAACCGGCCACGGCGTCGTCGTGATAGAAGGTCGGGAGCTCGATTCCCACCATGTAGTTGACCGACATGAGAGCGACCGCCAGGACAATGTTCATCGCGGGTCCGGCCAGCATGACCATGATCCGCTGGTAGCGCGGCCGGACGAGAAACTCGTCCGGGTCGCCGGACAGCTCCTCGCCAAAATACTCTCCGGCCATCTTCACGTACCCGCCCAGGGGAATCAGGCTGATGCGGTAATCGACGCCGCCGCGGCTGAACCCGAACAGCCGCCGGCCGAAACCGAGGGAAAACACCTCGACCCGGATGCCCAGCAGCCGGGCCACGACGAAGTGACCCAACTCATGAATGAAAATCATGAGGCCCAGAATCAGGACGAAGGAGACGGCATTGATCAAGTAGTCCATTAATATCCAACCTAAACGGAATGTTGGGATCGAATCATCTGCCGCGCGACAGCCCGGGCCTGCCGGTCGACGTCTATGACCTGGTCGATGTCAGTCAGGGGCGAGCGCGCCATCGTCGCCATGGTGTGACGGATCACCTCGGGAATCTCGGTGAACGCGATCTGGCGGCACAGAAACGCCTCAACGGCAATCTCGTTGGCGCCGCTGAGCACCGCCGGAAGGCTGCCGCCCGCTCTCAGCGCGTCGTAGGCCAGCGCGAGGCAGGGGAATTTGGCCGGCTCCGGCTCGTGGAACTCCAGCGGCGACGCCGCCAGCAGGTCGAGGGCCGCATCGCCGCAGGCCGCGCGTTCGGGATAATTCAGGGCGTAGCGGATCGGGAGCTTCATGTCGGTCCGGCCCATCTGGGCGAGAATTGAGCCGTCGACGAACTCCACCAGCGAGTGAATCGTCGATTGCGGATGGATCACCACCCGGATGGCGTCGGGCGGCAGGCCGAACAGCCAGTGCGCCTCGATGACCTCGAGGCCCTTGTTCATCATGGTGGCGGAGTCGATGGTGATCTTGGGTCCCATCCGCCAGGTGGGATGTCGAAGCGCCACGTCCGGCGTGATGGCGGCAAAATCCTCAGGCGGCGTCCGGAAAAACGGACCGCCGGACGCCGTCAGCCAGATGCGTTTGGCGTAGCGGAGCTGGTCACCCTGCAGGCACTGGAAGATCGCACTGTGCTCGCTGTCGACGGGCAGCAGCCGGACGTTCTGTTTGCGGGCGGCGGTGATCATGAGTTCGCCGGCGGCCACCAGGGTTTCCTTGTTGGCCAGGGCGATATCCTTGCCGGCCATGATGGCGCGGTAGGTCGGCACCAGGCCGGACACGCCCACCATGGCCGCGACAACCAGCGCGGTGTCCGGCGCGGTCGCCACGGCGACGGCGCCCGCCGTGCCCGTCACGATGTCGGGCAGCGGGCCGGCCGCAAAGCGCTCCCTGAGCGCGGCGGCCAGCTGTTCCCCGGCAGTCTCGTCCTGGACGGAGACGCGCCGCGGCCGGAATTCCATGACCTGGTCCGCCAGACTCTTGATGTTGCGTCCGGCGGACAGGCCGGTTATGAAAAACCGGTCCGGTTGGGCGCGCAAAACGTCCAGCGTGCTCCGGCCGATGGAACCGGTGGATCCGAGGATGGCGATGCCTTTCTTAGCCGAGTGTGACATAGCCGGATGTGACGCCCCACTGCACGGCGTAGTAGAAGAAGGGCGCCGTGAAAATCAACGAATCCAGCCGATCCAGTACGCCGCCGTGCCCCGGGATGATGCGGGATGAGTCCTTGACGCCCACCGCGCGCTTGAACTGGGATTCGAGCAGATCACCGAGCTGGCCCAGCGCCCCGGCGGCGCCCCCCAGCAGCAGCAACGGCCAGAGCGGCTGGGCCGATGGCAGCAACCACCAGGCGGCCAGGCCGACCCCCGCGCTGCCAAGCATCCCGCCGATGGTGCCTTCGATCGTTTTTTTCGGGCTGATTCGCGGCGCCAGCGGGTGACGGCCCAGCCAGGTGCCGGTGAAATAGGCGAAAGTATCGCCCACCCATTGAATCAACAGAAATGCCATGAGCGCGTAGGCGCCGCGACGCGGGTCGATCCCGAAGCGGATGTCAAAGACAAAGGAAAAAAGCACGAACACGTAACAGAAACCTGCGACGGGCCACACCAGCCGGCCGACGATTTCTTCGTTTCGCTTGCTGAACAGTACGGCCATCAATCCGGCGATCATGAAAAAGGTCACGCTGCCGGCCACTCGATGATCTGGAAAGACCGGATGAATCACCACGAACCCGCAGATTCCGGCCGCGACCATGATCGGCCAGAAGCCGGGCGCACCGTTCGCCTGGCCGTGTCGCAACCGGATGAACTCGCTGAAGGCAAACAAGGTGATCAGGGCGACCGCCGCGCTGAACACCACCGGCGGAGCAAGGAAAACGACGGCGATGACCACGGGAATCAGTACGAATGCGGAAAGGATGCGCGTGATCATGAAACTAGGACGATCTCTCGCCGGCGAGCCCGCCGAAACGGCGCTCGCGCTTTTGGAAGTCCAGAACCGCCTCCAGAAGGTGGCGCTGCCGAAAATCCGGCCAGAGGGTGGGGGTGATGTAAAACTCAGTGTAGGCGATCTGCCAGAGGAGAAAATTGCTCAACCGATACTCGCCGCTGGTCCGGATCAGCAGGTCCGGATCGGGAATGTCGTCGGTGTACAGGTTCCGGGCGATATGCTCGACGTCGATCTGTTCGGGCGCGAGGGCGCCCGCGTGGACCTGGCGGGCAATGGCGCGGACCGCGTCCACCAATTCGGTCCGTCCGCCGTAGTTCAGGGCCAGACTGAGTTGCAGCCCTCGGTTTTTAGCCGTCCGGGCGGCCGTCTCCCGCAGCAGATGCCGGACCGGCCCTTCCATTTCGTCCAGCCGCCCGATGGCCCGCAGCCGGATGTCGTGCTTCAGCAGCGTGCCCAACTCGTTTTTCAGGTAGTGTTTGAGCAGCCGCATCAACTGCTGGACTTCCGTCTTGGGGCGCTTCCAGTTTTCAACGGAAAACGCGTAGAGGGTCAGGTAGCGGACGCCCAGACGGGCGGCGGTCTCGATGACCTGTTTGACAGAATCCGTGCCGGCCTTGTGGCCCTCGATCCGGGGCAGGTTGCGGGCTTTGGCCCACCGGCCGTTGCCGTCCATGATGATGGCTACATGGATCGGCAGGCTGTCCGGATCGATGCGCTCCAGAAGCTGCGCTTCGGCGGAATCCGGCTCGATGACTCCCTCGAATGATTTCCAGATCATGCTGTTTCCGACGGGTGGGCAGGCTGACCCGCAGGGCTAGGCTGCCACCGGCTCGGCTGCCTCCCCCTGCTTGAGGACCTCAAGCGCTTTTTCCAGCTGCTTGGCGTACACGGTGTCGATATACTTCCGGTACAGGGGGTAGGCATCCTGTCCCGTGGCCATCTCGTAGTCGATATAAAGCGATACCGCAAAGTCCGCGGGGGGCGACTTGATGACGGGCTTGACTCCCGCCAGGGTGGACTTCGTGTTCATGATGGGGCGACCGGCGGGCGTGTGATACCGGACATGGGTGATGTACAGCGCCGATCCGTCGGCCAACTCGATGAATTTCTGTTCCGACGCGGTGCCGTTGGTCTTCTGGCCAACCAGGGCGCCGCGCGCATTGTCCTTGATCGCGGCGGCCAGCACCTCGGCCGGTCCGCCAGTGAACCCGTTGGCCAGCACCACCAGGGGGCCGCGGAATAGGGTGGCGTCCTTCGTTGCGGTGATGCGGGTTTCCGCGGCCGCGTTGCCGCGCCGCACGGCGATCACGCCTTCGTCCATCAGCATGTCGGCGATGCGCAGGGCCGGTTCATATTCGCCGCCGCAACAATCGCGCACATCCAGCACCAACTGCTTGATGTCGCTGCTGACCAGCGTGTTGAGAGCCCGCTGGAAATCATCCGCCGCCGCCGGATGCAAGTTCATCAGGCGGATATAACCCACGCCGGTTTCGAGAATGCGCGTTTCGGGCTGGGGTGGCCGGATTTCGTCCATCTGGACGACGATCTCCTGAAGTTCGTCCACGCGGCCGCGGGAAACGCCCAGTTTGACTTTTCGGCCCACATCGCCCCGGAGCATCGCCAGCGTGACGGGGTAGCTCTTTTCGCTGACTCCCTGCCCATCGATTTCTTCGATGACGTCACCGGGGAACAGGCCGGCCTTCTCGGCGGGCGTATCGGGCCAGACCTGCAAAATCCGGTAATAGCCGACCCGGGCTGACAACACGATGCCGAGCCCGCCTTTTTTTTCCAGACTGGCGCGCACAAACTGCAGCTCGTCGGGATTGAGGTAGGTCGAGAAGGCATCCACGCCGCCTGCCAATCCTTTCAAGGCATTCTCAGTCAGTGGTTTCATCTGGGGCTTTTCAACGTACTCGTCCTGGACCTTTTTCAGCACGTCGTTGAACAGGGAGATATTCTGATACGTTTCATCCTTGGCCACCACGCGGCCGAGAAATCCGCCGACGACCACATAAATGACCACCGCGGCGGACAGAATCAGCACCATCAGCTTGCCACGTTCGATCATGAAACCTCCCGAGTTCAGGCGGGGGGATTATACTAGAAGCCGTTGATGGATAAAAGGGAATTTGTCGGTTGAACCGGGCCATGTATAATGGCGCAACGGCATGCTGGAGGGCGGAGTGCGTTACCTGGCGCTGGATGTGGGCGAAAAAACCATCGGCCTGGCGGCGTCCGACCCAACCGGTTGTCTGGCCCGCCCCGTCGGAACTCTGAAACGGGCCGACGCGGAGTCGGATTTCGCCGCCATCGGGCGTTCAGCCGACGAACTGGAAGCCGGTACCATCGTGATCGGCTATCCCGTCCGGATCGACGGACAGGCCGGCAACGCCAGCCGCCGGATGGACCGGTTCGCCCGGCGCCTCCGTGGACGTCTGGGCCGGCCGGTCCTGGGCGTCGACGAGCGATACACCTCGCTTGAAGCGGCCGAGTGGCTGGCCGGCCGGCCAGCCCGTCGATCACGATTCGACGAACATGCCCTGGCCGCGGCCACCATCCTGCGCCGATACCTGGAAGAGGGGGATGCCGTTGTCCTCGCGCGGTGGTAGAACCTGGCTCAAGCTCGCCGCCGTAACGGTTGTCGTCGGCGCGGCCCTCTGGCTGTCTGTCGAATTGCGCGAGGGATATACCTTCCTGTTTCAGACCCCGTATCAGGGCTACCTGGACTCCGAGGTGACGGTCAGTTTGGATCCCGGCTGCACCGCCGAAGCCGCCGCGATCCGGCTGGAAGATGCCGGCATCGTCGCCAGTGCCCGCTTTTTCGTGCACTTCTTGAAATGGCAGGATTGGACTCACCGGGTGCAGGCGGGAACCTACCGGTTTCATCGTCCGCTGACTCTGCCCGAGGTGGCCCGAACGGTGGTGCGGGGTGAGGTGGCACGCGTCACGGTGACCCTTCCCGAAGGGTGGACCGCATCGCGCATGTTCCGTGAGCTGGAGTCAGCCGGCATCGGCCGGTACGACGAGTACCGGCGGCTCTGGTCGGATCCCCGCCGGGTGGCCGATTTCGCGCCTGAAGCCAGGACCCTCGAGGGCTATCTGTTCCCCGACACGTACGAGGTGCCCGCTGGCATGCGGGCAGAGGAGCTGACAGCGGTTTTGGTGAACCGGTTTCGGGAGGTCGCCTTGCCGCTGCTTGTGGCACGCGGCATCCGGACCCGCTGGAACACCCACCAACTGGTGACCCTGGCTTCGCTGGTCGAAAAGGAAGCCGGTGCGTCCGACGAGCGGCCGCTGGTGGCAGCGGTGTTCGTCAACCGGCTGGAGCGGGGCATGCGCCTGCAGTGCGATCCCACGGTGATCTACGCGGAATGGCTGGCAAAAGGGGAGTGGGACGGCGAGATCAACCGGAGCGACCTGGCCCGCCAGTCGCCCTACAATACCTATTTGAACAGCGGGCTGCCCCCGGGCCCCGTCGCCAATCCCGGGCGTGGCGCCATCATGGCCGCGATCAAACCCGCCTCAAGCAATTATCTCTATTTTGTATCGATGAACAATGGCCGGCACCTGTTCTCCGACAACTTGCGCGAGCACAACCGGGCGGTCAAAAAATATCAACGATAAGCCCGCTGACCTCCGAAAAGGGCAGGACGAGTGGATGAGCGGAACGTGTGGCGGTGGCCTGATGACTCGGGGTCCGGCTCAATCAGCTCTTGATGGGGGGGGGCGGCTCGGCGGGGCAGGCGCCGGGTCGCACGGATGGCGTGATGGGCATCAGGATGTTCACTTTTGACAGCTCCATCCAAGTGAAGATGATCCGGCTGATGACGGTCCAGTTGGACAGGATGGCAATCACCCATAGCACGTGTTCCACGCGGTAGAACCAGGTGCCCAGGATCAGCAGCACCACGCGTTCCGGCCGTTCCAGGAATCCCACCTTGCACTTTTCGATCAGACTCTCGGCGCGGGCACGGGTGTAACTGGTCATCATGGATCCCATGATGCAGATCCCCACCAGCACGACATAGGTCATGCGCGGCATCTTGCCGAAATAAATGATCAGGCCCAGGTAGAGCACGATGTCGGAATACCGGTCGATGACGCTGTCGAAGAACGCGCCGAAACTTGTGGCGGTGTTCGTCAGGCGGGCCACCGCGCCGTCCAGCATGTCCATGGCGCCGGCGATGAAGATGATGGTGCCGGCGATGCCGAACTCGCCCCGGGAGAGATAGAAGGCGGCCACGATGTTGATGACGAAGCCCAGCAGGGTGATCAGGTTGGGATTGACCTTGATCCGCCCCAGGGCGGCCGTCAGTTTGGTCAGCAGGAATTGCCCGCCGGCGCCGATGGTTCGCGTGAAAGTGAGCATCATGTCCTCGACAAGTGGCCAAAATACTGGAATCACAAATGGATTGCAACATGAAAGTTGTGCCGCTCCGCCACCGGAGGACCGCTTGGGGAAATTTGGATTTGACAGGTCCGGAAGGCGGTGGGATAATGCAGAAACTGTTGAATATCAATATGCTAACCTGCGGAGTCGGCATGCCTGAAGCGTACAATGTCCCGGTGATGTTGGCCGTGTCCAATTGGATCCCCTGGATGCTCGCCCTGCTCGTCCTGGCAATGGCCGCTCTGGCAAACTACCTGGAACGGAAGCGGCGGGAGGCCGACCGGCGGAACCAGGTCGCGGCAAAGACAATCGGTGACCTGACCGTGGAACTGAGTTTCCGTGAAACCCTCTACGAACAGGCGTGCGCCATCATCTGTGACGTGGACCGGGCCGCCCGGCGGATGCCGGAAGCCTTCGATGAGCTGGGCCGCATCCTCAAGCTGCCCTACGCCGCCTTCGTGTTAAGGGATTCGGCGACGGGACAAGTGCTCAACCATCAATTCCCATCCCCCCGTCTTGATGCCGCCCAGCTGACCGAACGGATCCTGAACCAGGCCGGACCGGTTATGGAGGGCCGGCTGGAACCTGTCCGCCTGCCCGTCGGTTGGGAAAACGGCATGACCACCGAGGCGGGGACTGAAGTTTTTCAATCGATGATCCTGTATCCCATCAGTCATGCCGGCGAAACGGTCGGCGGCGTGTTGCTGCCGCTCACCGTGGAGGAGCTCGATCGCCGGGAAAAGGACCTGGCCCGGATCGGACGAATCGTCGAGGCGCTGTTCACCTACCGCGCCCTGCAGAACGAGTTGGCCCGTCGATCGGAGGAGGCCGACACCGTTTCAGCTTTTCTCAGCGAGATTGCGGTGTTCGCCGCTCTGGACAAAGTGATGGAGGCCTTTTTCCGCTACCTCCAGGAGACCTATCCGGAAACCAATGTCACCTTGCTCTTGGAAGAACCTGACGGCGGGATCGCGGTCCGCCACGGGGAGATGCTGGAACAACCCCTCATCCTGTCGCTGTTGCCCAGCGCCCGGCAGGAATTGGAACGGGGCAAACAGCTGCTCTATGCTCCTGACGCGTTCGCCCTGATGAAAAAGTACTCCCTGCCTTCGCCGCCAAAGAGGCTGCAATCAGTGCTGGTGATCCCCCTGGTGACCTTCAAGCACATTTACGGTTATATCGTCTTGGAATCCACCCGGACGCAGGTGTTCCATGCCGCGTCGCTGAGCACATTGCTGCGCCTGGTGGAGATGGGGTCGTTCGTCCTGAGGAAAACCTTGTATTACCAGGGCGAGTTGGACAAACTCAACGCGGAGATCAGCCGGTTGGAACAGATCGGCAGCCGGCAAGCGATTCAGGTGTCCGAACTGGAGATGGCCTTGCGGGAGGCCACGGAGTTCAACACGGTCTACGCCGTCGGCCAGTCGATTCGGGTTCACCTGGCCAGCCTGCGCGGCTTCGTCCAGATGCTCGAAGACGGCGTGAAGCGGAGTATGCGCGACGCCTACGATCCGCTCCTGTTCCGCAACTGCGTTGTCGAGATCGAAAAGATCGAACGCAGCCTGCAGAAACTGGAATTCACCCGGGTGATCACCGAACGCGACTATCCCTTCAAGATCCAGCCGGTGGCCTTGGTTCCCTTGCTGGACAACGTGTTCGCCGCGATCCGGTCAAAGACCGTGGCCAAGAGCGTCGAGATTGATGCCAAATTTGACGTCCGGTTGGGGCCGGTGATGCTGGACGAGGAACTCACCACGCTGGGACTCCGCCTGTTCATCGACCGGTTGTTGGATTTTGTATCCGGTGGCAAACTGCAGGCGGTCTGTCTTGCCCGGGAAAACGCGGCGCCGGAACTCATGATCCGTTTCAATCACGCCCAGGGTGGGCGGATCAATCGGGACAAACTCGCCACTTTTGACGTGGCGCGGGATTTCCAGTTTGTCCTCCTGAACCGGTTGATTGCCCGGCAGAGCGGCCAGCTGGATTTCGAACTGACGGAAAACGGCGGCTTTCTGCTCCGGGTCGTCTTCCCGGCGACGTCTTCGGCGGTCAAGGACGCGTGATGAACGGCTTCCGGATTGAACCCATCGTGGTGGGGCCGCTCGAAGTGAACTGCTATCTGGTCGGCTGCCTGGCAACCCGGCAAGCCGCCGTGATCGATCCCGGAGCCGACGGCGGCCGCATCGTGGGGCGGCTGCGGGGGTTGGGCTGGCGACCGGTCATGATGCTCTACACGCACGGGCACATGGATCATTGGGCCGCCGCCGCTGACGTGGCGGATGACTTCCCCGCACCCGGCCACATGCATCGCGACGACCGGTATCTGCTCACCGCACCGGACATCTTCGGGCTGTCCCCGCTCCTGAAGGCCCGGCCGTGTCCGGAACCGCAAGGATGGCTGGACGATGGTCAACAACTGGCGGTGGGCCAACTGACCATCCAGATTCTACACACTCCGGGACATACTCCGGGTGGGTGCTGCCTGCTCCTGGACACGGTTTGTTTCACGGGCGACACCCTGTTTGCCGGCGGTATCGGCCGGACCGACCTGCCGGGCGGCGACGAGACCGTGTTGCTCAATTCCATCCGGAAGCAGATCCTCACGCTGCCGCCGCACGCGAGGCTGCTGCCGGGGCACGGCCCGGAGAGCACGGTGGAAGACGAAATCCACTTCAATCCATACGTCGTGCTTTGAGCATGAGCCGGGATTTTTTCGCCGAATTTCTGCAGCATTTGACCGTTGAAAAAGGGTTGGCCCCGAACTCTATTGCCGCGTACCGCACGGACCTGCAGCGATTCCGGCGCTTCCTGGAGGCGCGTGGGCAGGATGTGACCCGGGTGGAACGGGTGGATCTGCTGGCCTATCTGAAGGACTTGTACACATCCGGCTACAAACCGTCCTCGGTGGCCCGGTCTGTTGCCAGCTTGCGGGGTTTATTCCGCTTTCTGGCCGCGGACGGCCACATCGGCAGCGATCCAGCCGAACTGCTGGAGGCGCCCCGGCGTTGGCACACGCTGCCCAAATACCTGAGTCCGGACGAAGTGGACGCGCTGCTGGCGCGGCCCGATCCGGACACGCCGGAGGGGTTGCGGGACAAAGCCATGCTGGAGCTGCTCTATGCCACCGGGCTGCGGGTGACGGAGCTGGTCAACGTCAAAGTGCCCGATCTCAACCTGGATATCGGCTACATCATCTGCCTCGGCAAGGGCAGCAAGGAACGGATCGTCCCGGTGGGCAACCAGGCCCGTGACTGGGTGCAGCGGTACATCCGTGAAGCCCGCAACCTGCTGCTCAGGCAGCCGGAGCCCTACCTGTTTGTCAACCGTTTCGGCCGGCGGATGTCCCGGCAGGGGTTCTGGAAGAACATCAAGCGTCACGGCCGCAACGCGGGGATCATGAAAAACATCACCCCGCACCTGCTGCGCCACTCGTTCGCGACCCATCTGCTGGAAAACGGAGCCGATCTCCGATCGCTGCAGCTGATGCTGGGGCACGCGGACATCGCCACCACCCAGATCTACACCTTCGTGACACAGGCGCGACTGAAGGAGATCTACAAAAAATATCACCCGCGCTCCTGATCCCGGCTCCCGGGAGCGGTTGGTCTCCGCGCGGTTGTATGGTATAAGATTGACGTTTGATTCGAGTCTGAACAAGCACCATGTTTCTGAACCTGATCATCAGTTTTTTGGTTGAGATCCAGGACTTCAGCCTGCTGGCGTTCAAGGCCATCCTGAACCTGTTCCGCCGGCCACGCTACATCCGGGAAACGTTCGAGCAAATGGACCTGATCGGGGTCGGCTCGCTGACCATCATCATCCTGACGGGATTTTTCACCGGTGGCGTCCTCGCCCTCCAGACCTCGAGCACCCTGCGCTCCTTCGGGGCGGTGGGCTTGACCGGCCAGCTCGTTTCCATGAGTCTGGTGCGCGAGTTGGGCCCGGTCCTGTCGGCGCTCATGATCGCCGGGCGCATCGGTTCGGGCATCGCCTCGGAGCTGGGCTCGATGGTGGTGACCGATCAGATCAACGCCATGCGCGCCTTGGGCACCGACCCGGTCAAAAAGCTGGTCACCCCCAGGATGATGGCGACGGTATCCATGTTGCCCCTGCTGACGGCCGTCTGTGATTTTTTCGGACTGATCGGCGGCTGGCTGGTCTCGCTATACGAACTGAAGCTGCGGACGTCGCTGTTCTGGTCGGTGGCGTTCGACTCGCTGACCTATGAGGACCTGATCGGCGGGCTGGGCAAGCCGCTGGTTTTCGGCTTCATCGTGGCCATGGTCGGCTGCCATCACGGACTGCGGACCTGGGGCGGCACCCAGGGCGTGGGGCGGGCCACCACGAAGTCGGTGGTCACCGCATCCATCCTGGTCATCATGTCGGATTTCATTCTGAATAAACTCATCATCGAGTTCATGCACTGAGCGCACCATGTTGGAAATGCTCAACGTCTACAAGTCGTATGCCGGCGCCCCGGTGCTGCAGGATGTCTCCCTGCGGGTGGGGCCGGCTGAAAGTTTGATCGTGCTGGGCGGCAGCGGTTCCGGCAAATCCACCCTGTTGCGTCTCTGCATCGGCCTCGATCGGTGCGATTCAGGGCAGGTGGTGGTCAACGACACGGATATCTCCCGGCTGAAGGAAGAGGAACTGATCGCCATCCGCGACCAGATGGGCATCGTTTTCCAGGAGGGCGCGCTGTTCGATTCGCTGACCATCCGGCAGAATGTGGGCTATCGGCTGTACGACGAGGGGGGCTGGGAAGAGCACGAGATCGAGGAAATCGTCATCCGCCTGCTGGGTTTCGTCGGGTTGGCCCACACCATCGACATGAAACCGGCCGAGCTGTCGGGCGGCATGCGCCGGCGGGTCGCCATCGCTCGCGCCCTGGCCGGACAACCGCGGTTCATGCTGTACGACGAACCCACGGCGGGGCTCGATCCCGTAACGGCGCGATCGATCTGCGACCTGCTGGTCAAGCTCCGCGACATGGAGGGGATGTCCTCGGTTGTGGTGACGCACGACCTCAATGCCGCCTATTTCCTGGCGGAACATACGGCCCGTGTCGCCTCGCCCGGCGACATCCGGGTGGAGCGGGAGCCTGCCGACCAGTGTTTCATTCACACGTCATTCAGCGTGCTGCGGGACGGGCGGATCATGTTCACCGGCAACATGGATGAGCTGGTCGCCAGCGACGATCCGTACATTCGGGAATTTGTTTCCTAACCGAACCGACAGAGGAGTGGTACCGCGATGGAGAGGCGCAAGAAGAGATTCAATTGGCACGAGTTTCGCGTCGGCATATTCGTCATCGGCAGCTTCGCCATCCTGATCTTCATGATCGTCCGGGTGAGCGGGGGACGGGGCTTCTTCACCCCCAAGTCATACGCGGTCACCTACCTGCCGGAAATCTCCGGGCTGAAGGCCGGCGCCCCGGTATGGCTCAACGGCATCGAGATCGGCAACGTCGAGGACATCAAGCTGGAGAAGTCTCCGCCGGACACCCAGGCCAACCGTGACACCAACGACAAGATCCAGCAGCTCGTTGCCGACATCCAACGGTACGACGATCTGATCCTGGACGTCGAGCAATCGGTGGCGCGCGACCGGGCGGGACTCGCCTCCGCCAAGCCCGCGGACGCCGCCAAAAGGCGGGAGGAGATCCTGCTGCAGGAAGAGCGGTTGGCCCGTCTCCGCAAGAACCGGCAGGCGACGCGGCAGGACCTCAAGACCACCCGCGGCAATATCCAGAGTATCCGGCTGGTCCTGCAGATCGAGGATGAGTTTGCCGGCTGGATCAAGCGCGATTCGGAGGTGAGCATCGGCTCCATCGGCCTGCTGGGCGACAAGTACGTGGATATCAGCATCGGACGGTTGCCGGAGGAACCGCGCCGGACCGCCGAGGGTCACATCTTCATCGAGGCGGTCAACGAGGCCACGATCAGGCAGTTGATGGTAAACGCCAACGACCTGATGGCCAATTTCGGCGACATTTCGGACCGGGTCAAGAGCATCGTGGCCAAGCTGGATGCCGGCGAAGGCACCATCGGCCAGCTGATCAATGAAACCAGCCTCCACCGCTCCCTGGTGGATACCATCCAGAACCTGGACGTGACCGTCCAGCGGGCCGGGGGACTCATGGACGAGTTGCGCAGCAGCCAGGGAACGTTCGGCCAGCTGGTTCACAACCGCGCCCTGTACGACGAGCTGACTGCGACCGCCAAGGAGCTCAACCAGTTCATCAGCCGGCTCAATTCCTCCGCGGGAACGGTCAACAAGCTGATCAACGACCCCGAACTTTACGACAACCTCCGAAAAATTTCGGCCAGGGTGGACCAACTGCTCCTGCGGATCGAGCGGGGTGAGGGCACCCTGGGCAAAATGTCGACCGACCCGGCCCTGTTCGAGGAGGCGCGGGATTCGCTCATGAAAGTGCGCCAGATCCTGGAGCAGATCGACCGGGGCGAAGGCACGATGGGCCAGTTGCTCAAGGACAAGCAGCTGTATGAGAACCTGAACAGCGCGCTGGCCGAACTGGCCAAGCTCATCTACGACGTCCGGCAGAATCCGAAGGACTATCTGCGGATCCAGTTCAAGGTTTTCTGATGAAGTGGATTGTTCAACCCGCCCGGCCGATCTCGTACTACTCGCGGGCGATCAGCATTCTCGGCGTCATGGCCCTGCTGATCGCCCGCTTCTTCCCGTTTGATACAGTCCCGGTGCCGCTGTGCAGCTTTCGCGCCTTCACGGGTCTGCCGTGTCCGACGTGCGGGATGACGACTGCGTTCGTCCTCCTCACCCACGGGCGGTGGGTCGAGGCGGTGATCATGTCGCCGCTGGGTGTCGTGGTCTTTGCGGCGCTGGTCGCCCTGATCATCCAGGTGGCGGGACAGTGGCTGTTGCGCTGGCCGGGTTTCCGTTTGGAGATGAGCCGCGCCGAGCGGATCGTCGCGGGCATCGGTCTGATCGCCGCCATGACGCTCAATTGGGCGTTCAAACTCGGCCACGATGTCTTCAACTGGTGGTGATGGCGCCGCCGGGGAGTCAGCGGGTGAGCCGGCGGCGTTTGAGCGCCGCCAGGTCCTCGTGCATGCACAGGATGTCCCGCTTGAAGACGAACCGGTTGGGTCCCCGGTCCACCGTGATGCGGATGAAATGCAGGTCGTAGTATTCGATCCAGCCATGGATCTCCTCGCCGGAGGTCAGCCGGACGATCATGGGCGTCTGGTGCTGGCTGTGCTGCTGCAGGTAGAGTGTTTCGCTGCCCGTCTCATCCGCCGGCGAGCGGCGGCGGGTGACGACCGAGGAGTGGCTGGACAGTTTTTTCAGCCGGTCGAGTTCTTCGCGGGTGGGTCTGATCAGCTTTCTCATTGCCATGGATTGTAACTCCTTCCCGGGCCAAAATCAAGCGTCCGGCGGCTTGCCAACCGTTCCCGATGGGCCTACAATGCCTTCTGACTCGAATGACTTGGAGGAGAACCGCCGGCATGTTGAGCTGTTACGCCATGCGCGACGCCGATTCCCGGGGGCGCCGTTTTCCGGAAGAGCTGGAGGACCCGGTCCGCGGAATTTTCGAGCGCGACACCGATCGGATCATTCATTCCCGGGCGTTCAAGCGGCTGGCCGGCAAGACCCAGGTGATCACCGGCCGGCGGTCCGATCATCACCGGACCCGCCTGACCCACAGCATCGAGGTGGCCACCCTGTGCCGTTCCGTTGCCGACAAACTGGGCCTGAACACGCATCTGGCCGCCTGCCTGGGTTTCTGCCACGACCTGGGACATCCGCCGCTCGGGCACTGCGGGGAAGAGATCCTCAACGAGATCTGCCGGCGGTTCGGGGATTCATTCGAACATAACCGGCACACGCTGACGATCGTGGACGAATTTGAGCAGAAATACGCGTTTTGTCCGGGCCTGAACCTGAGCTATGAGGTCCGGGAAGGCATCATCAAGCACTCCGCCAACGATCATTTCCGGAGCGACCCGGCCCTGGCCGAGTTCGATTTCACCTGCCAGCCGCCCCTCGAGTCCCAGCTCGTGGATTACTGCGACGAGATCTGCTATTCCTACTCCGATCTGGATGACGCGCTGGAGGCCGGATTCATTACCCTGGAATGCATTCTGGGGGAACTGGACGACTTTCAAGGCGGGTACGACCAGCTGCGGCGCCGTTATCCCCGGGCCGATGCGCGCCTCATCTTCAACGAGACGCTGCGCCGCACCATGAACAATACGGTCCGCGACATGACCGCGACGATCAAGCGAAATCTGGCGGAAGCGGGGATTCAGACAGTCGCGGATGTCCGTCGTTGCCATGATCGGCTGGTGAGTTACTCCAAGGACATGGGTCGCTGGATCCTCCGGCTTAAGCAGTTCCTGCGCGCCCATTACTACCAGCACCCGGAAATCCATGACCGTCGCCAGGTCGAAACGGAGAAGATCCGGCGGCTGTTCGAGTGTTATTCCGGGAATCCCGAACGGCTTCCGAGCCGCTACCGGGAGATGATCCGCGACGGCCGGATGCCGTCCTACCGGGTGATCGTCTATTACATCGCCGGCTTCACGGACAACTACTTCACTGATATGACCGAAACGTTTGGCATCTAGACCCAACCGACGAGCAGTCGCCCAGTCTGCCTGTTTCCGGTCACTTCTCGGGGAAGAGGGCTTTCAGCGTTTCCGGTTCGGGTGGCGGAGTCAGGTACGAAACCACCACCAGGCCGAGCACCGACACCAGCAGAGCGGGGTAGATGCTCGGGATTCCCCAGGGGTCCTGCGATCCGGCGGGGCCGCGCATCACTTCGGGAAAGAAATTGGGCACGACGATCTCCAGCAGCAGAGCCATGAAGGCGCCGCTGATGATGGACACAGTTCCGCCGAGACGGGTGGCCCGTTTCCAGCTCAGAGCGGCGATCAGGGCCGGGGTGATGGAGACGCCGTACATGGTGTAGGCGAAGTAACTGTAGGACAGCACGGAAATTTTAAGCCGCAGAATGGTGGGAATGAAGATCATCAGGAAGGCGCAGACGCCCAAGCCCACGATGAACACCTTTTGCAGCGCCACCATCCGGTCAGATGGCGCATCCGGTCGGATGAAGCGCTGGTAGATGTCGCGCATGATGTTCGTGCTGGGCGACAGCAGGTAATTCATCCCGGTGGACAGCACCACGACGCAGGCGGCGGCCAGCAGCAGCAGGCCTGCCAACAGACCGAGCGGGCCGGTTCCGGTCAGGTTGCGGGCGGCCACCAGGACAATCGATGCCGGATCGTCGCCCATCCGGTTCAACCTGGTCAGGACGGCCTCGCGATCGCCCTGCAGGGGGCCGATTTCGGTCGAGAACATTTCACGCAGCTCGACGGCCTGAGCCGGTTTGATCTGGCCGGACGCCTCCCAGATCGGAAGAGCGTCGTGTAGGGAAAGAGTGTAACTCTCGGTGGTCGCCGT
>CALAMB010000086.1 GCA_937925645.1 uncultured Acidobacteriota bacterium
TCGAACCGGAGGGGGAGCTGCTGGAGATACCGCTCGCAGCAGCGCAGGGCCGGGTAGAGCCGTTCCGTGAAGTTCACGCCGGCGGCCGTTGCAACGCGTTCTCCAAATCGGCCAGAAAATCCATGAGCCAGTCGGTCAGCATGCGCTCGTACTCGCCGGGGTCCTCCTGCCGGAGCCGTTCGGCCATATTCGACAATTCGGTTTCGACACACTGCCGCAAGCTGGCTTCCAACGCGCTGAAATTCTCGGACCAGGATTTGTTCAGGGTCACCAGCGAGCTTTGGTAACCGGCCGACAAATTCTTGAACTCGGCCCGCCAGGTCGAGTCCGCCTCCTCGAGCTCGCTCCGGAGCCGGGCGTTCTCCGCCCGCAGCGCGTTCAGCTCGTCGTCCTGCGTCCGGACCGTCAAGCGCGCGCCATCGAGCGCGCCCAGCTTCTGCTCCAGGAGCGCGCGCAGCTCGTTCAGCAACGCTTCTTGCTCCGCGCAGACTGTCTGCCACTCTGCTTTTTTCATGTTCGTTCTTCCGGATGTGGTGCACGCGGACTTCCAGGCGCGGCCGGCTGGGCCGCGGCCCGATGATCGCCTTGATTTCGTCCGGGGTCCGGCCGTCCCGGCGAAGCTGCCCGTAGCGCCGCCGCCATTCCTCCAGGCTAATCTCCCGGCCGGCCACGGCCTCCCGCTGCGTCTCGATCCCGCGCGTGCCGGGCCGGTCCGGCGCGGCGTCACGGGTGAGCTCGTGCTGGTAGATCTTCGCCCACAGCTTGTCGAAAGACCGGTATTCCTGCCGGTCCAACTGGATCTTCAGCCCGTCCGTCTTGCGCACGGTGACGGCCGCGTGCACGTGGACGTGGTCCGTGTTCGTGTGGACCGCCAGCAGCGCCGGATTGTCCCGCAGCGGGGACTGATTCAGAAACTCCCGGGCCATGGCCAGGGCGCGCTCAGGCGGGACCTCGCGCTCGAAACTGAGAATCACCCGGAACGATTTCCGGCAGCCGTCCCCCGCCTCGGCGACGGCGGACAGCTCCTCAATGGCGGACCGCTTGCGTTCCAGCGCCGTGTTGCCCAGGATCAGATGCTCGTCGATGTGCCGGGTGTCCCAGCGGGCACAGGCGCTCTCGCGCAGGATATACTGGGCGTTGGCGGCGGTGCCGCCACGGCTCGTGCAGGTGGTGACCTTGCAGAATGACGTCACGCCTCGCCCCCCATGGCGACGTAGAAGGCTTTCAGGCAGCGCCGCAGGTTCTCCTGGATCTCGCCGGAAAAATCCCCGCGGTGCATCAGCTTGACGGCCTGGTTCAGGTTGCGGCCGATCCGCTGCAACTGGCGGACGGCCGCCTCGTCGAACGTGCTTTGCAGCTCGTGTTCCAGGGCCAGCTTCCGCAGGTAGGCGGACACCGACAGGTTGCAGCCCGCCGCCTTCTCCTCGATCATCGCCTTGTCGTCCGGGCTGACCCGGAGCTGGATCACCTGGTGCTTGCGCATACGCCGATACCGGAACGAGCGGTTGGCCGGGGGTCCGGGGGCGGGACGCCCCTGGCGGGGTCCCGGGGGTATCCCCCGGGCAGGAACGAGCGCCGTCCGCGCGGCGCGAGTCTGTTTGGCAGTACATGGAGCCCGCCGCGGCGGGCGAAAATGTAATGACAAACAGGTATCCTGCCCTCTCTTTTGGATTCTCCCATAGCGAGATTGTCGCATCCATTTTTATATTCGTCAACGTGTTTTTCCGTAGAGCTGTGGTAGAATCATTTCCACCACATTCAACCGGCGAGGAGGACCATCATGTTCAAGAAAGTGCCGCGCAACGTGGCTTTCAAGGTGGGGACCATCACGATCCTGAACACGCTGCAAGACGACCTGGAGCTGTTCCTGAAATACGTTCAGGAAAAGACGGGCGAACCGACCACCCTGGGCGAGGTGATCGCCTTTTGCATCGACAAGACCGTCCGGGGAGATCGTGATTTTCTGAAATACCGCAAAGAGCAGGCCGCGGGCCAATAGTTGGGGGAGTCCGAGCCCCGCCTCCGGGCGGGGGTGGTGGCAGACAGTGGGCGGCGGTGTGCAGGGGGCTGCGCCCCCTGTCCCTCCGCCTTTAAAGGGTAAAAGTAAAAAGGATCAAGGGAAACCATTCAGTCCCGGGCACACCGAAAGCCGCAGTGGTTGTACCTGTTGACGGGATTGAGCCCGCCGCGGTAGGCGCTGCGGACGTTGCTGAAGTAGTTGAGCCAGGAACCGCCCCGCAGGACGCGGCTCTGTCCCGACGACGGTCCCCGCGGATCCGTGGACGGTGAACTCGCATAGTAGTCTCCACCATACCAGTCCGCGCACCACTCCCACACGTTCCCCAGCATGTCGTACAGCCCCCACCCGTTGGGCTGCTTCTTCCCCACCGGATGGGTTTGATTGCCCAAATTTCTGTCATACCACGCAATGGCGTCCAGCTCCCCGTACCGATCGCCACTCGTCCCCGCCCGGCACGCGTACTCCCACTCTGCCTCCGTGGGCAGCCGGTAGTTTTTCCCCGGATCCAGCGCGTTCAACTTACTCAGAAATTTCTGCACATCGTTCCACGATACCTGCTCCACCGGGTAATCGTCGCCCATCTGGAAATAGGATGGATTGTCCCCCAGCACCGCCCGCCACTGGCCCTGGGTCACCTCTGTCGCCTGCAGATAGAACGGCTTTGTCAACGTCACACTGTGTATGGGTTTCTCGTTGTCATCCCCGTTATTGGAGCCCATTTGAAAGCTCCCGGCCGGGATCCGAACGAACCGCATGCCGGCAGGGC
>CALAMB010000087.1 GCA_937925645.1 uncultured Acidobacteriota bacterium
GCACCTTCGTCAGCGCCGCCCACGTCACCGCCGCGGCCGGCTGGAAGACCAGCATCATGGTGTATGCCCGAACCTGGCCCGTGAACGTAGATCGACCCTTCACGCTCCTGAAGTACAGCCCCACCGGCGCGCCGCTCGGCCAGGTGCCGGGCGTGGTCCACGGAGACTCGTGGTGCACGATCCCGCCCGAGGAGTTGAACTACGAGGGCTCGGCCCAGATCGTCTCGGACGACAACCTGGTGGTCAAGGTGGCCTACCAGTTCGGCGACACGCCCAGCGTGTGCGAGTTCTACCTCAAGGGCGGCGTGCAGACCCAATGGATCCTGCCCAACTCGGTGCGGCCGTGGATGGACTGGACGGGGCTGGCGGTGCTCAACACGGGCTTCGCCCCCGTCGACATCACGGTGGAGGCGCACAAGGACGGGGTGCCGGTGGCGGTGATGGCCGCGCCGGTGACGCTGGCGCCGCAGGCGAAGTTCGTGAGTTTGTCGGACCAGATCTGGGCGGGGATCGGCTACACCGACGCCGACACGTTCGTGGTCACCGCCAGCGCGCCCATCCAGGCGCCGCTGAGCATCACGGGGAACCACGCCCAGGACCGGCACCTGTTCTTCGCCGCCCAGCCGGCCGTGCCCATCCAGGATCCGCTGGCCATCACGCCGGACGGGACGGACGTGTGGGCCAGCCACATCACGGCGGCGGCGGGGTGGCGCACGGGGATCAGCATCTACAACCCGAGCAACGCCAACGGGCACATCGACCTGTTCCGGTACGACGAGGCGGGGGCGGACCTGGGAACGCAGTGGGACACGGTGGCGCCGTACTCGTGGCGGCGGCTGGACAGCACGTGGCTGCAGTACGAGGGCTCGGCGCACATCACGTCGAGCCGGTACCTGCTGGTGAAGCTGGAATTCCAGTATGGCGACACGCCCAGCGCCTGCGAATTCTACCTGACCGGCGACCGGCACTGGCTGTGGCTTTTGCCGAACACCGTCCGGCCGTGGATGGACTGGACCGGCCTGGCCGCTGTCAATCATGACACGGTAGCCAACGGTTTCGGGTTCAGGGCGGCGCTGGGCCAGAACTGGCTGGGCGCCAAATGGAATCCTCTGGATCCCCACGCCAAGTACGTCCGCTTGACCGACGGCATCTGGCCCGGCATCGAATACCCGGAACTGGACACCATAGTCGCCAACGGCGTTCAAATGAGTCCGGCACCCATCAGCATCACGGGCAACACCGCCCAGGACAGGCACCTGTTCTTTGCTGCCCAGCCCCTGCCCCAGAACCAGTCGGGTGAGGTGGTCTGGATCGACGACATCGTGGGCGCCATGTTCTATTGCCGACACGGCAATTTCACCCAGGGCTCGCCGGCGGACGAGCCGTGCCGGGGAACGGACGAAAACCAGTTCACCCACACCATCAACCGGAACTTCGTGACGATGCAATATGAAGTGACCCGGGGAATGTGGGCGGCGCTCCAGGCCGTGCGGCCCGCCCTGCCGGCGGATCCCAGCCACCTGTTCGGCGGCGACACCGACCTGCATCCCGTCCAGCGGGTCACGTGGTTCGAGGCGGTGCTGTTCGCCAACCTGCTGTCGGATCACCGGGACCTGAAGCCCTGTTACTACAAGGACGCGGCCTTCACCGTGCCGGTGACGGCGTCGAATTACACGTCGGGGTCCTTCTACTGCGATTTCAGCGCCACCGGTTTCCGGCTGCCCACCGAGGGGGAGTGGGAATACACGTGCCGGGGGAAGTCGGTTTCCGCTCCTTGGCCATATTGGGGGACATTTACGGAGGAGTACTATACCGCGGCCAACTGCGCCCAGCCATCCACAGGCGGCATGTATCCGTTTATCGAAATGTACGCCTGGTTCACGGCGAATTCCGGCGGTCGGACGCATATCGTTGGAGATGATGAGTGGATTTACTTCAGTCAACCATGGGGGCACCGGGACATGATCGGGAACGTCTGGGAGTGGTGCTGGGACTGGTACGACGCCTACCCCACGGGAGCCGCGACCGACTACGCAGGACCCGAGTCCGGGATCGACCATCGGGTGGTGCGCGGTGGGGCGTGGGACCGCGACGCCCGGCACTGCCGGGCGGGCAACCGGGACTACTGCGATGTGGACGGGCGCCTCAGCTCGGCCGGTTTCCGTCTCGTGCGGACGTATCCCTGACGGCCGTAGGCCGCATTCGACGACCTTGCCGTACGCCGCATTCGACGAATGCGGCCTGACGGCACGATGGCAGGATCGGCGATCGCTCCAATCAGCGCCGGGACGGCCGCGTGATCC
>CALAMB010000088.1 GCA_937925645.1 uncultured Acidobacteriota bacterium
TGGCGCCCGGACAATCCATCGCCATCGAGAGCCTCATCGACACGGTGTTCGAGGTGCGCGTGGCCGAGGTGACGGCGTTCGGCGGCTATCCGGCGGTGATCCCCGAGGTGACGGGCTCGGCGGCGGTGACGGGCCGCCACCGCTTCTGTTTCGATCCCGACGACCCGCTGCGGCACGGGTTCTTCATCCGGTGACCGACGGACATCGGCGTTCGGCCCAACCGGACTTTCACCACAGAGACACAAAGGCCACAAAGGCCTCAATCCATTTGTCATTGGTCATTTTTCATTTCTCATCTGTCATTTGAGAATGGTAAATGGGTTCATCGGGGAAGAATCTGTATGGGTCATCTGTGAACCTGGAACCTGCGAACGGGTGAACCCGCGACATTCTGGAACGAGCCTCTAGCCTCTAGCCTCGAGTCTCGCCTGAAGAAACGCCGTGAATGCCTTTCACTGGTGCTTGATCGCCGCGGCGGGATCGGTGGCGGCGACGCGCAGCACGTGCGTCCCCACCGTGAGCACCGTCACCGCGGCCACCACCGCCAGCGGCAGCAAGAACAGCCACGGCGCCAGGCCCGCCCGGACGGCGAACCCCTCCAGCCACAGGCGCACGCCCAGCGCCGCGACAGGCGCGGCCACGACGAAACCCACCCCCACGAGGAGCAGGAACTCACCCGTCAGCCACATCGTGATGCGGCCGGTGGAAGCGCCCAACACTTTGCGAATGCCGATCTCCCGGGTCCGCTGCACCGCCATGAACGCCGCCAGCCCAAAGATGCCCAGCGCGTTCACCAGCAGCGCCAGCAGCGTGAAGAGCCCCACCACCGCGCCGGCCCGTTCGTCGCCCCGGAACTGCTCGTCGTAATAGTCTTCGAGCAGGAAATACTCGTACGGGTTGCCGGGGAAGAACGCCCGGAACGATCGCTCCACCTGCCGCATCGCCGCGGCGCGCCGGCCGGGCTGCATCTTCACGGCGAACACGCCGCGCAGGTCGCGGCCGTACGGCATGAGCCGGAACAGATGCGGCTCCACCGCCTGCTTCGGCGACTGCTGGTGGTGATCCCGGACCACGCCCACGATGGTGAAAATGTCACCCCAGTAATCCACCGGCTGCCCCACCGCGTCCGCCGGCCGGGCGAAGCCGAGCCAGCGCGTGGCCGTCTCATTGGGGACCAGCGCGCGCTCGTCGGCGGGAAACTCGCGGGAGAAGCCCCGCCCGTGCACGATCCGGAAGCCGAGCAGGTCCAGGTAGTCGTAATCGACCCCCACGATCTGGTAGTTCTTGCCCCGCCCCGGGTCCTCGCCCGCCCGGCGGATCGCGCCGGCATCCCACCGGATCTGGCGGCCCGGCACCTCGGTGCCCACGCACGCGCCCCGAACCGCCGGGTAGCGGGCCAGCTCCTCTTTAAACGCCGCCACCTGGGCCTGGAAGTTGTCGCCCCGCACCCGCGGCGCCGGCAGCACCAGGACGTCCCGCCGGTCGAAGCCGAGATCCCGGTCCTTCAGGAAGGCCACCTGGTGGTACACCGCCAGGCTGGCCGTGGCCAGCACGAACGTGGCCACGAACTGGAACACCACCAGCGCCTTGCGCAGCGCCGCGCCGCGCGCCCGGCCCGGCTGGTCCCGCAGCACCGCCGCCGGCTGGAACGCGGAGAGCGCCAGGACCGGGTAGATCCCCGACGCGAACACTCCGGCGGCGAACAGGGCCGGCACCAGGGGCCAGGCGGCGGCGTCAGCCCACAGCCGGTACCCGGCCGGCGTGCCCGTCAGCTCAGCGAAGGACGGCAGCAGCGCGCGGTACAGGGCGAAGGCGATCCCGGCCGCCAGGGCGTTGAGCGCCAGGTTCTCCACGAAGAACTGGACGGCCAGCTGCGCGCGGGAAGCCCCCACCACCTTCCGCAGGCCCACCTCCCTGGCCCGCATCAGCGCCCGGGCGGTGGTGAGGTTCACGTAGTTGACCCAGGCCATGGCCAGCACGAACACGGCGATGATGAGCAGCGCCCGCACCGTGGCCGCGTCGCCGCCCGGCTCGAGTTCCTGCATGAAGGGCGGGTCCAGGTGGATGCCGGCCAGGGGTTGCAGCTTCAGCTCGATGCGCAGGTTGTACGCCTTCATCAGCTCGCCGGCGTGCGCGTCCACCAGTCCCGCCAGCTTCCGTTCGAAGCCGGCGGGATCGGCGCCGGGCCGCATGCGCAGGTAGGTGAAGAAGCCCGTGTGGCCCCAAGCGGCGAGGACGTCCGCGCCGAACAGCTGCTCCAGATCCCGGAAGGGGAGGAGGAAGTCGCACTTCAAGTGGGCGTTGGGCGGGGCGTCGGCGAACACGCCCGCCACGCGGTAATCGGCACGGCCGTCCAGGGTGAGGGGCCGGCCGAGGGGATCCTCGTCGCCGAAGAACCGTCGGGCGGCCGACCGGGACAGGAACACGCGGCCCGCCCAGTCTGACGCCGCGAGGGAATCGCCCGCCAGCATGGTGAAGCGCAGGATCGAGGCGATCTGCGGCTCGGCGAAGAAGAGCCGCTCCTCGGTGAACCGGATCTGGCGGTCCTTGCGCGCCATCACCGCCCGGTAGCGGAAGATCCGGGCGATCCCCTCCACCTCCGGATAGCCGTCCCGGATCAGGGGCGCGGCCGGCGGGCAGCAGGAGGCGAAGCGAACGCTCTCGCCTGTCTCCGTCGTCCGCTCGTACCGGAGCCGGTAGACCCGGTCCCACCCGTCGTGGAACCGGTCGAAGCTCCGTTCGAAGCCCACGTGGTGCAGGATGAGCAGGCAGGCGGCCATCCCCACGGCCAGGCCCAGCACCGTGATCGCGGAAAACAGCGGGCTGCGTGTCAACTGGCGGCCGGCCCGCCGCACGTAGTGTCCCAGCATGATCGCTCCCTCGCAACTGAGTGGTCGCCGCTGGTCCGTCATGAACCGTTGAAGCACCATTCTACGCGAACCGGGGAGTTTTTGATTTCAGATATTCAATGGGATGGACGAGCCCCATGCCGTTGGATCGCCAAATGCCGCAACCTGTTTTTCTTTTGATTCCCGATTCATGAGACGAACCACGTGGACGGTCCCGCGGGTGGTTCGGCCCACCCTCCCCGCCGATCCTTACACCAACTTCAGCCGCGTCCCGGTGGGTGACGCGCCGGTCCAGCGGGTCTCCTGGCGGGAGGCGGTCCGCTTCGCCAACCTGTTGTCGGCGGCCAACGGCCTGCGGCGGTACTGAACGGATGCTCCCACCACTGCCTGAAGATTGGCTCAGGCGTCTCGCCTGAGCCCGGCCGGACTCTGAAACTGAAAAAAGCTGCCGGCGCGGGCCGGCAGCAAAGAGACGAGGGCGTTCCCATCCTCGTCGGAGTCAGCGGGTCGTTCAATGATCATCACCGGCGGAGTGCCCGGGCGGTGCGCGGCGCCGGTTCGCCGGTACGGTTCGCACTCAGGCGGGACGCCTGAGCTACACGGGACGCCTGAGCTACGCGGGACGCCTGAACTACACGTCCCCGTGGGCGGTGCGGGCGATGATCTCCTCCTGCAGCGCCGGGTTCAGGTCCACGAAGTAGTCGCTGTAGCCGGCCACCCGGACGATGAGGTCGCGGTGGAGCTCCGGGTGGGCCTGGGCGTCGCGCAGCGTGGCGGCGTCCACCACGTTGAGCTGGATATGGTGGCCGTCCATGCGGAAGTAGCCCCGCACGAGCTGGGCCACCTTGCGGCGGCCGGTCTCCTCGGCCATGAGCGACGGCAGGAACTTCTGGTTCAGCAGCGTGCCGCCCGTGCGCAGGTGGTCCATCTTGGCCGCCGAGCGCACCACGGCGGTGGGGCCGCGGCGGTCGGCGCCCTGCACCGGCGAGATCCCCTCCGACAGCGGCTGCCGCGCCTTCCGCCCGTCGGGCGTGGCGCCGGTGACCCGGCCGAAGTAGACGTGGCAGGTGGTGGGGAGCATGTCGACGCGGTACGTGCCGCCGCGGGTGTTGGGCCGGCCGTCCACCGCCCGGACGTACAGGTCGAACACCCGCCGCATGACTGCATCGGCCGCGTCGTCGTCGTTGCCGTAGCGGGGCGTCTTCTCGGCCAGCAGCCGCCGCATGTCCTCGCGGCCGGCGAAGTCGGTCCGCAGCAGCTCCATCAGCCCGCTCAGGTCCAGCGCCCGCCGGTCGTAGACGTGGGTCTTGATGGCGGACAGCGAATCGGTGATGGTGCCGATCCCGACGCCCTGGATGTACGAGGTGTCGTAGCGGGCGCCGCCGTCGTGGTAGTCGCGCCCCCGGGCCACGCAGTCGTCGATGAGGATCGACAGGAACGGCACGGGCAGGTGCTCGGCGAAGAGCCGCTCGATGACGTTGCTGCCCCGGATCTTCACGTCCACGAAGTGGCGCACCTGCCGCTCGAAGGCGGCCATGAGCGCGTCGAAGTCGGCCAGCGTAGCCGCCGCCCCGGTGGCGGGCCCCAGGCGGGCGCCGGTGTTCGGGTCCACCCCGTCGTGCAGGGTGAGCTCCAGGATCTTGGGCAGGTTGAAGTAGCCGGTGAGGATGTACGCCTCCTTGCCGAAGGCGCCCGCCTCGACGCAGCCGCTGGCGCCGCCGCAGCGCGCGTCCACCAGGCTCTTCCCCTGGCGCGTCAGTTCCTGGACGATGGTGTCGGCGTTGAAGATGGACGGCTGGCCGAAGCCCGTCTGGAGGATCCTGAGCGCGCGCAGGAGGAACGCGTCGGGGCTCTTCCGGGAAAGTTGGATGTTGGAGCTGGGCTGCAGCAGCCGCATCTCCTCGATCACGTCGAGCAGGATGAAGGTCAGGTCGTTCACGCCGTCGCCGCCGTCTGGGGTGAGTCCGCCCAGGTTGATGTTGGCGAAATCGGTGTAGGTGCCGCTCTCCTCGGCGGTGACGCCCACCTTGGGCGGCGCGGGCTGGTTGTTGAACTTGATCCAGAAGGCCTGGAGCAGCTCGCGGGCGCCCGCCTCGGTGAGGGTGCCGTCGGCGAGTCCCTGCCGGTAGAACGGCCAGAGGTGCTGGTCCAGCCGGCCGGGATTGAAGGCGTCCCACGGGTTGAGCTCGGTGATCACGCCCAGGTGGACGAACCAGTACGCCTGCAGCGCCTCGTGGAAGTCGCGCGGGACGTTGGCGGGCACGCGGTCGCACACGGCGGCGATCCGTTCCAGCTCCGCCCGGCGCGTTGGATCGGCGGCAGTCGCCGCCAGCTCCCGGGCCCTGGCGGCGTGCCGCTGGGCGAAGATCACGATCGCCTCGGCGGCGATGCGCATGGCCCGGAGCTCTTCCTGCTTCGACCACGCGTCCGCGTCGCCGTGGAAGTCGAGCGCGGCCAGCCGCGCGTCGATTTCCGCCTGGATGTCGCGCATTCCTTTGCGGTAGATCTTGTCGTCCAGCACGGTGTGCCCCGGCGCCCGCTGCTCCATGAACTCGGTGAACACGCCGGCGTCGAAGGCGGCGCGCCACTCGGGGGTCATCCCCTCGAAGAGGCGGTCCCGCTGCGTGGCGCCCTGCCAGAACGGCAGGATCTCGTCGCGGTAGATCCGGAGCGTCTCATCGTCCACGCGGTACGGGATCTTGGGCCGGCTGTCGAGGATCTTCAGATCGTCAAGGCTGTGGGCGGTGACCTCCGGGTAGGTCGGGGTGGCCTTGGGCGCCGGGCCGCGCTCGCCCACGATGAGCTCGCCGTCGCCGATCCAGACCGTCTTGTGCGCCAGCACGTGGCGGAACGCCAGCGCGCGGCGCACGGGGGCCGACACGCGGCGCGCCTCGGCGCTGCGGTAGAATTCGGTGACCAGCCGCGCCCGCTCCGGCGAGATCCGGGGGACGGCGTTCAGGCTCTCCTCGCGCAGGGCGCGGATCCGTTCGTTCATCCTAACCTCCGATCTGGACCGTCAGGCCGTGGCGCTCCAGCGCCGCCCGGGCCGCCGCCACCCGCTCGGGCGGCGGGGGCGCGGCGCCGGCAAACGCGTCGCGCCGGCCCAGCTTGATGTACTTGCGGCCGCCGCCCCGGTGGAACGGCAGCAGGGCCACGCCGGTGACGCCGCCCAATTCCTCCAGGTATCGGCCAATGGTCTCCAGCGAGGCGGGATCGTCGTTGACCCCCGGCAGGAGCGGCACCCTTACCATGACGTGGGCGCCCCGGCTGACGAGGCGCTCGAGGTTGTCCAGGATCTGGCGGTTCGACCCGCCGGTGAACCGCTGGTGGCCCGCCGCGTCGATGATTTTCAAATCGAACAGGAATTCGCCGGCCAGTTCCGCCACGCGGTCCAGCACCCCGGCCGGGGCGCAGCCGGCGGTGTCCACCACCGTGTCGATGCCCCGCTCGCGGCACAGCGCCAGTAGCGCGCAGAGGAAATCGGGCTGGGCCAGCGGCTCGCCGCCCGTGAACGTGGCGCCGCCGCCCGACTCGACGTAGAAGATCCGATCCGGTTCGATCTCGGCCACCACCTCGGCGGCGGTCACCGTGCGGCCGATCCGCTGGATGGCGCCGGTGGGGCACGCCTCGGCGCACGCGCCGCAGCGGACGCAGCGCGCGGCGTCGATGGACGGGCCGCTTTCCCCCAGCGAAACCGCCCCGCGCGGACAGGCGTCCACGCAGAACCGGCAGCCGGCGATGCACTTGCCGGGCTGGAGAACCAACTCCGGCTCCGGAGACAGCCCCTCGGGATTGTGGCACCAGGCGCACCGGAGGGGACAGCCCTTCAGGAACACGCTGGTGCGGATGCCCGGCCCGTCATGAATGGCGAACCGTTTGATATCGAAGATGATCCCGGTGATGTCGCCGTCTGCCGCCACCGCCGCCTCCAACCCCGAGTCCCGGAGACTGTACAATTCAAGACTTCTGATATCTGATATATCAGATATAACACACAAAGTCAACATTTGACTTCAAACAGCGGGTGGCATATGATTGGATTTGACGCATTCAATTGGAACTCATTGATGATACGAGACTAGATCCATTGCGGATCGCGCCCGCAGGAGAACGGTCCATGGAAGACGACCCCCAACTGAATCTGAAGACGCTGAAAGAACAGGTGTACGACCACCTGAGCCGCCAGCTCAGCCGGCAGGAGCTGCGCCCCGGAGACGCCATCAACCTGGACGCCGTCTGCCAGCGCCTCGGGGTGAGCAAGACGCCGCTGCGCGACGCGCTCATCGTGCTGGAGACGGAGGGGTTCGTCCGTTTCCTTCCCCGCCGCGGCGTCTATGTGACCGCCCTGACTCTGAACGACATCCGGGACACCTACCAGATCATCGGCGCGCTGGAAGGAAGCGCGGTGCGGGCCGCCCGCGACCGCTTCCGCTCCGCGGACGCCGCCGCGATGGCCGGGCACAACGCGGGCATGCAGGCCGCGCTGGACCGCGACGACTTCGCCGGGTTCTATCGCCTGAACCTGGCCTTTCACGACGTTTACCTGGATCTGGCCGGCAACGCGCCCCTGAGCCGCATCGTCCACAACCTGAAAAAGCGATTGTACGACTTCCCCCGGCGGGAGGAGCTGTTCAAAGAATGGGAGTACGCGTCGGTGGACGAGCACCGGCGCATCGCCGAGCTGCTGGCGGCGGGTGACTTCGACGGCGCCGCCGCGTACGTTCGCGACGTCCACTGGTCGTTCGAGGTGCAGGAGCGGTTCATCCGAATCTACTACGCGGGGATCGAATAGCGGCCCGGCCGACCGGAGCGGGGTCGTCCGCCGCTGGCGCACGTATGGAACACGCACTCTACCAGGACCTGTACGACCTGGAGGACGCCCACTGGTGGCACGTCCGCAAGCGGGCCGTCTGCCTGGCCCTCCTGCGCCGCTTCGCGCCGGCGGATCGGCCGGACATTCTCGACATCGGCTGCGGCACCGGCAAGAACGTCGAGGCGTTCGGCGACCTGGGCATCGCCTGGGGGGTGGACAGTTCGCCCGAGGCGGTCCGATTCTGCGCCGCCCGCGGCCTGGCCCGCATCCGCCAGGAGCCGGCTGAGGCGACGAGCTTCGCCGACGCCGCGTTCGACGCCGTGACCCTCCTCGACGTCCTGGAGCACACCGATGACGCCGCGGTGCTGCGGGAGGCCCGCCGGCTCCTGCGTCCGGGCGGCGCGCTGGTTGTGACCGTGCCCGCCTACCGGTGGATGTGGAGCCGGTGGGACGAGGCGGTGCACCACCGCCGCCGGTACGGACAGCGCGAGTTGCGCCGCCTCCTGGAAGCGGGGGGATTTCAACCGCTGAAGCTGTCCCACCTGCACGCGCTGCTCGTGATCCCGGCCTGGCTCGTTCGCATGGTCAAGTCGCGCCTGTTCCCGTCCGCGGAATACCCGTCGGACTTCCGGCTCTCGTCCCCGCTCGTCAACCGCCTGCTGCTGGCGCTGAGCGGAGTGGAGGCCCGGCTCCTCCTCCGGTGGTCCGTCCCCTTCGGGCTCACCCTCGTCGCCGTGGCGCGAAAGGAGGCCTGACGCGTGGACGGCCGTCCGCCTAGCCGCTCCGCGGGCGCCTGGCTCGACCCGGCCAGCCGCCGGCACCGCTTCGCCGTGCTCTTCATCGTGGCGCTGGTGCCGCTGGGCATCACCTTCGCTTTCGACATCTTCGGCGCCATCGCCCCGACACTGGTGGAGGAACTGGGCGCCGCCCGCAGCACCGTGGCCACCTTCTACACTCTCTACTCGGGCGCCGCCATCCTGTCGCTGCTGGTGGTGGGACTGGCCATCGACCGCCTGGGCCTCCGCCGCGCCGGACTGCTGTTCCTGGGCCTGGTGGTCGCGGGCGCGGGCCTGGCCGCGGCGGCGCCGTCGCTTCCCCTGATGCTCGCCGGCCGGTTCCTGTTCGGATGCGGCGCCGAGTCGGTTCACGTGGTGCTCCTCACCGTCGGCGCCCGCTGGTTCCGCGGCCGGGAGCTGGCGCTGGCCATGGGGATCGTGATCGCCTTCGGCCGGCTGGGGAGCATCCTGAGCTTCAACTCCGGCGAGCTGCTGGCCGCTTCATTGGGCGGACACCGGCCGGCGCTTGCCGTGGCCGCCGGTTTGTGCGGGCTGTCGCTCCTGCTGTTCCTGGCGTACTGCCTCCTGGACCGCCGCGCCGAGCGGCTCGGGGCGCTCGAGGCGACTCGCGGCGGCACGCGCTTCGCTTGGGGGGACCTTCGCGCCCTGCCCCGCGTGTACTGGCTGCTGACGCTGCTGTGCGTGGCCTTCTACTCGGCGATCTTCCCCTTCACCGCGCTGGCCACTGACCTGTTCGCCGACCGGTGGCATATCCCCCGCGTGGCCGCGGCCGAAGGCGGCCTCGCCCTCCGCCTCGGCGCCAACTTCCTCCACCTGTTCGGCACCGCCGGCGGGCTGGCGTCACTGTTGACTCTGAGCTCGATGGTGTTCGCCCCCCTGGCCGGCGCCTGGGTGGACCGCCGCGGCGGCCGCGTCGCCCTGCTCACGGCCGGACCGCTGCTTCAGATGCCCGCGTTCCTGCTCATGGCGCTCACCGGCATCCACCCCCTCGGCCCGATGCTGCTCCTGGCGGCGGCGTTCGTGCTCCTGCCGGCGGCGTTCTGGCCGTCGCTGGCCCTGGTGGTGGACCCGCGCCGCACGGGCGTCGCCTTCGGCCTGACCATGATGGTCCAGAACATCGGGCTGGCGCTCTTCCCCCTGCTCAACGGCTGGCTGCGGGACGCCACCGGCTCCTACCAGGCGAGTCTGCTCATGTTTGCCGCGCTGGGCGCCGTCGCCCTGGCCCTCGCCCTGTGGGTGTGGCGGGAAGACGCCCTGACGGGCGGCGCACTTCGGAAACGGTGAGTCGGTGAATCGGGAGACGGGAGACGGGAGACGGGAGACGACCGACGGGAGACGTAACACGTAAAACGTAAGACGTAAGACGGGAAGCATCAGATGAACGGGAAGACCCGAACCCCGAATTCCGATGTCCGATTTCCGAAGTCCGTCGGTTGGGAACGAGCCTCTAGCCTCGATCACGATCACGATTATGAATTACGATTACTCAGTTACTCCCGATTTTCTGCCAATTTTTAGCAGGATTTTCGCCGCGCCTTCGGCACGGTCGCCTACACCATCATCGACCAGCACCAGCCAACCTTTCCCGACGAAAGTAGCCAGGCGCAGCCCCGCGAACGCGGGGCAGCGCCTGGAAGGCCAAATAGGTGAAGCGCCGCGCCCCGGGTACGGGGCGCGAGGAAAGAGTGTCGGCGGACTCAAGCTTCTCCGCGCCCCTGTTCAGGGGCGCGCCGTGAAAAAATAGTCGGCTTTCCAGGCGCTGCCCGGCTTCGCCGGGCGGCGCCTGGCTATTGTCTTTGAAGCTGGACGGGCTTGCCGGAGATCCGGCATCGCGGCACGGAGATGGAATTTACGATCATGCCCACTGGGTTCCGGCTCCGCCGGGTTGGGATCACGATTACGATCACGATGACGAATTACGAGCACGACGATCTCGGAACTCCTATCTCCTATCCCCTATCCCCTATCTCCGTTCACTGTTCACCGTTCACTGTTTACTGATCGGGGCTCACATCACGCTGCGCATCTGCCCGCCGTCCACGAGCAGGGTGGCGCCGGTGATGTAGGCGGCCGCGTCGGAGAGCAGGAACACCGCCGCCCGGGCATACTCGTCGGGCACGCCGTAGCGCCCCAGCGGGATGGCGGCGTGGTACCGCGCCTGCACGTCGGCGACGGCGAGGCCCTGCCGCTCGGCGTTGACCCGGTCCAGGTGGCGGACGCGGTCGGTGTCGATCCGCCCCGGCATCAGGTTGTTCACGCGGATCTTGTCCCCGGCCAATTCCACGGCCAGCGTCTTGGCCAGCGCAGGAACCGCGGCCCGGACGACGTTGGAGAGCGTCAGGTTGGGGATGGGCTCGCGCACCGACGACGACGTGGAGAAGACGATGCTGCCGCCGCCGCGCGTCCGCATCAGCGGCGCCACCGCCCGCACCAGGCGCACGCCGCTGAGCACCAGCAGCGCGAACGCGTCCTGCCACGCTCGGTCGTCGAAGGCGAAGAACCCGCCCGCCGGCGGCCCGCCGGTGTTGACGAACAGGCCGTCCACGCCGCCGAAGGCGTCGCCGGTCGCCCGCACCCAGCCGTCAATGGCCTCGGCCGAACGCAGGTCCGCCGGCACCGGCAGCATCTCGGCGCCGGTCTCCTCCCGGATGCGGTCGCCGGCGGCTGCGATGGCCGCCTCGTCGCTCGACGCCATGGACACCCGTGCGCCCTCGGCCGCCAGCGCCCGCGCCACCGCGCGCCCCAGCCCGCGACTCGCGCCGCCCACCATGAACACCTTGCCGGCCAGTCCTAGATCCATGCGGCCTCCTGTTTCGTGCGGGCCCACTGCAACAGCATGTCCAGCGCCTCGCGGGTGGCGGCATCCAGCGCCGCCCCGGGCGGCCGCACCGCCGGGTGGGCGATGGCGCCCCGCCGGTGCAGCATCTCCTTGCGGATGGCCAGCCCGATTCCCTCCTGGAACTCGAACCGCATCAGAGCCACGAACGCGTAGAACGCGTCGGCCGCCTCGTCCCGCCGGCCGGCGCGAAAGCGGCCCACCACCTCGACGAGCACCTCCGGATAGGCGAAGCCGGTCATGGCCCCGTCGGCGCCGGCGAGGAGTTCCTCCAGCAGGTACATGCCGCCCAGTCCGCCGAAGATCGTGATCGGGTGTCCCTGGAGCTGCTCGCGGATGCGGGCGGTCTTGAACGGCGTGGGCGCGTCCTCCAGTTTGATGGCCTGCACCGCCGGCACTTCGCGGGCGATGCGGGCCAGCAGCGCCGGCTCCATGGCGTAACCCGACGCCGGCGGAAAATCCTGGAGCACGATGGGCACGTCCACCGCCGCCGCCAGCTCCCGGTAGTGACGGCAGACCGTCTCCGAATTCAGCTTCGGCATCCGCGGCGGGCTGACCATGACCGCGGCGGCGCCCGCGGCCCGGGCCGCCCGGGCGTACTCAACGGTGGCGGCCGTACCGGCGGCCGTGGCGGTCACCACCACTGGCACGCGGCCGGCGGTGTGCGCGAGCACGGTGTCCTGGACCAACCGCCGCTCGGTGTCGGTGAGCTTGACTGCTTCGCTGGTCACGCCGAGCGCGGTCAGGCCGTTCACGCCGGCACGCAGATAGAGGTCGACGACACGCCGGAGGCTGTCGGCGTCCACCCGGTCGTCGGGGGTGAACGGTGTGGGCAGGACCGAAAACACGCCATGAAATATCGTCATCCTGTTATCCTCCGCGGCATCAGGTCAGCGTTTCAGAAGTACTTGGCGGCCACCCGCCCGTCCGGCGTCACCACCACCATGAGCAGGTTCGGCGCCCGCGGGTTTTTGGTCAACGTGACCGAGGCGGCGTTGTATGACGCACCGGCGGGGAACGCCGCGCACGACTCGCCGCCCCGCTCGTGGAGATGTCCGTGCACGTTGATCACCGGCGGCCCGTCCGCCGGCAAGGCCTTCAGCAGCTCCGCCAGGGCCGTGTCGCCCGCCTGGCCGACGCCGACGACGAGATCCAGGGACGTGTCGGTGCGCGGCGGGCCGTGGGTCACCAGGACGACGGGTTCGCCCTGGGGCAGGAGTTGCCGGATGGAGTCGGCCGCGGCCTCGTACTGCGCCTTCTCGAGCAGGAACCCCTCGGGTGGCAGCACCCACATGGGCTTACCCGAGGCCGCCTTGAACTCCCGCAGGTGGTAACCGCCCAGTCCCACCAGGTTGACACCTTGCAGGTCGGCGGTCTTGCCGTTGAGGTCCAGCACGTTCGTGGCGCCCTTCTTGTGCAGCCGCTTCAGCGCCTCGGCGTAGACCGGTCGGATCTCCATGTGGCCGGGTATCACCAGCACCGGCACGCCCAGGGCCGCCAGCGGCCGGAGGGCTTTCTCCATCTCGGCGGCATCGGCGTCGAAGGAGGGATATACCGGCCGGACCGCGGTCAGGTCGTTCGCATAGGTGTCTCCCGCCACCACGATCAGGTCCGGCCTGGCCGGTTTCATCTTCTCGGCCACTGCCTGGACGTTCTTGTGGTGCGCCTCGATACATGACACTACGGCGATTCGCAACACGCCGTCGTTGAAGAACGACGACGAGGTCTGCCGGATGACCGTCCCCTCCACGATGTACGTGTCGCCGTTGATGGTCACGGTGGCGGCCGTCTCCTGGCCGGCCGCCGCGCCCGCCAGCAGCATCCCCGCCGCCAGCCACAGAGCCCACGCGCGTTTCATTGCCACCTCCAGACCGAATACAGGTTCAGCCGGATCGTGTGATCCATCCGAATTATATCCAATCCAGGCCGCGGCGCCCGAAAAAAAACGGCGGCGCCCGCCAGGGGCGCCGCCGGGTTGTGCGGACGGTGCGAACCCGCCGTCAGCGGACCGGGTTCTTGGGCGGCTTGACGGGCAGCTTGGGCTGCCTGGCGGCTTTGAGCTCATCGAGGAGCACCTCGATGGCCTTCTCGAGGCACGGATCGCGGCCGGCCACCACCAGGTCGGGCCGGTCGTCCACCTCGATGTCGGGCGAGACGCCCTTCCCCTCGACGTCCCACTCGCCGTCGGTGTTGTAGAAGGAGAAGTCGGCGATCATCACCGCGCCGTTGTCCATGAGCGGCGGCGTGCCGCTCAGGCCGATGAGGCCGCCCCAGGTGCGGGTGCCGATGAGCTTGCCCAATCCCGACTTGCGGAAGAAGTACGGGAAGGCGTCGCCGCCCGAGCCGGAGTAGCCGTTGGCCAGGCAGACCTTGGGACCGTAGTGGGTCGCCGACGGGATGACGGTGGGGTCGGTGTAACGCGTGGCCCACAATCCCAGCGGCTTGCGGTCCAGCCGGCTCATGTACATGTCGGGGATGTGCCCGCCGGAGTTGTAGCGCAGGTCAATGATCAGCGCGTCCTTGCGCACCTGCGGGTAGAAGTCGCGGCTGAAGCCCTCGACGCCGGGTTCGGCGGTGGCGGCCATGTGGAGGTAGCCCACGCGGCCGCCGGTGGCCGCTTCCACCTTGCGGCGGTTGGCGTCCACCCAGTCGCGGTAGCGCAGCATGAGCTCGCTGGCCACGGGGGTGACGACGATCTCCGTCGCGCCCTCATCCGTCGGTTGCGCGTTGACGGTCAGGGGAATCGCCTTCCCCGCCGTATTGGCCAGCAGTGCGTACGGGTTGGTGGGGTGCTTGAGGGGCTGTCCGTTGACGGCAAGGAGGTAGTCGCCCTCCTTCACCTTGAGTCCCGGCTGGGCCAGCGGCCCGCGACGGGTCGGATCCCAGTTCTGCCCGGGATAGATCCGGGCGATGCGGTAGCGGCCGCTGGCGGCGTCCAGCTCGAAGTCGCAGCCCAGCAGGCCGACGCCCAGCCGCGGCACATCCGGATAGTCGCCGCCGCCGCGGTAGGTGTGGGAGCTGTTGAGCTCGGCGATCATTTCGCCGATCAGGTAGTTCAGGTCGTCCCGGTGGGCCACGTCGGGGAGCATGGCGCCGTAGCGCTCCTTGATCTGCGCCCAGTCGACGCCGTGCATGTCGGGATCGTAGAAGAAGTCGCGGGTGATGCGCCAGGCATCGTTGTAGATCTCCAGCCACTCCGCGCGCGGATCCACGGTCATCTTCATTTCGGCCAGGTTCAGCCGGTCCGTGAGCTTCTGGTCCGGCTTGGCGTCGATGATGGCGTAGCCGCCGCCCTGCTGCACCAGGATCTTCTTCAGGTCGTGCGAGACGGTGGCCCCGTTAATGCCGCCGACGACCGTCTTGAGTTCGCGCTTTTTCAGATCGAACACGTGGATCGTGCCCCCCGCCGCGCCGGAACCGGGCACGCCGCGGCTGAAGAACAGCACCTGCTCCTTGTCGGCGACGATGCCCATGAAATTGCCGTCGGGCACCGGCAGGTCGATGATCCGGTTCTCCAGCCCCTCGAAGTCGATCTTGATCTCGACGGTCTTGGACTTGTCCTTGTCCGCCTTGGCGGCGGCGCCGTTCTTGGCCTCGGCCGGCTTGGCCGCGTCGGCCGTTTTCTCGCTGTCGGCGGGCTGGCCGCCTTCGGCCGGCTTGTCGCCGTCTTTGGGCTTGTCGCCGTCCTTCGGCTTGTCCTCGACCACCTTCTCCTCATCGCTTTCGGGGATGAACGGGGACGGAGTGTCCGCCTGCAGCGTCACGGCGACGATCTTGCCGGGGTTGTAGTGGTAATGCATGAACTCGATGGCGCTGAACGAGTAGTTGAACTCGCGGTTGGCCACGAAGTACAGGTAGCGGCCCTCCGGGTCCCACGCCGGCGAAGTGTCGTCGGTCATGTCGCCGGTGATCTTGTGGCTCTTGTTGTCGGCCAGGGAGTAGAGGTAGATGGAGTCGAGGCCGTTGTCCGACGCCTTGTCGTAGGCGATCCACTTGGAGTCGGGGCTCCAGACGCCGGTGATGAAGTTGGTGAAGCCTTCGTACTGGCCGTGGTCCACCTTGACCAATTCCTTCTTCTCGATGTCGATGTAGTACAGGTTCACCGCCGCGTCGGACAGCAGCAGCTTCTGGCTGTCCGGGCTCCAGGCGAGGTTCTGGTACCAGATCCGCGAACCCCGGGTCAGCTGGGTCGCCTCGCTCTTGCCGTCCGCCGGCCGGAGGTATATTTCGTATTCGCCGCTGGCGTCCGAAAAGTAGGCGATCCACTTGCCGTTGGGGCTCCAGGCCGGATCCCGCTCGCGGATGCCGGGGGTGCGGGTCAGGTTGCGGATCTCCCCCTTCTTGGCCGGGACGGTGAAGATGTCGCCGCGGGCCTCGAACAGGGCCCGCACGCCGGTCGGGGACAGCCCGAAGCCGTGGATGTATTTGCTCACGTTCTTGATCGATGGCCGGGCGGCCAGATTTTCGCCCCGCACCTCGACGGCGAGCTTGCGGGATTTTTCGGTCTTCAGGTCCATGACGTACAGGTAGCCGCCGTTTTCATAGACGATGGCCCCGGGTCCGATGCTGGGCCACTGGACGTCGTATTCCCTGGAGTCGGTGAGCTGCCGGACCTGCTTCGACTTCAGGTTGTAGGCATACAGGTTGTACACCTTGTTCGCGCCCCGGTCGGAGGAGAAGTAGACCGTGTCGCCCTGCCACATGGGAAACAGGTCGTTGGCGTCGCTCGGGGCGATCACCTCGGCGGTGTTGGCGACCAGGTCGTAGATCCAGATGTCGGGGGCCATGCCGCCGCGGTAGCGTTTCCAGGTGCGGAACTCCCGGCCCATGCGGTTGTAGGCGAGCTTGGTGCCGTCGGCGTTGAGCGAGCTCAACTCGCCGGTGGGCAGCGGCAGCATCTCGGGATAGTCGCCGTCGACGGAGACTTTGAACAGGCGATTGAACCGGTTCCAGAACGAAGCCCGGCCGGAGCGGAACAGCACCGCCTTGCCGTCGGGGTACCAGTCGAGCATGCCGTCGTCGCCCGGGTGATAGGTCAGGCGCTGCGGCTCGCCGCCGGCGGCGGGGATCACGAAGACGTCGTTGTTGCCGTCATAGTCGCCGGTGAAGGCCACGCTGCGGCCGTCGGGCGAGAATTTGGGAAAGCGCTCCTGACCCGGGTAGGTGGTGAGCTTGCGGGCCACCCCGCCCTGGCTGGAGACGATCCACAGGTCGCCGGCGTAGGTGAAGACCACCTGGTCGCCGTGGATGTCGGGATGATGCAACAGCCGCGTGTCGGCCGTCGCCGCGAAAGCCGCGACGCAGAGGATCGTCGCGAGCGCAAACCACACGATGCGCCTCATGGATGGAAACCTCCTCGGAATATGGTTGTTGTCCGTCATGGAATGTCGGGTGACTGATTGTTACCGGCTCAAGTCACTTGTACGCATTCTGCGGCGGCCGGGTTCTCAAACGGAGAGAAATATATTGCCGCCCCGCATAACTTCCCGGGCGATCCGGCTGTGGCGGGCGGCGATGGACTGATGGCCGCGCGTTCAAACGGATTTTCCGGCCCGGATTCAAACCCGGCGGGTCCGGTTCCGTATACCGATGCAGCAAAGCCGGGACAGGTTCGTCGCCGCGCCGGCGCGTCGGGATGCCGCCAGGGACAACGGACCGGGGCGACAGTCCCGGACCGGCCGGACGACTCGACCCACCCGAGGAGGACAGACTCATGACCACCGTGTATCGTCTTGTCTGCTTGTTTTGCCTGCTGGCCGGGGCCGCCCTGGCCGCCGACCCGCCGGAAGCTCCGTTCGAATCCGTCGACTTCGCCTCGGACCGCTGGGAAAAATCCGGGGCCACCATGGCCGAGCACCTGGGCCGGCCCAGCCTGTGCGGCACCGCCACGCTCACGGACGTCGTCTTTGAAAACGGCGTCATCGAGGTGGACATCGCCTGCGTCCCGGGTCGCCGGAGCTATCCGGGCGTCGCCTTCCGGATCCAGTCCGAGGGAGAGAACGAGCGGTTCTACATCCGGCCCCACCGGGCGCCCTTCTACAACGACGCCTTCCAGTACGCCGCCACGTTCAACGGCGAGACCTGCTGGCAGCTCTACAACGGGCCGGGCGCCACGGCCGCCGGGGCCATTCCCGTGGGCCAGTGGAACCGCCTCCGCCTGGAGGTCAGGGGCGGACAAGCCCGGGTGTTTTTCAACGACATGACCCGGCCGGTGCTGGTCATCCCCCGTCTCGGGCATGGCACTTCCAAAGGCGCCATCGGCGTGAACGCGTTCAACGACGGGGCGGCGTACTTCTCCAACTTCCGCTACCGCGCCGACGAGGCACTGGATTTCCCGCCGCCCCCGCCGGCGTGGGAGCGCCCCGGCGCCATCACCCGGTGGGAAGTGTCCCAGGTGTACAAGGCCAGCCGGTTCGACTCGGATCTGCTCCTGGCCACGCCCGACCTGCCGAAGCCCGAGTGGCGCCCCGTGGCGGCCGAGCCGGACGGGACGGTGAACCTGTCGCGGGCGTGCCGCCGGAACGGCGCCGAACCCGCCGCGGTGCTGGCCCGGACAACCCTCCGCGCCGACGCGCCGCGGACGATGAAACTGGGGCTGGGTTACAGCGACTACGTGTACGTCTTCCTCAACGGCCGGCTGCTCTTCTCCGGCAACAGCGCCTACACCAGCCGCGACCCGTCGTTCCTGGGCATCCTCGGCCCCTTCGACACCGTCTACCTGCCCCTCACGGCGGGCGACAATGAGTTGACGCTCCTGGTGGTGGAGGTGATGGGCGGCTGGGGCTTCCTGTGCCTCGACCAGGATTCGGTCTTCACATCTGCCGGCATCACGGCCGCCTGGGCGACGCCGCGCCGCTTCGTCACCCCGGAGTCGGCGGTGTGGGACGCGGCCCGCGGGGTGTTTTACGTGAGCAACTACAGCGGGTATACCCGCGCGGTGCAGCAGCCGGGACTGGAGTTCATCTCCGCCGTGTCGGCCGACGGCCGGATCGTCGAACGGGTGTGGGTGGACGGCATCAAGAATCCCACCGGTCTGACCGTGGTGGGCGACCGGCTGTGGGCCGTGGGCCGTCAGGCCCTGGTGGAGATCGACATCCCGGGCCGGGCCATCGTGGCGCGCCATCCCTTCCCCCGGCCGGCGTTCCCCAACGACATCGCCGCCGACACCGCCGGCCGGCTCTACATTTCCGACTCGGCGAAGAACGCCATCTACCGGTTCGCCGACGGTCGCATGGAGGAATGGGTCGCCGA
>CALAMB010000089.1 GCA_937925645.1 uncultured Acidobacteriota bacterium
CAAAAGGACGCGGCATCGCCGCTGGCTCCCGAAAGCGACGAGGAAACGGTCAAGGCCGACACGGACAAGCCCGAAGACAAGTCCGGCGAGAAGCCGGCGGGCGACGCCGCGGCCGGCAGTCCCGCAAAGGAGGCGAAACAGGCAGGCGGCGCCGGTGAAAAAGCTAAGGACAAACCGGTGGAGATCCGCATCGATTTTGAAGCACTTGACCAGCGGATCCTGGCCCTGCCGCTGCCGGCGCGCAACTACACCGGGTTGTGGACCGGCAAGGCCGGCCAGGTTTACCTGCGCGAGGGCGACCTGCTGCCGCAGTTCGGGCCGGCCCGGGCAAAGATCCAGTTGTTCGACCTGAAGAAGCGAAAGGCGGAACCTGTCGCCGACGGCGTGAGCGCGTTCGCCCTGTCGCACGACGGCGGAAAGATGCTGCTGCAGCTGGGACCCCGCTGGGCGGTCGCGCCGGCGGGCCAGCCGTTCAAGCCGGGCGAAACGTGGCTGGACACCGCCGCGATGGACGTCCGGGTGGATCCGCCCGCCGAGTGGCGCCAGATGTACCGCGAGGTCTGGCGCATCGAACGCGATTTCCTCTACGACCCGAACGCTCACGGCCTGGATCTGCGCGCGGCGGAGAAACGGTACGAGCCGTATCTGGCCGCCGTGGCCAGCCGGGGTGATCTGAACTACCTGTTCAGCGAGATGCTGGGCAACCTGGTGCTGGGCCATACGTACGTGGGCGGCGGCGACCTGGCGCCGGTGACCCGGGTGCCGGGCGGCCTGCTGGGCGCGGATTACGAGACTGCCGACGGGCGCGTCCGCTTCGCCCACGTCTACCGCGGCGAAAACTGGAATCCCGGGCTGCGCGCGCCCCTGACGCAGCCGGGCGTGGACGTTCGGGAAGGAGAATACCTCCTCGCGGTGGACGGCCGGGATGTGCGAGCGGACGACAACGTGCACCGGTTCTTCGAAAACACCGCCGGCAAAGCTGTCCGCATCAAGGTGGGACCCAACGCCGACGGGAACGGCGCCCGCGAAGTCGTCGTGGAACCGCTGGCGAGCGAGACGTCCCTGCGGCACCGGGCCTGGATCGACGGCAACCGCCGCCGGGTGGAAACGCTCAGCGGCGGCCGGATCGGTTACGTCTACCTGCCGGACACGGCGGCGGGCGGTTACACGTATTTCAACCGCTATTTCTTCGCCCAGGTGGGGAAGCAGGCCCTGGTGGTGGACGAGCGGTACAACGGCGGAGGGTACGCCGCGGACTACATCGTGGACCTCCTGCACCGCCCGTTGATGAATTACTGGTCCACGCGCGAGGGGGAACCGTTCACGACGCCCACCGGCGCCATTTTCGGGCCCAAGGCCATGCTGATCAACGAATACGCCGGATCCGGCGGCGATGCCATGCCCTGGTACTTCCGCCGGGCCCGGGTGGGACCGCTGGTGGGCAAGCGCACCTGGGGCGGCCTGGTGGGAATTTACGATTATCCCGCCCTGCTGGATGGCGGCCGCGTCACGGCGCCCCGGGTGGCGTTCTGGAATCCCGAAGGCCAGTGGGAAGTCGAGAACTACGGCGTGGCGCCCGACGTCGAAGTGGAACTCGATCCGCTCCTCTGGCGCCAGGGGCGCGACGCCCAGTTGGAGCAGGCGGTGGAGATCCTGCTCCAGGATCTGGAGAAGAAC
This sequence comes from uncultured Acidobacteriota bacterium, assembly GCA_937925645.1. Classification (GTDB taxonomy): domain Bacteria; phylum Acidobacteriota; class JAAYUB01; order JAAYUB01; family JAAYUB01; genus JAAYUB01. Next base: position 1,678 of record CALAMB010000089.1, read on the forward strand.
CCGCCGCCCCGGCACCGGCAGCCGGCGTATCCGGACTACTACAAGCAGTAAGCCTGCCGGCGGCGGGGTCGGTCGTCGACCGGCTCCGCCGCCGATGATCGTCAAGGAGGTCTGCAATGATGGCGTGGTCGCGCATCGTCGGCATCCGACGCGCGTGGTTGACGGTTCTGGCTGTCGCCGCCGTGACCGGAGTGCTGGCCCAAGTCACCGGAGTCGTGGAACGGCCGGCGATCAATCCCGGACTGGGGCCGAAACCACCGGTGGTGCTCCGCCAAACGCCCGTGGAGAGCTGGCGCACCTATTGGGATGCCTGCGCGTCCGGCCAGTTCGTGCTGGCCGCCCATCTGCTGGACCTGGACGAAGTGGGCGAGCCGGAGCAGCGGCGCGTGGGTGCCGACGTGGCCGAGAAGCTGTTCACAGTGATGCGCAAACTGCGGGTGACACCGGGCGAAATCAATCGGCGGCTGACCAGGGAGCCGATCGAAAACGGGGCCGGCGCGAACGTCGTCACTGCCTACCAGTTCCGGTCGGGCGGCACGGCCGGTGACATCGTGCTGCGCCGGGTGGCCGACCAGAGTTCGGGCGAGATCGCCTGGCTGATTTCCCACCGGACCGTGGCGAACGCCGCCATCTGGTATCGCACGCTGGTGCAGGGGCAGCGCCTGGCGGGAGCGGATACGCTGAATCCCGGCCTGGGGCAGGCGCCGCCGTCGGTCCACCGCAACAGCCCCCGGGCCGCGTTTACCGGTTTCATGGACAACGCCCTGCGGGGCGAATTCGACACCGCCGCCCACTATCTGGATCTCGAAGCGGTGAAGCCGGAGGATCAGGCCGCCCGGGGCGCGATGCTCGCCCGGCGGCTGATGCTCGTGCTGCTGCGGACGAAAGCGGTGGTGCCCGATGTTTTGTCCGGAGGCGAATTCGGCGCGCCGGAAGAGGACGTGCCCGAGGACCGCGAGATCCTGGCCCAGATCAAGGCCAACGGCCGGACCGTGACGATCGCGCTGGGCCTCCGCCTGGATCCCCAGCAGGGCCACATCTGGACGTTCGCGCCCGAGACGGTGGGCTATGTCGATTACTTGTACGGTGTCTTCGGCTACGGCTGGATCGGCGACATTTTGCCCGGCGCTCTCTTCGCGGTGTCCTTTGCCGGATTGCAGCTCTGGCAGTGGGTGGCCATCCTCCTGGCGGTGGGCGTCGGTTGGGTGCTGGCCAAATCGCTGCAGCGCCTGCTGGTGGCGGGCGGCCGGCTGGTCTCCCGGCGGACCCGGACGAAGTGGGACGACGAACTGCTCCGTGCCAGCGACGGACCACTGTGCCTGGTGCTCTGGGGCCTGCTGATCCGGCCGGCATCCCACTGGCTGAGCCTGACTCCCACCGCCGAACTGATTCTGGCGCGCGGCGCCCAATTGCTGTCTCTCGTCGGCGTCGGCTGGCTGTTGTTCCGAGTGGTGGATGTGGCGGCGGGTTTCGTTGCCCGCTCGGGCGGGGAAGGCATGCCGGTAGCCGCCAATTTTTCCACTGTCATCGGTCGCTTCCTCAAGGTGCTGATCGGCGTCTTCGTCCTGCTGGGCGTGCTGAGCGTGATGGGCGTGGAAGTGGGCGGACTCCTCGCCGGCCTCGGCATCGGTGGTCTGGCCGTGGCGTTCGCCGCGCAGAAGACCATCGAGAACCTGTTTGGCGCGGTGAGCATCGGGACCGACCGGCCCTTCCGGATCGGGGATTTCATCGCCGTGGACGACATCCAGGGCACCGTGGAGGACATGGGTTTCCGTTCGGTCCGCATCCGCACCATGCAGCGCACCGTCGTCACCATTCCCAACGCCATGGTGGCCGGCGCCAAGATTGTCAACTTTTCCGCCCGCGACCGGATATTCTACAACCCGGTGCTGGGGCTCGTGTATAGCACCACGCCCGACCAGCTGGCCCTGGTGATCGACGAAATCAAGCGGATGCTCCTCGCCGACCCCCGGATTTATCCCGATGCCTTGCGGGTGCGTTTCCGCGGCTTCGGCGCCTCGGCGCTGGAAGTGGAGGTGATGGCCTGGGTGGTCCACTCCGATCTGCACGTCTTCACCGGCGTGGCGGAGGAATTGAACTTCCGGATCATGGACATCGTCCACCGGGCCGGCAGCGGGTTCGCCTTCCCCTCCCAGACGATCTACATGGCCCACGACGATCCCCCCGATACGGACCGGCAGGCCGCCGCCGCAACCGAAACGGCCCGTCGGCGGCAACGGGGGGATTGGACGATTCCCGAGCCGGCGGACGAGCTCAAGGCGCGGTTGCGCCCCACCGATCCGCACGACCTGGCGCCCGGGGACTGACGGGAATTTACCGGCGCAGGGAACGGAGTTGCGACGATGCGCCGTGGCCGGTCGGCGGCCGGCGAGAAACGGTCAGTTGTCGATCACATTCCTCGCAAATCTTGATAGGGAACTCGGACGGTGCGGGCGCGCACCAGCACGGCGCCGTCGGCCGCGTTGCGCAGCACATGGTGAAACACCGGAATCGCCGTGGTGTCGGCGGCCGGCTCGCGGTGGGTGGTTGCGTCCACCGTGTCGCCGTACGCCGACTGGCGGCGGTACTCCACCTGCAGCGCGCCGATGCCGTGGGAGGCCCAGAGGCGATCGGGGACGGCTTCGATGATCCAGTCGATGTAGCGCAGGCTGTTGACGTGCTGATTGATGTCCAGGTCCGCCAGGCGGACCGGGAACGCGGCGCGGTGCACCTCGGGGCCGGCGGGGTCGAGTTCGGCGAAGGCGTTGTCGATCACCCGGGTTTCATCGCAGGGGAACAGATCGGGGAAAACGTCCTGGACCTTGACGGGGCGGCCGCGCTGGATGTCCACCATCAGCCATTGGCTGGAGGCGACGGCGAACGGCTCACGGCGATCGCCGGCGTAGAACCGGAATTCGCGGCCGGCGAAGCGCCCCTCAAACCCCGACGGCCACGTCTCGGTGGTCATGGGCTGGCGGCCGGCGAGGAACCGGTCCGCGCGCAGGTGAAACCTGGTGAGCATCCAGGTAAGGTTCCGCCGCAGCAGTTCCTCGACACCGAAACCCAGCGCCACCGCGTTGTGCTCCGCGGCTTCCTGCATGCGGTGCAGCAATGCCGGCAGCGGCAGCCGGCCCGTGTGGTCCAGTTCGTAGGTCTTGACTTCGAACGCGCCGCTCCAGTGAATGTTCATCGATTTATGCTCCCGTTGCCTTGCCGTGACAGGTGATTGTACGGGATCGGCGGCCCGGCGGCAAGGGTCTGGCGGCGGTTGCATTCCCGGTGATATCCGGTTAGAATCAGGCCAGGCGATCGGTACCGGACACGTGTGAATGAGGGCACGGGGTCGATTCAAAGGACATCCGCCGGAACATGAAGCAGGAATCCGGGCGCAACAGCCGCCACCGTCACGTGGAACAGGGCGCGCCGGTCGGGGACATGGTCTCGGGCCGGCGGGCGCTGCCGATGGCGGTGTTCGCCCTGAGCCTGGCTGGAGTCTTCGGCGTCGCCACGCTGTCCGTTTGCGCCGCCAGCCTGCTGGACATCGGCACTTATTCCATCCGGGTGTTCCGCGATTCCGACGGCCTGCCTCAGAACACGGTCCATGCCATCGTGAGCGACCGGCACGGTTTCCTCTGGATCGGCACCCAGGACGGCGCGGCCTACTACGACGGGCGCCGCTGGCACGGCGTGGACATGCCCAACCGGACCCGGTCCAATTTCGTGCGCGCCATCCTGTCGGCGGCCGACGGCAGCCTCTGGTTCGCCACCCAGGCCGGCGGACTCCACCGCTATCAGGACGGCCGCTGGACGCCGCTGCCCGGGAGCGCCGACGCGTTTCAGAACGATCGGATCAACGCCCTCATGGACAGCGCCGCCCCGGGTCGCGAGCCGGTGATCTGGGCGGGCACGCACCACCGCGGCGTGGCGCGGATTGAGGCCGGCCGGAGCACGCTGTTCGACACCCGGCACGGGCTGCCACACAATCGCGTCTGGGGATTGTTCGGCCAGCGCGACGCCAACGGTCGGGTCACCATCTGGGCGGGGACGGAGGGCGGATTGGCGCGCCTCCGTCCGGGCGCTGACCGTTTCGAAACCGGACCGGGATTCCCGCGCGTGTCCGTGAACAGCTTCCTGGAAATGGTGGAGCCGGATGGCAGCCGCGCCCTGTGGGTGGGCACCTACGGCGGCGGCCTGTTCCGTTTTCACCGGAACATCTGGCGGCGTTACGGCAGCGCGGACGGCCTCCCCTCCGACCACCTCACCAGTCTGGAGGCCGCCGGCGGAACGGACAATCCGCAGGGCATCTGGATCGGCACCGATGGCGGCGGCCTGGCCTGGCTGAGTGAAGGGCGCGTCCACAGCCTGGGGATCGACGACGGCCTGCCGTCCAACGCGGTGTACAGTCTCCACGAGACCCGTCAGACCACGGGGGTGCCCGTCCTCTGGGCCGGCACCCGCAACGGCGGGCTGGCCGAGCTGCGGGGCGGGCAATGGCGGGTGATCAAGCCGGTGCAGCGCCCGTTTCCGCTGCCCGTGCTGGCCATCCTCGAGACGGTGGCGCCCGATGGCACGGCCAGTTTCTGGTTCGGCACCGACGGCGGCGGGCTGGCCCGGCTCACCGGCGCGCGCTGGGACGTGTTCAGCCAGGCTTCCGGGGCACTGCCCAACGACATCGTGCAGTGCCTCGCCGCGACCGCGGATCCCGCGGGCGGGACGACGGTTTGGGCAGGCACCCGCAACGGCGGGCTGACCCGCTTCGCCCGGGGGGCGTGGCGGAACATCGGCACGGGCCCAGGTCTCCTGCCCAACGACATGATCCAGGTCCTGCTGGAGACCGGCGGGTCCGACGCCGCGCAGTGCCTGTGGGTGGGCACCCGCAGCGGGCTGGCCCGTTTCGGCGACGGTCGGTGGACGGTGTTCGACACGCAGACCGGTTTGCCCCACAACTCCGTGCTCAGCTTGATCCAAACCCGACGGAAAGACAGCCCGCCTGTCCTCTGGGTGGGCACCGCCCGCGGGCTGGCCCGCTACGACGGCGCGTTCTGGCAAACCTACTCGAGCCGCGAGGGCCTGCTCAACGAATCGATCCAGTGTCTGCATGACTCCACGCTGCCTGACGGGCGGGAGGTGGTGTGGGCCGGTACCGACGGGGGCGGCGCCTTCTGCATCGACCTGGCTGATCCCGAACGGATCGCGCTCACCCTCACCGACGCCACCGATCCGCCCCTGCCCAACAACACGGTGTATAAGATCCTGAGTGACGCGGACCGCCGGCTTTACATGTTCACGAACAAGGGAGTGGCCCGGCTGACGCCCGCCACGCGGAATAACGGACAGGTGGGGCCGGTCTTCGACGTGTTCACGTTCACCGTGGAGGACGGTCTGCCCCTGAACCAGTGCAACCGGAATGCCGGCATGGTGGACCGGCTCGGCCGGATCTGGGTGGGGACGGTGGGCGGTGCGGCGGTCTTCGACCCCGGCCTGGAGGCCCGCGACTACACTCCCAAGCCGCTCCTGGTCCAGGGAACGCTCGTCCAGAGGGAAGGGTCCTCCCGGCGGTTGAGGGGCGGCGCCTCGCTCGCCTTCAATGAAAACGACATCGATTTCGAATACGCGCTGCTGAGCTTTTTCCGTCAGGAGGATACGCGGTACCGGGCCCAGCTGGTGGGGTTCGACCCCCAGCCGTCGATGTGGTCCGCCGACTTCAAAAAGGAATACCGGCGACTGCCCGACGGGAACTATGTGTTCCGGGTGTGGGGCCGTGACTACGCGGGCAACGTGAAGGGGCCGGTGGAAGTCGCCTTCACCATCCGGCCGGCGCCCTGGGCGACCTGGTGGGCCTACGCGCTGCTGGCCGCGCTGGGCGGCGGGCTGATGTACGCCGGTTTCAAGCTGCGTCTGCAGGCGCACCAGCGGCGGGAGAACGAACTGAAGGAACTGGTGGACGCGCGCACGCGGCAGCTTCAGGATGCCAACCGGACCCTGCTGGAATTGTCCTATCTGGATCCGCTGACCGGGATCGCCAACCGGCGGCAGTTCGACGAGCGCATCGATCAGGAGTGGAAACGGGCGGTTCGCGCCAGATCGCCGCTGGCGATGATCATGGTGGATATCGACTGGTTCAAGGATTACAACGACACGTACGGGCACCAGGCCGGTGACGCCTGCCTCAAGTCGGTGGCCACCGCCATGGCCGACGGGTTGTCCCGCGCCGGCGACTCCATCGCCCGGTACGGCGGCGAGGAGTTCGCCGTCATCCTGCCCCTGACCGATCTCGACGGGGCGGTCAAGGTCGCCGAACACCTGCGGCGGCGGGTCGAGGCGCTGGGCATCGCCAACTCCGCCTCCAAAGCCGGCCCGCACGTCACGGTCAGCTGCGGCGTCACCAGCCTGACGCCGGATCATGACGGCGCGTTGTCTGATTTCATCCGGCTTTCGGACTACGCCCTGTACCAGGCCAAGCAGGCCGGCCGCAATCGCACCATATCCCTCCACCCCATGGAAACGGGGAGCCGGTAGCCCCCACCGTCAGCGGCGCCATGTCAGCGGGCGTTGATCTCGGTGATCGCGTACATGCCGTCGCCGACCACGGCGTAGACTTTCAGGAAACGGGCCCGCACCGGCTTGAAGTCGATCTTCGGCTCGTAGGCCGGGTGCGCGTCGAGGGAGCTCATCGTGTCCATGCCGTCCGGGACGTTCCCGTCATCCTGGCTGACGGCGAACAGGCGGGTATACTTCACGCCGTCGACGGAATAGTCCACGATGTAGTCGTCGTTGTTGTCCACCTGGATCATGACGTCAAAGATGGGGCGGATCTTGCCGTAGTCGATGATGAAATACACTGCCGGATCGGACCAGTGCACGGTTTGGTCGTCCGTCCAGGTGGCCCCCTCCTCGACGATCTTGCCGTCCACCAGCAGGGAGGGGTTGTTGGCGAAGGTCCCGTAGCCCTTGACCGCCGGCCTGCCGGTGGCGGCTTCAACCGGTGTCCCGAAGGCCTGGATCTCCGCCACGCTGTAGGCGTCGTCGCCCTCGACGGCCTGCAGGCGCAGGTACCGGGCGACCACCGGTTTGAAATCGAGAACGGGCACGAAATCCGGATGATCGGCGTCGGAGCTCAGCGTGTCCATGCCGTTTTCGATTTCGCCGGCATCTGCGGGGATCGTGAATAAGAGGGAGTAATTTCGACCGTCCGCCGAATATTCGAGGCGGTACACGTCGTTGTTGTCCACCTGGAGCGTGATTTCATTCAACTGAAGCGCCGCGCCCAGGTCCAGCGTGAACGCCACGTCCAAATCGGTCCAGTGCACGCAGCGCGGGTCGTCCCATGCATCCTCCTGACCGACGAACACGCCGTCCGCCATCAACCTGGCGTCCTGGGAGAAAAGGCCGGATCCCTTTACGGTGACGGGCTTGACGGGCGGAGCCGCCGCCAGCACCAAGAACGCCAACCCCATGATCATCAGTCCCGACAATCGCAGATGCCTGTTCATGGACTCCTCCTGGAGGGAATATGTGCCAGCTATTATAGCCGGGGATTCGATAACGGAAACCACAGTTTCGTCCGGTGTCGGGGGGAAAGCGGCCACCGGCCTCAAGGCGCGGGCGGCTGATAGTTGGCGGTGGCGACGCCCGGCGGTCCGACCTTCTTGGCCGCGTACATCAGCGCGTCGGCCTGGGCCAGAACGGCGGGCAGGACGGGCGCGCACATGCCGGGGACGACCACGCCGCCGCACGCCGCCGTGACGGTGATGGCGATGCCGTCACCGCTGACGGTGTGGCTCAGCGACGCGATGCGGTGGGCGACCGCATTCACCGCGTCCGCGGCGGCGCCCGGCAGAAAGATGAGGAATTCGTCCCCGCCGTAGCGGCCCAGAAAATCCCCGTCGCGCAGGCAGCCCTGGATCTTGCCGGCCATCGTGCGGAGCACGTCGTCGCCCGTGGTGTGGCCCAGCGTGTCGTTGACCGACTTGAACTTGTTCAGGTCCACCAGAATGGAGCCGAATTGGCGATTGCCGCGACCGGCAGAGCCCGCCGCCTCCTCGAGCCGCTCCATGATCGCGCGGCGGTTCATGAGGCCGGTGAGCGGATCATAGGTGGCCAAATGGGTCAGGCGGCGGTTGGCGTCCTGGAGTTCCGTGGTCCGCTTGTCCACTTCGACGGTCAGCTCCCGGGTGCGGCGCCGGAGGATAAAGGTGCGCCAGCGATAAACGCCCACCACGGCGGCCAGGGCCAGCGCCGCCAGCAGCGCCTGGAACCAGGTCGTCAGCCAGAACGGCGGATGAACCGTGATGGGCAGGACCGCGGTCTCGCTCCAGATGCCCGACTCGTTCACCGCCTGGAGCAGCAGGCGCAGCTTGCCGGAGGGGAGATTGGTGTAGCGCAGCTCGGCGAGCTGGCGGACCGGCAGCCACTCCTCCTCGAGCCCTTCGAGCCGGGCCCGGTAGCCCACGCGGTTGCGGTTCCGGAACGACAGCACGGCCACCTGAAACGTGATCGACCGTTCGTCCCACGTCAGCTCCAGCGACTGGGGGAAGTCGACCCGGCGGTCGGTCAGTTCGGCCGATTCCACGACGAGGTTCGGCGGGATGGTATTGGGGTAGTGCCGGTCGGGGTCGTACTGGGACAGCCCATCGACGGTGCCGATCCAGATCTCGCCGCCGGCGTCGCAATGGAACCCGTACTGGTTGGTTTCGTAGCCCGCCAGGCCGTCCTCGGGAGTGAAGCTCTCCACGCGGCCGTCGGTGCCGATGCGCGACACCCCGCGGGTGGTGCCCACCCAGATGTTGTGGCGCCGGTCCTCGCCGAAAAAGTAGACGTGGTGCGACGTCAGGCCGGGCTGGTCGTTGAGGAGCCGCCAGCGGCCGTTGCCGTCCATCACCGCCAGTCCGGCATCGGAACCCACCCAAAGACGGCCGACGCTATCCTCAAAAATGCTGTTGATATAGCTTTGCCGCGACAGCGGCGGCCGTTCGGCCAGCTTGACGACGCGTTCGCCATCGCAGAAGAACACGTCGGTTTCCACCGTGGCCCAGACCCCGCCGGCCCGGCGGGGACAGAAGTGGGCGCAGAAGGTCAGGGGTTCGCCCGCGGCGGTGGCCGTCCAGGCGCGCCACGCGCCGTTCACGTCGCGCATGACCAGCCCGCCGGTTTCGCCGCGTCCGCACACCCACAGGCGGTTCTGATGATCGAAGGTGGCATCCCACAATTCCGCCCGCGGCACCGGGACCGACGGCGGCATCAGCTGGAGCCGGCGTTGACCGCGCGGGCGGTGAAACAGTGAGGTGTCGGTGAGAATCCACAAACCGCCGTCCGCCTCCGGCAGTACCTTCCAGACCCACTCGGTGTCCAAACCGTCGGCCAGGCCGATGGTCTCCAGCACCTTCGAATTCGGCCGGACCTGGTAATGGACCGCCCCGTTCAGCGTGCCCAGCCAGAGGGCGCCGGCCGTGGGGCTGGAGGCGATGCCGAACACGCAGTCGCTGGGCAGGCCCTGCTTCAGGCCGTGATTGCTGAGCGCCACGCCGCCCAGGCGGGCCAGGCCGTTGATATCGGTGCCCACCCACACGTTCCCTTCGCGGTCCTCGAAGGTGAAATTCACCACGTTAGACGGCAGGCCCATGTCGGTGTTCCAGTGCTGGAACGCTTTTTCACCCACCCGGCGGAGGAACAGCGCCGAGTCGCTGGTGCAGATGTACAGCGTGCCCGAGGGGGCGGCGTAAATGCGGTAGATGGTGCGGCCGGTGACCTGGCCCGATGCCAGCATCGAATGCCAGCCGGCGGCGTCCTTCAGGAAGGCGCCGCTGGTGCTGGTGCCCAGCCAGATGCCGTCGCCGGTGACCGCGATGGTCCGGATCTGGTTCCGGGGGCAGGGGATGTCCATCTGCTGATAGCCGCCGCCGGGCTCGTACCGCCACAACCCCTGGTCGCCGGCGATGAGAATCGCGCCCCGGTCCGAGGCCAGATCGTAGATGATCTGGCGTTCCAGTCCGTCTGGCGCCGGTTCGGCCCGGAATGTATCCTTGGGCACGCGGTAGGCGCCCTGGTCGGTGCCGATCCAGATGGCGCCGTCGCGGTCCTCCAGCAGGGCGCGGCAGCGCGGTTTTTTCAGGCTTAAATTGGCGATGGGCGTGAGTCGTTCGCCGCGCATGACCACGGTGCCGCCGGCGGTGGCCACCCAGAGTGTGCCGCGGCTGTCCACGAGCAGTTCCTGGATCCGGCCGCTGGGCAGGCCGTCGTCGGTGGTGTAGTTGTGGAACCGGCCGCCGTTGTACCGGGCCAGGCCACCCCACGTGCCCACCCAGATGTACCCCCGGTTGTCCTGCACCATGCTGGCCATCTGCGACTGGGGCAGCCCGTCCCGCAGGGTCTTGACATCGAAGGGGAGCACCTGCGCGCTCGCGCACGTGCTCCCGCCCCACAGCATCAGCAGGGCGAACCCCAGGCGGCAGAACAGGCGCGTGGTCATGGCTGACCTCCCCGGTTTGAACTCGAAGCGGGTCCGGCTGAACCGTCCCGAATACGGATGGCGTGGCGGCAAGTTGGCATGACAGGTCCATTGTAGCAAGGCGGCGACGGGTTGGCAAAGGTTTGCCCCGCGGGGCGCCAGGGGCGCGTTGACAGGGGGCGGGCGGTTATCTACAATCAGATGGTTTCCACGCCAGGGTTCCGATTCGGATTCACGGGAGTGCCAGTTGGTTGTCGGCGCGGCGAAGACAGAACGGTTCACCCACTATGGCCGGTACTACCTGTTGGCGGTGCTGGCCGGGGGACTCGTGCTGGCGGCATTGATCCGCCTCGTTCAGCCATTGGCCTGGGACCGAATGTCGTGGCGCGTGGCGGGCGGGCTGCTGCTGGCCGCCGCCGCCGGCTTCGTCCTGCGCAGCGCGCGGCGGCGGATTGTTTTCGGGGCTGCCGCCTCGTGGCAGCAATCCGGCGCGTTCGAAGCCATGATCCAGATTGTTCAGATCGGCAGCCCGTGGATGCCTCTCCGCTCGTTCGAGACGGAATTCCTGGTCCGCGAACTGGGCGGCTCCAGCCGGGAGCGGATCCGGCGGTGGCTGACCGCCCGCGACGCGGGGACCTGGGTCACCGTCGCGGCGGGCCTGACGGTGGCGGCCGGATTATTCGGATTCGGCTGGGGCGCCGCCATCGGCGGCGCCGCGACCGCGGCGCTGCTCGTCGCGGCGGCGGTCCGGAGCGGAGAACCGGCCGCGGTGATGAAAAGCGTGCTGTCGGGCCTGGTCTGCTGGGGTGCCGAAGGGTGGCTATTCGTCCACTTCGCCGACGCGGTTCCGGAAACCGCCGTGGCTTGGACGATGTATCTCTTCTTCACCGGCCTGGTGGAAGTGTCGCCGGTGCCGCTGGGCATCGGCGTCCTGGAGCTGCCCGCCTTGCTGGCGTGGCCCGGAGTGGGCGCAGCCCTGCTCCCGCTGATGGCGTTTCACGCCGCCCGCCTGCTGGTGCTGGCGCCGCTGTGCGCGCTGTTCCTGCACCGGTTCAAATTCGCCGCCGGGGACCTGCTGAGCCCGGCGGTGATTCTGGCCATGCGGCACAGCCAGCGGCCACCCGGCGGCTGGCCGTGGCCGGAGGGCGACGGCGGCGACGGTCCGCTGGTCAGTCTGGTCATCCCGGCCTACAACGAGGCGGACCGTCTGCCCGCCTTTCTGGACAGCGTGGCGGCGCACATGGCCCGCTGCGGGTACGCCATGGAAGTGGTCGTGGTGGACGACGGTTCGCGCGATCGCACCGCCGGGATCGTGGCGGAATGGTCGGCGCGGGACGGCCGGTTCCACCTGCTGCGGCAGCCGGCCAACCAGGGAAAGGGGGCGGCGGTGCGCCGCGGGGTGCTCGAGGCGCGCGGGCGGTACGTCGCGTTCGCCGACGCCGATGGCGCCACGCCGATCGAGGAGCTGGATCGCTTTCGGCCGGCCATGGCGGCGAACATCGAGGTGATCATCGGCTCGCGGCGGCTGGCGTCGTCGGACGTCCGGCGCGAGCGGGAAGGATTTCGCCAGATGATGGGCAACGCCTTTTACACCATGGTCAACCTGCTGGCGGTGCCCGGAATCCGCGACACCCAGTGCGGCTTCAAGATGTTCCGGCGCGACGCCGCGCAGCGCCTCTTCGCGTGGTCCTCGGAGAAGGGGTGGGCGTTCGACGTGGAGATCCTGTACCTGGCCCAGCGGGTGGGCTACGCCATCGAGGAAGTAGCGGTCAACTGGCGCGCCGTCGAGGGCTCCAAGGTCAGCCCGCTGGCGGATTCCCTGCGCATGTTCGTGGCCGTGTTCCGGATCCGCGCCCGCCAGGCCGGCTTTCTGCGGCACCGGCAGGCCGGGAGATAATGCGGCCGGTCCGGGCCGGCCGCTGTCCCCGGGTGCCCGGAGTTGACGGACCGGCGCGCGTCACCTACAATACAGACAAGGTCCGAGCATTCAGGAGTGCCGCCCCATGGAGCACGACGACGAAAAGGGGATGCTGTTCTATCCCAACCCGCTCGACCGGGACGTGGCCCGGGCCCCCCGGGTGCTGGTGGTGACCCGTTGCTTCTGCCCCAACGGCCACGACCTGGTGAACCGCCGTGCCAGTTTCAACAACCACCCCGGCATCCTGCTGCGGGTCCGCGGCCGGAAAGGGGAGGGGCTGGTGGCACTGAGTCCCGTGTTCGGCGAGAAGTGCCGGGTCGCTTTGGACGTCGACCTGGAGGAGGGAGACATCCTCGAGCTGTTCTGCCCCGTCTGCGGCGTGGCCCTGCCCGTCTACGCCCCGTGCCCATGCGGCGCCCGTCTCATCACCCTGTTCCAGTCACCGCGCGCCGATTACTCAAACTGCATCGGGATCTGCAACCGGGTGGGGTGTGTCAATGCCGAGGTGAAGCGCGAGGGGGAATTGATTGTGCTCGCCATGCTCGACGGCGACGCGCCGTCGGATGCCGACGGCAGCCCGGAGTGATTCCATCGAAGTGACAGGGGGAAGCCGCAAGTGACGCAGAAGGAAACCCAGGCGGAGCGACTGGCGCGGTTGCATGCGGTCCTTGAGGAAGTGACGCAGGAAAACGAGCGCCTCGCGGGAGAAGTTGAGGCGCTGCAGGCGGAGACGCAGACCATCCTGGAGCTGCTGGCCGCCCTGCTGTACGCCCTGCGGGAAGATGAAGACCTGCAGCCGGTGCTCGATGCGGTCGCTGCCGAGCTGTACCGCCGGCAGCAGGTCGATTGAGCGGTTTCTTCAGCCGGCCGCAGGCGGCGAATGCGGCCCGCCGGCACGATGAAATGTTCTGGCGGCGGATGTTCGACTTCCGTCCGGCGGGTCAGGCGCGGTGCTGCAGGTCGCGGATGATCTCTTTGAGCATCCTTTGGAAACGCGGGTGCTCCCCCACCGGCGGCAGTATCCGGATGGCGAGCCCGGGGTGGTTCTGCCGGGCGGTTTCGGCTTGGGCGGGGATGTCTTTGGCGACGTGGCCGCCGCCGGACATGAACAGGGGGAGGATCGCGATGCGCCGGAATCCTTGGCGGTCGGCTTCGGCGACCGCGTCGGTGAGCGTCGGCGGCACAAATTCCATGTAAGCCAGCAATGGGGCGGTGCCGTCCCGGGAGTCAACCAGGTCGCGGACCAAATGCTCGAACGGTTTCCGCCACCGGGGATCGGGGCTGCCGTGCGCCAGTAAAATCAGACACTCGTCTTTGGGCAAGGACCACCCCCACTGTGGATTTCCATCCATATACAGATGCCGGAACAGCCGGTTTGACGCGAAATGGCGGAACTCAGAGCCGCAGCCATTCGGCCTTCGCGCTTTCCAGCAGCTCCTTGACGCGGATGACGAAGCTGACCGACTCGCGGCCGTCGATGATCCGGTGGTCGTACGACAGCGAGAGGTACATCATGGGCCGGATCACCACCTCGCCGTCCACGGCCACCGGGCGATCCTTGATGGTGTGCATGCCCAGGATGGCCGATTGGGGATAGTTGATGATGGGCGTGGAGATAAGCGATCCGAACACTCCGCCGTTGGTGATGGTGAAGGTGCCGCCGGACATCTCGTCCACGGTGAGCTTGCCGGCGCGGGCCCGGTCGGCCAGGGCCTGGATGGCGGCCTCCAGCCGGGGCAGGTCCATCAAGTGGGCATCGCGGACCACCGGCACCACCAGCCCCTTGGGCGTCGACACCGAGATGCCGATGTCGCAGTACTCCGGGTAGACGATGTCGCCGCCCGAGATCCGGGCGTTGATCACCGGCATCTCCTCGAGGGCGCGGCAGACGGCCCAGGTGAAGAACGACATGAAACCCAGCTTCACGCCGTTTCTTGCCGTGAACGCCTCCTGATGGCGGGCGCGGAGGTCCATGATCGCCGACATGTCCAGCTCGTTGATGGTGGTGAGCATGGCGGTCTCGTTTTTGGCCGCCACCAGCCGGCGGGCGATGGTGCCGCGCAAAGTGGTCATTCGCTCGCGGCGGACGGGGCGTCGATCCGCGTCCGGCGCCGGCGCCGGCGCCGCGGGCTGGCTGCGGGCCGGGTCCAGCGCGTCCAGGACGTCCCGCTTCGTCACCCGGGCGCCGGGGGCCGCCGCGATCCGGTCCGTCGGAACGCCGGCGTCCGCAAGCAGCTTGCGGGCGACGGGGGTGAAGCGGGCCCGGTCGGAATTGCCGGCGGTGTCCGGGGTGACGGCGGGCGCAGACGCTGAGGGAGCCGGAGTGGCTGCCGCAGCGGCGCGCGCCCGCGCGGGTGCGCCCGCGGGCGGTGCCGCGGCGGTGTCGATCTCGGCGATGACCGTGCCGATGGGTACGGTCCGGCCCGTGGGCACGGTCACCGTCAGCCGGCCGGCCGCTTCGGCGTTGAGTTCCATGGTGGCCTTTTCCGACTCGATCTCGCAGACGGGCTCGTCGACCCGGACGTAGTCGCCGGACTCCTTGAACCAGCGGCCCACGACCGCTTCGGTCACGGATTCGCCGACGGCGGGCACCTTCACTTGGATCACCATGTTCCGCTCCCTCGATGAGATGCGTTTCGGCGCTACCGGAATGCCTGGTCCAGGATTTCCCGCTGCTCCAGTTGATGGATCTCGTGGAAACCGGTGGCCGGCGAGCCGCTTTCCCGCCGGGCGACCACCTGGAGCGACGGGATCGGGTACTTGCGCCGGACGAAGCAGGCCGCGCCCATGTTCTCCGGCTCCTCCTGCACCCAGTGCCACTGGGCACCGGCGTACCGCGCCTGCAGACGATCCAGGGCGGACTCAGCCACCGGGTAGAGCTGCTCCATCCGGATGATGGCCACGTCGTCGCGGTCGTCCGCCTCGCGGCGTTGCAGGAGGTCGTAATAAATCTTGCCCGAGCACAGCAGCACGCGCCGGACGCGGGCCGGATCGGCGGCCGGGTCATCAAGCGCCGGTTCAAAGCGGCCGCCGGTGAAATCGTCGAGGGGACTGACGCACCGGGGGTGCCGCAGGAGACTTTTGGGCGTGAGTACCACCAGCGGGACGCGCACGGGAAATTTCATGTGCCGCCGCAGCAGATGGAACAAGCTGGCCGGCGTGGTGCAGTTGGCGATGACCATGTTGTTGTGGGCGCACAGTCCGAGGAATCGTTCCAGCCGGGCCGACGAGTGCTCCGGGCCCTGGCCCTCAAGCCCGTGGGGGAGGAACAGCACCAGGCCGTTCAGGCGGTTCCACTTGGCCTCCGCCGCGGCCAGGTACTGATCGATGATCACCTGGGCGGTGTTGGCAAAATCACCGAACTGGGCCTCCCAGATGACCAGCGCCTGCGGCCGGGCGCCCGCGTAGCCGTATTCGAAGCCGAGCACGCCATATTCCGACAGGAGCGAATTAAAGGCCTCGAAGCGCGCTGGAGCGGAGCTGACGGCGTTCAGGGGGACGTACTCCTCCTCGGTATCCTCCAGGTGGAGGACGGCGTGGCGGTGCGAGAAGGTGCCGCGCTCCACGTCCTGGCCGCTGAGTCGGATGGGGGTGCCCTCGGCGAGCAGCGTGGCGTAGGCCAGCGTCTCGCCCATGGCCCAGTCGCAGCGGCGCTCCGCCACAAGGTTGTTGAGCCAGCCGTCGTAGAGGCGGCGGATCTTGTCAAAGATGGCGCGGTCGGCCGGCACGGTGAAGACCTGCCGTCCCACGTCCAGCAGCCGGTCGGCGGGGACGGCGGTGGCGGGCGAATCCACGAAATTGAAGTCGGCGGGGCGCCGCCGCCGGTCGCAGGCCCCCATCAGGTGGCAGTGGGGGAGCTGTTCGGCGCGCGCCGCGGCGAACTGCGATTCGAGCTCGGCGCGGAACGCCTGCTCCATGGCTTCAGCCTCGCCCGCCTCGATCTCGCCGCGCTTGGCCAGGCGGATCTGGTAGATCTGCCGGGGGTCGGGATGCTTGGCGATGACCTTGTACAGCTTGGGCTGGGTGAAGCGGGGCTCGTCCGACTCGTTGTGGCCGTACCGCCGGTAGCCCAGCAGGTCGATGAAGACGTCGGTGTGGAACGTCTGGCGATAGTCCAGGGCCAGCTCCGCCGCCAGCACCACGGCTTCGACGTCGTCGGCGTTGACGTGGAACACGGGTGACAGCGTCACCTTGGCCACGTCGGTGCAGTAGGTGCTGGAGCGGCCGTCGAGGTAGTTGGTGGTGAAGCCGAGTTGGTTGTTGGCCACCAGGTGGATGGTGCCGCCGGTGCGGTAGCCGTCCAGCAGGGACATCTGGATGACCTCGTAGACGACGCCCTGGGCGGCCACGGCGGCGTCGCCGTGGATGAGCACCGGCAGCACCCGCGCCAGGTCGCCGCCGTGGTCGGCGTCGAGGCGTGCCCGGGCGATCCCCTCGACCACCGGGTTCACCGCCTCGAGATGCGACGGGTTGTAGGCGAGCTCCACGCG